>NZWK01000033.1 GCA_002701625.1 Chloroflexota bacterium
AATGCTGGAGTGGATGGATCAAATGTTGGTGGAGATGACTTAATTTCACTACTTCCCAGAGATCCAGATCAAGATTGTCAGGTCGTTTGTGGCCTCATCAAGGAAAGACTCGGAGTCGACGTAGCGGTGATTATGACTGATACATTCGGGCGACCTTGGCGACATGGACAGACTAACGTAGCTATCGGTGTGGCAGGAATGCAACCTATGAGGGATTATGTGGGAGCAAACGATCTCGATGGAAAGGAACTGCGAGTCACAACTATCTGCGTGGCAGATGAAATCGCTGGATCAGCTGAACTTGTCATGGGCAAGCTAGACGCAGTACCCGCCGCGATAGTGCGAGGTTATCCATTCAAAAAGAGCCAGGGTGCTGCCTCTGAAATAGTTCGTGAAACTCCACTCGACTTATTTCCATAGGTAAAATAAAAATATTATTAGAAGAATTATACAGATGAGCGACAAACAAAAAGTATCAAATCGAATAAGCGTCTCAGAAATACTCAAATCAGCGTTTGTCGATGCGGCGGATACACGACTACCATTGTGGATTCCAATACCAGGCGCACTCATTACCCTTATTTTCGCAAGTTATATTGGCCTGAGTAGTGAATCACAACAGATTAAATCGATACTCACAACTATTGCATGGCCAGGGTCTGGGATATTTCTAGGTGTTACAGTTACGACTTGGCTAGGTTGGCAACTGGAAATAGATTAGGTTCGACGAATGCTCTACGTGCTTACCGGCGACGATGAATACAATATCCTTTCCGAACTTTCGCAAATAAAAACCGACTTGGACATAACCGATGAGTCTCTGCAAAATAATCTGGTCAATATACGACCGGAAAATATCACGCTGGAAGTCGTTCGACAACATACCCACACTCTCCCATTTATGGGTGGTAATCTGCTGGTTATCATCGAAGGATTCTTTAGCGCTACTAAAAATAATGAGTTCGATGAGTGGAATCTATTAGTGGATGAGTTACTTGAACTTCCGATAACAAATCATGTAGTCCTATACGAAATCATACAATCGGGGAAAACGCTCTCTGCAAGTAAGCTCTATAAGAAAATTAAGGATCTAACTAAATCATCCGCCGAAGAAGAGCAGGTGGTGTTCTTTAAACAATACAATATTCCTAAACCTACACTCTTCGGCTCAATCGAAAAACAAACTGAGTGGGCTAGAGCGTTTATTAGTGACTACACTAAATCAAATGACTTCGACATCGCACATGATGCAGCAATCGAATTGGCAGTGCGCGTCGGTAATGAACCACTAACTTTAATCAGTGAACTTGAAAAACTTTCCACCTACAGCAAAGCGAACCCGATCACCAAGCAATCAGTGCTGCTACTCACGCCAGCTGAAGCTGATGAAAATCCATTCACAATAATGGACACAATTGTTGAAGGAACACCTCGAAAAGCACTCTACCTCGTAAGACAAATGCTTGAACAAAACGAAGAAAACCCATTTGTATTACAAACTCGTATTACAAATCAAATCCGACGAATGCTCATCGCGTGCGAAGCCATGGAATCGGGAAGTAATAGTAAGGAATCTCAATTAAATTTAAAAGGAGCTTTTCCCACGATGAAGCCCTTTCCACTTAAAACGCTCACTAAACAATCTCGAAATACATCTAGCGAAAAATGTAAAGCTGCATTGAGGTTACTTGCCGAACACGACAAATCTACAAAAACCGGAGAAATAAAAAAAATAGGTCCGCGCGCTCCCGAAATTAACCTAGAGTTACTGGTACTCAAACTCGCAAGACTATTTCAAATATAAATTCTCTATCATGAGCTGCTATTCATTGACAACACAAATCTACCCTGCACCTCGACATCAGCCGCATTCTCGTAGATTGGTGGCATAGTCGAATTTCTAGGTTGCAAACGGATTCGGTCACCTTCTGGATACCAACGTTTCAAGGTTGTCTCTTCACGGCTCTTTATCCATGCGACTACCATCTCACCTGGATCTGCAGTCTGACGAGGTTCGATGACCACAATGTCGCCATCGAAAATTCCATCATCAATCATTGATTCACCTTGCACTCTAAGCGCAAATAATGAACGATCACTTTTTGAACCTAGTTGGCTTCTAGAAAATGGTAGTAAATCTTCCGGCTCCGCTTCCTGCGGAGTGACAGGTATCGGAATACCCGCAGCGATTCGTCCAATTAAAGGAATGTAAAGGAGATTATCGGAGGGATTTTCTGTATTAGAAGAATTATCCTTAGTAATCTGAATGCCTCTTGCAACGTCAACACGACGGGAAATAAATCCAAACTTCTCTAAATTTCGCATGTTGTATTGGACAACAGATGTAGAAGAAAGATCACATGCTATCTGTATGTCGCGGATGGACGGTGGAATCTGGTTTTCATCCAGATAACTCTCGATAAACTCCAGAATTCTTATCTGCTTATCACTCAGCTTGTCTCGACTAACAGTCATAGCTACCTACCTCTTTTGAAATTATTGAGCCAAAATTCAACCTTAATCAATTAAGCCCTCTAATTGAACGTATGTTCTTAATAAGAACAATAGTGCTATTTAGTTATCTTGGTCAAGTCCTCGATCCTATCGCCAATGCTACTAAGATCTACGTAGGACAATTCAATACAGGTAATCGCCAAATAGAAAATCGCTGAATTTTATGCCAAGTAATCTGATGAGCCTCTTCGATGGCTCAAAGCTAAGCGGAATCGTAGACGCTGATAGCCATAAGGCAATGATCATTGCAGCGCATCCTGACGATGGTGAATTTGGAGCAGCTGGAACTGCAACCTTATTGACGGCTTCCGGGTGGACTTTTCAATATCTGGTAGTCACAGACGGCAGTAAGGGTAGTGCAGACGAAAATGTGGATGCAAATGAGCTACGAGCGTCACGGATAGCTGAACAACATGATGCAGCTGAACTTCTTGGAATTACCAAGGTAACGAATTTAAATCATGTTGATGGTGAATTAGTGGCAGATAGGACTCTGCTTGGTGAAATAGTTCGCCAAATCAGAATATTTAAACCGGAAATCATTTTTACTCATGATCCAGAATCCATGTTCTCTGGCACGGGTTGGATTCATCACTCCGATCATCGGGTAACCGGACAAATGGTTATTGATGCGGTCTATCCAGCGGCCAGAGATATATTAAATTTCCCAGAACATCTTGATGAAGGCCTTACAACACATAATGTCCAGACTATATATTTATGGGACACCGAAAAACCAAATGTTTATATCGATATTTCCGACGTGCTTGATAGGAAAATATCAGCTCTGTTATCCCACAAGTCACAATTTACCAATCCAAAATCATTTGCCCATCAGTCAAGACAGATATGGCAAGATCCGGATGGAAGGTACCGTGAAGAGTTTCGTCGACTCGACATTTGGGCTTGAAAAATGCGTAGATACCCAAAATACTGTCAAAATTGTGGATCCAGGCTAAAAACATCGGACCCGATAAAGCTAGATGTGCCTATAGTTTGCTCGGCATGTGATCTTCAAATATGGCACGATCCGAAAGTCGTTGCCGGAGCGGTTGTCTTGTGTGAAAACAACATTCTCCTAGTACAGAGACGAGCTGAGTTACAAACCGATCTATGGAGTCTTCCGGCCGGTTTTGTTAATCAAACAGAGGACCCGGCGATTGCTGCGCGAAGAGAAGTATTTGAAGAAACCCAAATAGAGATCGCAATAATTGAGCTATTAGGACTGACGTCAACCGAAGAAATAATATTCATTGCCTACTCGTCCATATTACCACCAGAGAATAAGCATCCGCCCAAAATTAGCGATGAATTAGTGATGGCTGAGTGGCATTCCTTGTCTCATCTGCCTGGTTTGGCTTTCCCGCATGATAAAAGCTTTATAGATCGAGCTGCGAGTAATATTGGTTTACCATTACTTTAGATTGAGCATAATCAATGACTAACAAACCAGATACAAAAAAAGAGATATCCAGAGATAAAGACTCAAAACTCAACGGATCGCCGATCACATTGCTACAGCAGCGGGGTGTCGAGGCTGAGGTTTTTATTCCCCTCATCAGGAAGCTTGAAAAAGAATTAGGACAAGCAAAAGCCCATGAACTCGCGAAAGAAACTATCTATGAAATGGCGCGTGAACAAGGCGAACAATTTTCCCAACTAATACAAAAAACAGATCTAAATGGTTTCAGAACGATCAAAGACACATGGAGTGCAGCCGGATCCGATCTCGACATCGAGGTAATACTGGACAATGATGAGTCATTTCACTTTAATGTCACTGGATGTAGGTTCGCGCAATTATTCAGATCATTAGGAGCCACTGATCTTGGAGCAATATTCTCTTGTGGACGTGACTTCGCCCTGTCACAGGGTTATTCTGAGGACATAGAACTGAGCAGAACACAGACCATAATGGAGGGGGCCTCGTTCTGCGACTTTCGTTATAGTTGGAAACCAGCAGTTAAAGAGTAATAAGCATGGAGGGAAATTNAATGGAAATNAGCGTTGTGCTCAGTGATACATGTGGTTNCCACGAAGAGACACAGGAAATTTTAAAAGAGGCTATGGCCCAAGCCGNNGTCGAAGCGGAAATTCAAGTNACGATCATTCATCAGGATGAAGAAGCNATTACGGTGAATTGCATCGCATCACCAACGATTAGAATCGACGGACTCGATGTTGAGTATCAGGAACGAGAACCCGAAGAAAGATCTGCTGGACAGAGATACTTCAATACTCCGGCTGGTTGGAAACCCTATCCTGAAGTGGGAATGATTGTAAGAGCACTAGAAGCAGCAAAAGTCCGTGAAACGGGTGCCTGATGTTCTGTAATTACCTAATAAGTGCTTAAAATGAGGCTCGTACACAGTGGATAAGCGTGACATAAATAAAATACCGGGAGCAAACCGCATACTCTCAGAAGCTCTTTCGGCTATAAAGCTCGCAAGACCGAAGGTAAAGAAAATCAGTGAGGATCTTGGAATCAATCAAAATAATATTGAAGAGAAAAGTGCCGATCTAGTGTCCAAAGCTAAACACTCAGCCACCGAATTGGCCCCCAAAGTTCAAGAAGCTCTAGAAAGCGTGAAGGATTATGCAACCGAGCACGAGGTTGAACTAAAAAAAGGTGCTGGTGAAAGCGCCAAGGTCGCTTCAAAGATGCTGACACCGCCCCTTTTGAGACCGGCACTTGAGGCATTCCTAAATGAAGTAGAGGACCAAGAGAAAACCTCTGATAAAGCAAAGACAGATCCTACCCCTGATAAATAGTTTCATAATTTGATTGAGCTAGCTAATCAAGAGCTACGGAGTACGGAGTTCTCTCCTCTCCCCTAAATTCAAGGCAATGAAAATCATTTAACCGATCTTTAGAGTATCTTCAAAAGCTGAACTCGTATCTGGCTTCTTATTCGACCTACCCGATTCATAACTCGATATCTCGTCCTCATACTGTAGTGTTATACCGATATCATCCAAACCGTTCAAAAGTCGATGCTTAACGAATGGATCAATTTCAAAACTTCTTTGCCAGTCAGANCCCTCTAATTGCACTGTCTGGCTCGATAAATCGATACTCACTTGTGAATCCGGNAACTCCTCAGCNCGCGACATAAGATAGTCAATGTCTGACTGATCTANAACAATCGTCAGTAANCCAACCTTGGAACAATTGTTTCGAAAAATATCAGCAAATGAAGGNGCTAATATCGCCTGCACTCCNATATCCTCTAAACCCCAGACTGCGTGTTCTCTAGAAGACCCACANCCAAAGTTTTGCTGCGCAAGCATTATGGGAGCACCAATATAGTTAGAATCGTTTAATACAAAAGATTCTTCTTTCCGCCACTCATAAAAAGCGAACGGTCCATACCCAGATCTTTCAATTCTCTTCAAAAACTGTTTTGGCATAATTTGATCAGTATCAACATCTGCNCGATTAAGTGGGATTGTTTTACCCTGTATTGACTCAATAGCTTTCATCTTTTNTTCCTCACTCGTTAAATCTCTCGGATATCCACAAAATGACCTGCGACTGCGGCGGCNGCGGCCATAGTAGGACTGACCAAATGAGTTCTCCCNCCTGCACCTTGACGACCCTCNAAATTCCTATTCGAAGTCGAAGCAGATCGCTCACCAGGCAATAAAATATCGGGATTCATGCCTAGACACATTGAGCACCCAGGGTCACGCCATTCGAAACCTGCATCCTTAAAAATAGAATCCANTCCTTCAGCTTCCGCCTGTATTTTGACTGGTCCTGAACCAGGNACAACCATAGCCTTAACAGTCTCAGATATTTGTTTACCTTTCAAAACAGANGCTGCCTCTCTCAGATCTTCAATACGCCCATTCGTGCAAGATCCGATAAACACTCTGTCTATATTGATATCTTCTATACGTTGTCCAGATTCCAAATCCATGTACGCAAGAGCACGTTCCGCAGTTTCCTTNCCCGCTGNAGTAGTNAAATCCTCGGGCCCAGGCACNCGACCTGAAATCGGAACTGACTGTGCGGGCGTCGTACCCCAAGTAACATGCGGTTCNATTTCAGATCCGTTTAGAACGATTGAGTGATCAAATTCAGCACCATCATCAGTTTTTAGCGCACGCCAATCGGCGACNGCAGCCTCCCATTCTTCTCCTTGAGGTGCCATTGGCCTCCCNNTTAAATATTCNAAAGTGATCTCATCAGGCGCGATCAANCCAGCACGAGCTCCCGCCTCAATCGTCATATTGCAAACCGTCATTCGAGCTTCCATTGACAAGGATTCAATCAGTTCACCTCGATATTCGATGACTCGTCCAACTCCTCCATCAACACCCATCNGTTGAATAATTGCAAGAATCACATCCTTAGATGTCACCCCAGGTGAAAGCGATCCGGTNACCTCNACCGACATAGTCTCAGGNGGCACCTGAGGTAATGTTTGTGTCGCCAACACNTGCTCTACCTCTGACGTACCAATTCCAAACGCCAACGATCCAAATGCTCCATGAGTTGATGTATGCGAATCACCACACACAATCGTCATACCAGGCTGAGTCAAACCGTGCTCCGGNGCAATGATATGGACTACCCCTTGTCTCGTATCAAATATATCCCAGAGTGGTATGCCGAACTCNGCTGCNTTTTTTTGCATGGTCTCAATCTGTTGAGTAGAAAGTGGATCTGGATTCGGAAGATTTCGACCCTGAGTAGGTACNTTGTGATCNACTGTAGCCAATGTAAGATCTGGGCGNCGAACTGGACGGCCTGTTAAACGCAAAGCCTCAAACGCCTGAGGTGACGTGACCTCGTGAACTAAATGTAAATCGATATAGAGTAGATCCGGTTCACCAGTCTGTGATCGGACAACATGTTGCTCCCACACTTTTTCAATAATTGTTTTTTTCGCGTCCATTGCCGACCCCTCTATTTATTGCACCAACTTAACTTAAATCATTCTTACGAAGCCATNTGATCATTCAAAGAACGATTCATTGCATGTATATAGGCACGCGTACTAGCTACCAATATGTCCGGATCGGCAGCACGTCCCATATAGCTGTTNCCATTCGATTCAATTCGAATAGTTACCTCGCCCTGGGCATTGATTCCTTCAGTCACAGATTTGACACTGTACTCAGTTAAGGTGTTTTCTGCGCCTGTCACCCTATTTACCGCATTGTAAATCGCGTCAACGGGTCCCTCTCCAACAGCAGCATCCTCGAATNCTTCNTCAGNAGAATCAATCAAACGCACAGTNGCCGTAGGNCTTCCATGATCTGTTGTAGAAACCTGTACAAGGTCTAATTTCCAGAGCTCATCGACATCAAACGATGTGTGCTCTGAAATAATAGCCATCAAATCTCGATCATCCACCTCATCTTTTCGATCAGCTACATCTTTAAAGGCAGCAAANACTTTGTCTAAATCAATATTTTCAAGNTCAATCCCTAAATCTTGTAGNCGCGCTGATAAACCATGACGACCAGATACTTTCGTNAGTACGATAGACTCACCAGTTGGTTGCCCGACAGACTCCGCACTCATAATTTCATATGTCTCACGCATTTTTAGCACGCCGTCCTGATGAATTCCTGAAGAATGTCGGAAAGCATTACGACCCACAATTGCCTTGTTGTTCTGAACCTGCATTCCGGACAATCGTTCTACTAACTTAGACGCGGGGTACAACTCAGTATGCTCAATATCGGTATAGACNCCCATCATATCTTGACGTGTAGCGATAGCCATAATCACCTCCTCTATCGAAGTGTTACCAGCACGTTCGCCAATNCCGTTAACTGCGCCCTCAATCTGACGCGCNCCCCCAATTACACCNGCAATCGAATTTGCTGTTGCCATTCCTAAATCATTATGGCAATGCACTGAAATTCGTGCCTTATGAATGTTGGCAACATTCTCATAAATTGATTTAATAAACGCGGTAAAGGATTCTGGGATTGCGTAACCAACAGTATCGGGAATATTAATTGTAGTTGCGCCCTCTTCGATAGCTGCTTCGAGAATNTGATAAACGAACTCCGTGTCAGATCTGGACGCATCCATTGGAGAAAATTCAACATCAGAAACATAGCTCTTTGCTCGGGCGACACCAGCTCGAGCCATTTCAATGATGTCTTCACGNTTTTTTCTTAGNTGATGAGCCATATGAATATCACTTGTAGAAAGAAATACGTGGATACGAGGAGATTCTGCCTGACTTAATGCNTGCCACGCAGCGTCAATATCTTCTGGNACAGCTCGCGCTANCCCAGCNATTATTGGTCCACGAACATCCTGTGCTATNGATGCCACCGCATCGAGATCACCNGGGGAGGTAGCAGGGAAACCCGCTTCTATAATATCCACATTAAGTTTTGCTAATTGCTTTGCNATTTCAACTTTATCTTCTTTTGTAAATGAAATNCCTGCAGATTGTTCACCATCNCGAAGAGTTGTATCAAAAATATACACTTTATCGCTATTGTTATTACTCATTGTCTTCTAACCTTCAGTNTTAGTATAAATTGTAAAAAATACGAGGTAGGCCCTCCCGTTTGCTCTACGCAACGGAGGGCCGCTGAAGCGACAGAGGTAGTAGTAGAGATAAGAATCGTATTTTCAAAGGAACCTCTTAATGTTCTATACTGAGCTTCATAACTATAAGGGATAAAAAGGTTGTTTACCTTTAAATCCTTTCGTTAACAGAATGTGTTACAGAACCTAACATTTTCTACTCAGTTCGCACTAAACTTCCGAGGGTTAGTTTTTTGTGTAAAGCATAAAGGAATNTCAAGATGAAAAGTCTCAAACAAAAGTATTGCATCGTGGGTGTCGGGAATACGGCTTATGGTAAAAATCCGGGCATTTCACAAATNGCTCACAATGTACTGGCNATTCGAGCAGCNCTAAANGATGCAGGCTTAANTGCACAAGATCTTGATGGCGTACTCACCAAGGCTCCTACTTCAACTTTCCCGATGCTNTGGGGACCAAAAATCGCNGAAGCGTTGCGAATTCAGCCAAAAGTTACTGCAACNCTAGATCANGCTGGTGCAAGTAATATCGGGCTAATTCAATACGCTATAAGTGCAATTGAAATGGGACAAGCAGAAGTAATAGCAATCTCGTATGGAGATAATCCGCGCACAGGTACGCGTGCTTCATATGCACGACCGAGAGGTGATGATGCATTAGCGGGTTTGTTTGGAGCGCCATCAAGCTACGCAATGGTTGCCAAACGTCACATGCATGAATATGGAACTACTAGTGAACAGCTTGCGAACGTTGCAATTGCTCACCGAACCCACGCAAACATGAACCCAAACGCCCAATTTCAGGAACTTTTTACGGTTGATGACTACATGGCATCAAGATGGGTTGCGGAACCATTCAGACTGCTTGACTGCTGTCCAGTTTCCGACGGTGGCGCGGCGTATATTATTACCACTGAAGAGAAAGCCAAAGAACTTAAAACATCGCCAGTCTATATCGAAGGTATTGGTCAGGCACATCCCTCTTGGGATTTTTATCGTCGACCTGAATTAGCCACGAGTGGTGCAAAAATCGCTGGGAAAATGGCATTTGAATCAGCCGGACTCCAACCAAAAGACGTTGATTTCTGTGAAATATACGATTGTTTTACAATTGTGCCCCTTATAAGTCTTGAGGAATATGGGTTTGTTGAGAAGGGTGAGGGAGGCTCATTTTATGAGGAGCAAAGGACACATATCGGTGGTGAGCTCCCCTGCAATACTTCAGGAGGNCTATTGTCTGAAACAGGCATGCCNGGGACCCAGCTGGTTGTAGAAGCNGTCCGCCAGCTGCGAGGTGAAGGTGAAAACAGGCAAGTCGAAGGCGCGGAAGTCGGTCTGGTTAGTCAGCAGGGTGGAATCATGACAACGCACGCTACTATGCTTTTATCNAACCAGGGAGTNTGACAATGAACGAAGCCCCTATAGCCGATAAATTTGCTGCTTTTGAGGAGTTNATTCCTCCCCTCACCGATTTAAATACTCCCTACAGAGAGGCACTTAGTCGTGGAGAACTCATTCTNCAAAAATGCCAGACCTGTAGTAGTTACCAATACCCCTTCGAATCATTTTGCTANGAGTGCGGATCNACTGAACTCGCGCACCAAATATCAAATGGACAAGGATTTATATATTCGTTNGTTAAAGTNCACCAGCCCTACCATCCAGCATTCAAACCCTTTATCCCNTACACNGTTGCAACTATTCAGCTAGACGAAGGTCCTCGCCTACTCTGTGCAATGCTAGACCTTACNACCGAGGTAAAAATAGGGGACAGAGTAACTCCACGGATTGAAAGAATTACTGCTAATGAGTCAATGCTAACGTATAAATTAGAAGGGNCTTGATATGCGTATACAAAAACCTTGGACTGCTTGGGACGATTCAATCAATTACAAAACATTGCCCGGAGCNATGGGTGTTTTTGAAATTGCTGATAATGAACAGAAAACAATTTATATCGGCAAAGCATCCGGNAAATCGCCTTTTGGCCTNCGCGGAGAGTTATTTCTCTGTTTCGGAGATAAGAATGATTTTGANGGNAANAATTGGATTCACCCTCAAATGGGTCAACCATTACCCAGCATTCAAAAGCATGCGGCCTACTACCGTTACGAAGTAAATCACATGTACTACAGTCGCTGGATTGAAATTCTTACGCGATTTAATGAGGATCATGGCCGACTACCGACTGGAAATCTAGAAGACTCGGAGGTTATACCAACACTCGGTCGTTACCACTGGAAAACAAAAGAGAGCGGAACGGAGAACTAGAATGGTTGATTTTAGAATCAGTGACGAGCAAAAACTTATTATCGATAATGTTCGAAGGTTAATACGTGAAGAGATAAGACCGTTAGAAGAAGAACTGGATCCAGATGCATTTTCTCTGCCTCCCTCAGAGAAAGATCGCTTGGTTTCTATGGTCAAAGAAATGGGACTCTACCAGATGGATGTGCCCACAGAATATGGTGGTCCGGGAATTGATTTGGTCACTCGGACTCTGGTTGCTGAAGAATTATCACAGCACCGAGCCGGCTTGTACGCTCCTGCATATGGTGTCTTTGGACATGGCCCTCCCGGCCAACTGTACAACGCTACCGAAGAACAAAAAGAGAAATATTTATGGCCTGTGATTCGAGGCGAGAAAAGTGCATTTTTCGGGCTAAGCGAGCCTAGTGGAGGATCAGATCCAGCTCGAGCAATCAAAACTCGGGGAATAAAAGATGGAGATGATTGGGTCATCAACGGAGGTAAGCTCTGGAACTCCGGTGCAGACACAGCAGACTTCGGAATTGTCTACGTCCGCACTGATCCTTCCAAAGGGCGAGAAGGTATCAGCGCATTCATCGTAGATACGGAGACACCCGGCTTTCGAGTTGAACGACTCGTGCAAGTACTCAGGGCACACTACACAACTGAACTCTCATTTACCGATATGAGAATCCCAAGCCAAAATCTTCTTGGTGAAGAAGGAGGTGGATTCGCTCTCGCTAATGACTACCTGAGTATGCAGCGCATTCCCTACTCTGCCACCGGGCTGGGAGTAGCAATTTTCGCCCATGAAATGGCTATGGATTGGGCTAAACAACGAGAGACTTTCGGGCAACCACTTGCCAACCGACAAGCTATCCAATGGATGCTCGTTGATAATGAAATTGATATACGCACCGGACGATGGGCGTGTCTTCAGGCAGCCGATCTTGCGCACCGTGGTGAGCCGTTTAGATTTGAATCATCAATGGCTAAGCTTGTAGCTACCGAAGGAGCTGGTCGAGTAGTCGATCGCTCCATGCAGATTTTCGGCGGACTTGGAATGAGTAAAGATCTACCTCTTGAGCGATGGTATCGAGAATTAAGAATTCGTAGGATCGGAGAAGGCCCATCCGAGGTTCAACGAATAGTTATGGCCAGAGATCTACTAAATATTAGAAGTGGCTCATAACTTTCACGAATAGATTGCTACAACTGAGAGGATTAAATTATGACAATTGACTTTGAAATTTCAAATCACATCGCGACAATCACGATCAATAGACCAGAAGCCCTCAACGCTATGACGCCAGATATGTACGCTAAATTGTCTGATTCTTGGCTCGAAGTTAGAGACAATCCAGATATCTGGGTGGCTGTAGTAACTGGGGCCCCACAGCCAGACAGAACTCCTGAAAAACAGGTTTTCTCAGCTGGTGCAGATCTTAAACAGACCATCCCGCAAAAACCTGAAGCCTTTGAGTTCTGGCAAACACAAAGTAATCAAATTCTCAATCGAGGGCTTGAAGTATGGAAACCCGTGGTGGCAGGAATTAATGGACTGTGCCTTGCTGGTGGAATGACGTTGCTGCTCGCGACAGATATCCGAATAGCGTCTGAGCACGCGCTCTTTGATCTATCCGAAGTAAAACGCGGAATACTACCTGGCAATGGCGGGACGCAGCGCACAATTCGACAGCTTCCATATCCGATAGCAATGGAAGTTCTTCTGCTTGGCCGACGATTATCGGCTGATCGAGCAGCTAACTTTGGCCTAATCAACGAAGTTGTAGCTCATGACAAGGTACTTGAGACAGCCATGGAACGAGCTGAAGAGTTAGCTGCGATGCCCCCATTAGCTGTACGTGCCATCAAGGAACTATCGGTCCGTGCTCAATATATGCCACTAGGTGATGGCCTTCGACTAGAGTCAGCTATGCAAGCGAGACTAAGCTTTACTGAGGACGCGAAAGAGGGGCCAAAAGCATTCGCCGAGAAACGTAAACCAGAGTTCAAGGGGCGCTAATTAAAAATTATTAGATTTGATGGTGTAAAAAGATGAGACAGGCAGCGCATAGACAGGACTGTAAATGGAAATCTTGAACAATGCAGGATTGTCAGACCTAATAGCTGACTCTTCGGAAACACTTTTGTGTGGCGGATTTGGTTTTACTGAAGGACCGATCTGGATCGAAAACGATAATTCGCTATTATTTAGCGACATCAATAAACAAACAATTCATCGCTGGCAACAAACCACGGGACAAGTCAACTCATACCGCCCCTCTAGCCATCATTCAAACGGACTGACGGTTGACTTGGATGGAAATATTCTCGCTTGTGANCATTCNGGACGACGAGTATCTAGAGCCCCATACAACCAAGAAANCAAAATAGAGACANTAGTCAGCCATTGGGAAGGTAAAAAATTTAACAGCCCAAATGACATAGTAGTCCACAGTAATGGAACAATTTATTTTACAGATCCGACATATGGACTAACTCAACCCGCTCAAGGAGATCCGAACGCAGAACAAGAATTGACACATCAAGGTGTTTACAAAGTAGCACCCGATGGAACACTTGACTTACTAACCACAATATTTACGCAACCAAATGGACTTGCTCTTTCGCCTGATGAAAATTTTTTGTACGTCGGAGATTCAAAAGATCGCTTAATACGAAAATTTTCCGTTGAAGACGATGGCACGATAACCAATCCAGTTTTATTTCTAGACGTAGTAAACGATCCGAGGCCGGGCTCGCCAGACGGTATGAAAGTGGATAGCAAAGGCCGCTTGTGGACCACCGGACCGGGAGGAGTTTGGGTTATAGAGTCGGATGGAACAATTCTTGGTCAAATTGAAATCCCCGAACTGCCGGCAAACATAGCGTTCGGTTCTGCGGACTATAAAACTATTTTCCTAACGGCGAGAACTAGTGTTTATTCCATCAATACACATGTAAATGGAATAGTTCCACCAAAACGAGTCTGACGCAATCAAATCTCACATCGACGTGATTGCGTCATCATGCCGAGTGACTACTCGTTAAGCCATGCCATCATTGAACGAACCTCGGCACCAACAACCTCAATTGGGTGCTCTGCGGTGATCCGTCGGAGTGCCTTAAAGTGTGGTTGCCCAACTTGGTTTTCTAATAACCATTCCCGAGCGAATTCACCCTGCTGAACTTCAGACAAAATCTTCTTCATCTCAGCCTTTGTCTCGGGTGTCACAATTCTCGTACCACGGGTGTATGCACCATATTCGGCCGTATCAGAGACTGAAGACAACATAGTTGCAAGACCGCCTTCGTACATTAAATCAACAATTAACTTAATCTCGTGAAAAGTTTCAAAATAGGCTGACTCGGGCTGATATCCAGCCTCCACAAGCACTTCAAAAGCCGCTTTCGCCATCTCAGCTATACCACCACAGAGTACCGCCTGCTCACCAAACAGGTCGGTCTCCGTTTCCTCCCGAAAAGTGGTCTCAAGAATACCTGCCTTTGTTGCCCCTAAGCCTTTCCCATATGCCAACGCGACGGCAAGTGCGGATTCAGTAGCATCCTGATGAATAGCTACCAGAGCTGGAACTCCTCCGCCCTCTTGAAAAACACGTCTCACCAAATGACCAGGCCCTTTAGGAGCAATCATTGATACATCAATATCGGGCGGCGGATTGATAGCGTCAAAATGAATATTGAAGCCATGTGCAAACATTAAAGTTTTACCTGGTTCAAGATGAGGTTCGATATGATCCTTATAAACTTGGAATGCTATTTGATCTGGGACTAGGACCATGATGATATCGCAAGAGATTGCCACTTCATCTACAGTACCAACATCCAAGCCACTTTCTTTCACCAAATCCCATGATCGTGACCCAGGGTATAAGCCGACCGCAACATCTACGCCTGACTCATGTAAGTTCAGAGCATGTGCATGCCCTTGTGAACCAAATCCAATAATCCCAACTTTTTTACCATCTAATACCGACAGATCGGCATTATTCTCATAATAAACCTTAGCCACAGACTTACCCCCTNATACACTATTTTTTATCTTCAGACTCAATCACTCAAATGCGGAAGATCACCACTTGGAATTCTACCTGACTCCTGATGAAATCGTCGTAANTCCTCATCTTCAAAGTGCGGCATTTGAGTTGTACCTTCTCCACGAACCAAAGCTATGCCTCCGGTACGAACTAATTCAAGAATACCGTATGGACGAAGGTTATCTGTAAGCGCCTCTATAGTCTCGTTAGCAGCCGTTATTTGGATAATCACACTAGCTGCTGATAGGTCAACAACAGATGCCCGAAANATTTCAACAATATCTAAAATTTCTCGTCGCTGTTCTGGTTTCGTCATTACCTTAATTAACGCAAGCTCACGTCCAANTGATTCACCATCCTCNAACACCTCAGCAGTAATCACATCAATCAATTTATCCAGCTGTTTTGCAACTTGATCACCTATTACAGGAGTTCCTTCGACAACTATTGTCATCCTTGATACTCCTATCTCATCNGTCGAACCCACGGCCAAACTCTCAATATTGTACCCACGCCTTCGAAATAAGGACGCGACACGCGTCAAAACGCCAGGGCGGTCCTCTACCAGAGCGGCAATTGTCTGGCGTGGGCCGGTCAAATCTGTTTTCATAATNANAATCCTCTAATTTAGCTNAATAAATTAAAAATAAGTAAAATAATATTTACTTTTCTTATATCTGACCGCTCGATTCCACTGTTTCGCTGAGTGCTGCACCAGCCGGGACCATTGGCCAAACATTGTCNTGCTGTACCACTCGAAAGTCAATAATTACGGGGCCAGGGTCAGCCTCAGCTTCTTGAATAGCAGCGTCGACATCCTCCTGGTTNGTNACGCGAATTCCNCGGATTCCGTANGCTTCCGCNATTTTTAGAAAGTCAGGCTGCGTNATATCCACATCCACCAAATTTTCGTCATAAAATAATTCCTGCCACTGNCGCACCATACCAAGATAACAATTATTCATAATCGCCATCTTGACTGGTAGCTTCTCCGCGACCATAGTTCCTATCTCCTGGAAGGTCATCTGAAATCCGCCATCACCACAGATCGTCCAAACNGGCCTATCNGGACACGCNGCCTGCGCGCCCATCGCGGCAGGNACTTCGAAACCCATGGTTCCTAGGCCCCCTGATGTGATGAATTGACGTGGTCGAGATATATTTCCAAATTGGGCAGCCCACATTTGATGCTGACCGACCCCNGTACATAAAACTGATTCAGGNCCGATTAAATCAGCAATTCTCGAAATTGCATACTGTGCACTTAACTCTGGACCGCTNGGAATAGACATNGATTCCTTGTGATTAATGCGCATTTCGTTTATCCACTGAAGCCANTCAGAATGAGTAGATACATTNATTGATTTAATCAACTGNCCTAAAACATCCTTAACGTTTCCTACNATTGGGACATGAGTTTCGATATTTTTTTGGTGCTCTGCAGGATCAATATCGACATGAATAATTTTTGCATTAGGNTTCATATCTTCAAAACGTCCGAGTGCTCTGTCATCCATACGCATACCTAANCCAANTATGACATCNGCTGAAGATGCTGCATGATTNGCCCAATANGAACCATGCATTCCAAGCATTCCGTACGAAAGAACGTGACTTGGNTTTATCGACCCTAAACCAAGCAANGTATTAACGACTGGGATCCCGCCTTTTTCTGCGAAAGCTTGNAATTCTTCTGCGGCATCAGACAGTATGATGCCGTGCCCAGCAAAAATAAGCGGNCTCTCTGCTTGATNAATGATGTCAGTTGCCGACTCAATAGATTCANTNGCCCCNATCGTTGGGGGGTTATAACCACGAATATGTACATNNTCTGGCCAGTGAAATTCTGCTTCCTCTATAAAAACATCCTTGGGGATATCAATATGAACTGCCCCNGGTCTTCCAGTTGTAGCGATGTAAGCAGCTTCACTAAATGCATAAGCCAAATCATCTGGNCGCATAACAATATAATTATGTTTAACGGTTGGCATAGTAATACCTGTGATATCTGCTTCCTGAAAGCCATCTTTTCCAAGNAGCGACCGCGTAACATTACCCGTGATAAATAATGTCGGCACCGAGTCCATATGAGCATTCGTGATNGCAGTAACTAAATTTGTAGCNCCCGGGCCTGAAGTCGCTAAAGCTACGCCTAACTTTCCTGAAGCCCTCGCATANCCATCAGCGGCATGACCGGCAGCNTGTTCATGCCGGACCAAAATATGATTTATATCGGGATAATCTGGGAATCGATCATAAAGAGGCAATACAACTCCTCCAGGATACCCAAACAATGTATCCACNCCTAGCTTCTGCAAGCACTTAAGAACAATGTCCGCACCGCTCATTTTTGTCATAATCNTCTCCTCAATCACAAATCTAGCCGACCTGTAAAGTCAAAATGACTCTANNCATTCATCANTAGCTCATTCTGGTATAACGTAAACTTCTTATTCTCGTTAACTTTATATATTGTTGGTTTTTTTAGTTCTCTTGGCTCGACACGCGAGCTCATGGGCGGCCAGAACGGCCACCCTAGGACACGACGACTACAGATACTAAATGGGCAGGGACAACCGAGACTTTTCTCGACTGAGTTAAAAACAGATTGCCACTTAGGTAACACATAGTAGACCTATTCTGAGACTTAGATCTGGAACCGTCAAGCGCATGAGCAAGTATCACAAAATAGTGACTATACTCGTCTACGCGCTGAAATCTTATCCCCCAGCCAAGCGGCAGGCATAAGTAGTGACCGCCCGATTTTTCCAAACTTATTAGTTAGATCCAGATAAGTAGAATCACCACGAATGAGCTCAATGGCTCCACTCCAAAACANGCCTACATGTTGTAGCATCCAAACAAACGGTCTCGGATAAGCATGGAATATTTGCATCAACGCCTCTGAAGTCTGGATTTCAGGAAGAAGTTCCTTTTGTAATTCAACTTGATAACCTACCAATGAATCAACTTCAGAAGAAAGATACTGCTNGACCACCGGTGCNACNGCAATACCAGATCGTAACGCCGCAAAAATNCCTTCTCCAGATAAGGGATCTACTAGGCCTGCGGCATCACCAAGNAAAGCCGATCCGTCAATAGAAATAGCTGAATCAGGATGACGCATAGGAAGATGGTGTCCTTTAATCTCGGTAATCGAATCGNAGTCAATGCCATAGATCTCAGCCAACTTAAACATCGCGGCCTTCAAACGTTTGCCACCACTCGAACGACTTCCGCCAACTCCGATATTTACATGATCACCCTTAGGGAANATCCAGCCGTAACCCTGAGTCAGATANCCAAAATTAAGACTTACCTTATGCTCNAACTGGCTNGGAACNCCATCAGGAAAATANACATTTCCCTCNAAGGCAACTGCACCTTCACTGTGGCTATTAAAACCCAGTCTATTCCCAGTAATTCCGTTTGCCCCATCGGCNCCTAGAAGCACTCGTGCTTGAACTTCAGTACCTGACCGCGTTTTCACNACNAAACCGTCCCCCGGCCTAGAAAAAATATCGGTTACCTGTTCACCATCTCTAAACTTNGNCCCCANTTCCTGTGCCTTATCAGCNAGAAATGCGTCGAGACGNGCTCGCTGAGTCATGTAAGTCAGAACAGAGCCAGAGGTTTGTANTACAGAAGACTCATCACGAATNCTGATGTCTGCNTCAGTAATAACATCTTCAATCACAGGATCAATAGAAAAAGGAAGAATCCGNTCACATCTTACAGTTACGCCGCCNCCACAAGGCTTATCTCTAGGGAACTTAGCCCTATCGAGNANNACCACATCNAGACCTGCGGCGGCTAACTGATGAGCCGCAATAGAACCAGAGGGTCCTGCACCNATGATCGCAACTTCTGTGTTTATTGATNCCATAAGATCAGGTTATACCTTAGATCAAATAGAGTCACGGNCATCTAACCACTTGAANCATAGATAGCAAGCTCAAAAAGGAAAANTGATAATACGGGNATCNCTATTGCCGAAAATANAGCCATCAACGCCAGNTTCCGTTCCCAAACAAAAAAAACGAGTCCCAATATGGTGTTNCCAATGACTAATAATGAGGCTAACAATGGAATTTGNAATAANTCCTCNCGCAACCAAAAAGTNACNAATCTTGATTTNTCCTCACTAATGGGAAAAACTCCNTCGAGTTGNATAGGTAGGNTCGCATANCGAAAGCTAAATTCAGACCACATAAAAATNGTCGTNAACGCAATNNCTATTAAATACACCCAGACNNTNCCTGAAGAAATAAGNAAATGTANTCGAGGCCATATATAACCNATGTACGGNTCTGTGACATCTTNAGTACCCTGATATCCATANGCACCAAGNCCTTCAAGAAAATCTGCNTCNTCACTCACAGATATNCCNTANAAAGAATTAGATGTNTCTAGATAAAGTAAATTCTGNCNATCTNTAGACGTNGCAAAAATAGTAATCGGCTTTGGCGCGCTCTGNGTTGAATCNAGTCTNGAAAATCCNCGCCCNATACTCATTCCAGGCCATGAAAACATATCCACNANAACATCGTCCGNATATCCAGTGACACTAATCCTAGTTATNGANGNCAGNGGTATAACATGNGCAACCAAACCCCANTGAACTGTCAAATTATTATCTTTTACCGTGTANCGCAACTTNAAAAANCATAAAACCCANTAGAAAAAAAATATCATCACCAACNCNGNAAAAAAANAAGCNCCAAAAGCTAATACCTTAAGTACNCCAAACGAAAGATCANTNGCAATTAACGCCAATCCTANGGCTAGACACNCAGACCAGCCACATAGNAAAATTCCAAAAATTAGACCCTTAAGTAACTTAGGCTTGAATATATNTTCATCAGCCATNAATTCAACTTAGCTATTCACCATAAACAGGTATNAGCCAGCTTTCGTACTCNGTTAATTCACCCGTAATTGCATCNAAAAATAGCTTCTGNAATTTCCTGGAAACTNNACCNGGCTGACCATCACCTACTGGCACGCGATCGACTTCAGTTACAGGTGTNACNTGAGCAGCGGTTCCAGTCATAAATAATTCNTCTGCTATATAAAGCTCAGATCTGTCNATAGTTCTTCTCTCAACCGGAAGATTAAGTTTCTCACTTGCAAGAAAAAGAGCGGTGTCGAGAGTAATTCCCTCTAANATATTGTCACTTTGNGGAGGGCTTATGAGGACTCCATTCCTGATCATCACAAGGTTTTCTCCTGCACCTTCAGACACGTGCCCATCCTGATTTAGCATAATCGCTTCAGTCATCCCATTTTGCTTNGCTTCGCTAGTTGCCAAACCATTATTGACGTAAAGACCAGAAACCTTGGCTCGCGCNGGNATCGAAGTATCATCAACTCTGCGCCATGACGANGTCATAACCGTNGCACCCGCATTTGGATCTAGATAATCGCCCAAGGGCCTNACATAAATAAGTAGCTTGTCTTCAACTGAGTGAATAGCAGGGCCAATATCAAGCCCTGACTTATATACCATNGGNCGAATATACATATCNTCCTTNTAGTCGCAGCGACGTGCCAACTCTACAACGAGATTAGAGANTTCATCNGCATCGTANGTTCCATTCATTCGCAANATTCGAGCACTCTGAACAAGGCGATCGATATGTTCACGAACCTTAAANAGGTAAAGNTCTTCGTGTGCAGGATTCCAGTTACCGCGAATTCCTTCAAACACTGCNCTNCCATAATTGAAAGCGTGAGTCATGACATTGAGGTTAGCTTCCTCAATNGGAACAAAATTTCCCTCGAAATAAGCCATCTGCTGNGACATACAATCCCCCTTGCACACTCGCTAGCATAATGCTGCGCTGTGGATTANTCATGATAAATCCAAAAAAATTAGCGAACAATAGAACTNCACGNTCNGCTAATTACTTGCAGAAANNAAACTCACTCATGCAAATCATCTATATCATATCGNGCACGCGNANNTACGCGTGCAAAAGAAAGTAGTTGATTTTCACTATGAAACTAATTCAGTTGATAGTCTATCCAAATGACAAACTCAGAATTTNCAACAGGAGCANAATTTCAAATAGGNTCAATGCCTATCACGATCGTAAATGACGGTACTTTCATGTATGACGGAGGAGCTATTTTCGGCGTCGTACCTAGGGTGATGTGGCAGCGGGCAGTAGAAAATCAAATTGATGCTCAACATAGGATCACCCAAGGCTTGAATTGCGTTTTACTACGATCCAATGGAAAGAATATTCTGCTGGACACTGGGGTGGGTGGAAAACCAGGCGACCGAGATGTGGCTTCGCCAATCGAACAAGGGAATTTGATCCAATCAATCGCTAAACAAGGATTAAGTCCAAGTGACATAGATGTCGTGGTTAATACACATTTGCATTTTGATCACTGTGGTTGGAATACTTCCGTTAGTGCAGAAAATCAGGAACTAGTCCCCACGTTCCCAAATGCAACCTACTACATCTCTGAAAAAGAATGGAATGACGCTGTCAATCCGAATGAACGCACCCGAGCAACTTATTTAGAAAAAAATCTAAATCCAATTATCGATCATATAAATCTATTCGACGACGAAATAAAAATAACTGATGAAGTAATAGTCTCGCCCACGCCAGGCCATACCGAGGGCCACAGTGCCGTTTTTATGCGGTCTGGTCAGGAATGGGGCGTCTATGTGGGCGACATGATTCAACACCATGCACAACTTGAACGAACTGCGTGGGTTTCTGGACTAGATGTCCTACCGTTGGTTTCAATGGAAACAAAAAAGAAACTCGCGGCTGAGTGTATTGATTCCCAAGCTCTAATAATATTCTCACACGGTGCATATCCGGGTGTTGGTAGATTAACTCTGACAAGTGAAGGATTTCGAAAGTGGGAAAAAGAAGCCCCACACGTGACCGACGCAAGTCCACATACACATTAGGATATTCATCTGATTATGGTCGAAGAAGATAGCAAAAAAAAACTAATCCCGATCATTCCAACCATAGGCGGGGTCGAAAGAACAAACATACTTCCGCTCGTACATCTCCATATGGCCGCGAACTGGCATCCTGCACCAATCCATTCTTTTACGGTACCACTTTGGTATCAGGGAACTTACGATGAGCAGCGCTCGGCGCGGTCCGGCACGGTAATTTCAGATAGATCACACCTTGGGCGCTTCTATGTGACTGGCGAAAATGCAGAACAAGTGCTTGATCGAGTGTTTACATCTGACCCGCACAAAATGGAGATTGGGCAAATTGGTCGGACAATAGCGTGTAACGAAGACGGCACTGTTTTCGATATCGTAATTTGGTGCCGACTAGATGCCGGAAGATGGTTAATTATCTCTGGACCAAGGACACAAACAAGCTTACTCAAACGAGTCGAAGAATTTGCCACGGTATATCCAGACGTGCTAGTTCGAGATCGGCTAGAGGAGTCAGTATTGCTCTCCGTGTCAGGACCCAGCGCATCTGAAAGCTTAGTAGCGGCCTTGGGACCGACCATACCCAAGTCGATTCCACTGAACGAAGGCCACGAGATTTTACTAGGTGGTTACCGTGCACTCGTTGCGAATTATTCGGACACTGGTGAGATTGGATATCTGATTATATGTTCGCCAGAGGTTGGTGAACATATTTGGCAACAACTTTTGTCAGTCGGAGCAGACCCCATTGGACTTGCAGCATCTGATGCCTTACGACTTGAGGCAAATTTTCTTGAAGCTCCCACAGAAATTCCTCATCCTGCCACGCCATTTCATGCCGGCCTAGCTCAACTGGTAGATTTGGAAGACGCCAAAAGTAACCAAAGAATATTTGAGGGAAGTACCCAACTAGGAAAAGATTTAAAAGAATTCCCAGTTTCACGGTCTGTCACAGCTTTTAAGCTCCTGGATAAAGGTCTAGCAAAAAGAGGAGATGCGGTACAGCTTCATGATGGAACTGGGATCAGCGCCTGTGTAGCCGGATTTTATTCCGCCGCTCTAGCCGCAAGCGTGGCATTCGCGTATATCCCTAGGAAGCATCTGACTGATTCTCTCTATATTGACACCGACTCCTCAAGGTCTTCCACCGAATCTATGAAACCTGAAGAAATTCTTGAAAAAATAAAAGAAGCGTAATCAAGGCAATTCCTTTTCAACTTCTGACCACGCGCATTAGAATCAAGATCTCGGTCAAGGCTCAAGAGATATTTTTATAGAATTAGCCTCAGTCCTCTTCTTTGAATCACAATATGCTCGATAGCAGAGTATGAGAATAAAGGGGATAAGTATTGAAAAAATTACGCTCCCGACTAATCCCGGTGGATCGGTTGCTCCAATCGGTTTATAAAGACCTATTCCTAGTCTAAATAGGTTCTCGACCCAGGCAATCAAAAACATCAACGGAATAAGTGCTCTATACCTGAACGCTATGAGCAAAAATACCAAGGCAAGTAATAGCTGTGAGACACCCCACTGAGCAAACAGGCCAATTACCGACTCCGCACCATCACTACCAAAAGTATCAATCGGAATTCCTGCAATCGAATATGACCCNCCATCATCACTNAAAATATGGTGNTGGCTGCGCCACAGCATCACACCAGTAAACCCGTAGAAAATATACTTAATCCAAGGCGGTCCCTTGAAACAATTATTNNCTACGCTCGGAAAAAAGAAACCCGCAAATGTTTCCATATCAAAATCTAACGCCTAACGAGCCCTACTACCNCCGTCCACCGGATAAATTCCTCCTGTAATAAATGATGCATCNGANGAACATAAATAAGTTACCAACGCTGCAACCTCCTCAGGTTGACCNATTCGTCCCAATGGATACATCTCTGATACTCTGTCTTTCGCTGCATCAATGTCATCCGGATTACCACCGCGAAGAACGGCCTCGCCCATTGGCGTGTCAATTATCGCGGGGCACACAGCGTTTACACGAATGTTATGTGACCCCAAACTGAGTGCAGCTGACTTTGTCATTCCGACAACNGCATGCTTACTTGCACCNTACGCNAAAACTGTCGGCGTTCCAGAAAGCCCTGCCACCGACGCCGTGTTTACAATCGCTCCGCCGCCACTTTTCATCATAGCTTCTGCAACTGATTTCATTCCCAGCCACACGCCCTTTACNTTCACAGACATAACGNGGTCAAAATCCTCTTCGGAATACTCAAANAAATTACGCCATGGACCAAGAANTCCCGCATTATTAAAAAANGCATCAACNCGGCCAAACTTATCCAAAGCTTGAGATACATAATCTTNAACAGAANTCGGATTGCTCACATCTGCTGTAANCACATGTGGATTAGTACCNGCTCGCTCAACCCGCGCTGCAATTTCCTCNAGCGCCGTACCATCTAAATCAACCAAAACGACGTCCGCCCCGTCTTCCGCAAAGCGTTGCGCTGTCGCACCGCCGATACCNCCAGCTGCNCCNGTAACAACTGCAACCTGACCCTGAAATCTGCNTTNTGTACTCATATAGTCTCCTCAGTGTTAATTGACGCTCTCATTNCGATAATATAGCGGACTAAGCACCACAACAGCCAAATAAAAAGAGAGCAGCTCGCAAAAGCTGCTCTCTCTTATATTTTCAGCAATCGCTGAAACATAATCTAGAAATTCTAAATTATGACTTAAGCCATAGCCACGGTGAATTCTCCGTACCCATTCCGTACGACTTCCAGACTCGGTAACCACCGAGACTCTCGACCGCACCTGTCCAACCAACACCTGCNCCAGCTTGACCAGGTACGTAATACATATTGTCCGCGTTGATCTTTTGAATCTCGTAGATGTATTCACGTCTCTGCTCATAGTCCGCCTCAGCAGCCTGCAGTGCATTGAGTTCGTCAATGCGTGCATCCTTGATTCGACCATGGTTTCGCTCGTTATCACCAAACATTCGTGGGAAGTATCCACCAACCTCTGGGAATGGTGTCTCGTAACCCCAGGCAATTCCACTGAAGTTCCCTGTGAAGGTTTGAGTAATATATTGCGATGAGTAATCCTGATGCTCAATCTCGGTGTTCAGACCAACAGCCGTCAAATATGCCTGTACTGCTTCACCAATCTTGTTGAACGTACCTCCAGTACCACCATATGGNTAATACTGGAACTTAATTGTTGAGTCATCATAACCAGTTGCTTGCAGCAACTTAGCAGCTTCAGCTGGNTTGTACTTGAAGTCATCTCCAGCCTTACCCATCTTCGGATCAGTTGGGTTTAGCCACCACTTCTCAAAACCAGCTGGGATTAGGTTGTTCCACCTTAGTAGATCTTCCTTAGTACCAACACCTGCCTTAACCATCGCTTCAACTTCGTAACCAAGCTCAGTAATGTCATCACGGTTCTGAGCCATCGAAGTGGCTCGTCTAAACCGTACGTCAGACCATACTGGGTTTGTGTCTAGCTCATTGTTTGAGAAGTACAAAAATGACATCAANGCCGGGCGAGCACCATACCACTGTAGGCCTGGCATTTCTTCCTTTGTTGGAATGACATCGTTTGCATTTATTGAGTTCAGATAATGCAGGTTACCAGCNTTAAGCTGTGCCAATCTGTTCTGATACTCAGGGACACTGATCCAGTGAAATTTGTCACCAAATGGCGCAGCGAACTTACTTCCCATAGGAGCTGACGAACCGTGCCAATTAGGGTTTCTGCTAAACATGAAGTCAACAGATGGTTCATAACTCTCGAAGATCCATGGACCGGATCCAATAATTTCCTTAGCTGGATCAAATCCACCATTGTGAGCCTCAACTGGTTGTACATGCAACGCATTAGGGTCACCCAATGTGTCAATGAACGTTGCAGAAGGTGCACCACACACAAACTTCAAAGTGTAATCATCAATTGCTTCACACGAGTCNATATTAGGAACAGTGTCCTTGTTGGGCGACTCGTCAGCAACAAGTTTATTCCAGGATGAAACCACGTCAGCACTNGTAACTTCACGNTCATTAACTGGTGCCTTGTTATGGAATTTCACACCCTGCTTTAATTTAACAATCCAAGTGACCGCGTCGTCCGTCTCGGCTGATTCAGCCAAGTCAAGNTCAGGTCCTAAGTTGTAAGGGCTCTGACCTTCGCCAGTTCCATTCACAAATAAACGGCTNACACTAAAAAGGCTTGGATACTTTGATAGATAGGAGAGGTTCCCATATGGNTCAATCGTTGGTGGGTCCTGCACCCAGCTTCCGACTATCGTCCCACCACGCTTGACGTTTGGATAGGGATCAACATTAGCAGCAGTTGTAGCAACAGCAGCAACTGAAGTCTGCGTCGATGTTGCCTGAGCCGCCTGAGTCTCAGTTACCTGTGCCAAAGCCTGCGTAGCTGCAGCTGTTGCTGCACTTCCACCTGCGGCTTCTTCATCATCACTTCCACCACAGCCTATTAACGCTGCGCCTGTAATACCTGCAGCAGCCACTCCTGCGCCACGCATTACAGAGCGTCGAGAAACTCGTCGTTGAGCTCCTAATCTACTCCAATAATTCTTTTCCATAAAAACCTAGGTCCTTTCATAGTTCCCAGCCACACACATACGTGCGTCCCTCAGTATTTTCGGCCAGTTGTGGAACTATACAACATTTACGAGGTTGTGTGGGCTTTTATCGAAANCTTTTTACTCATATTTATGACTTAATTATGATGGTTTTTTTTTCGTGATTCCCTCGAGTTTTCAGCACTTCGCAAAAGCGATGCACTTCAACGCGAGTACTATGTCAAAAATTCTGGGAGCAGTCTCACATTTTAATGGCCTCGCACTATATAATTACNGGTACGCGGTGGGGCGCTGTGGAGCTGAGTCACATGCTTAATCCCCTGTTTTTCAGAGCAATACGCACTCGAGGTCGGGAAATGAAATGGGTCCTTCTGGGCTTGATTATTGGAATTGCACTTGTATTGCCAGCCTCCGTGTTGATTGCTCAAAGCCCATGGGTGACTCAACAGGCAGAAATAGTGGTGAGAAAACTACCCGATGGACGATTGGAATTCTGCCTTGACGTTGGGCTCGGTGATGAACTCATTCGTGAATGCCCGCGATTGAGAATGCTGAATTATACNGAAGTAGAAACCAACGTCTGGAATCGCTCGACTCCGATACTGATAACTAATCCTGATGCAAATATACAAGCCCTAGATCCAGCTACAGGTCTATACAGAACGAAAGCTGGCGATAGTATGGCAAGCGTTTCCGAAAAGTTTAATATTTCGATACCAGATCTTGTCAGGCTAAATCCGGAAGTTGGAATTATCCTTCGATCGGGACAAATATTATCTGTCGATAACGCATTAGCACCGGCAGTCATCGTGGGTACCGTGCGCACCGATGCCGAGGTGACAAGCGGCACCTATACCGTTGTCAGTGGAGATTCGCTTGGGGCAATCGCCGCGCGATTCGACATCTCGACAAAGCGCATATTGGAGTTAAATCCCTCAGTTACGAATCCTAATTCTCTCTCGATTGGTCAAGTTTTAGTTGTAGAGGAGAAAGTAAAGACTGCATCTACAAAACCTTCCGTCACTGAAACTATTTATACCGTTCAGTCTGGAGATTCACTAAATAGCATTGCNCGGAAATTTTCGGTCTCAGTTTNGGCACTCCGTGAGGCCAATAATATAGAGGATGCAGACTTTTTATCTATCGGCCAAAAGCTGGCGATACCTNGTGAATAGGATTTANATAAACGAACAGNGGATTGTACGCANCAAGCAAACAGGTATTACTCCTAGGTGGTCTGGCTTAAAATCTCGATGAAGAATAGAATACAAAGATTATGGCAATCGATGTACCAATGATTATCCCTTTCGCACTGGCTGGGGCCTTGATGCTGTGGGGAGTTGTGTCAGCAGTAATTGCATTTAGTGGTAACTACGATAACGCCGGCATTCCCAAAATATATTCTTCCGTGGAAAGGACTGTAGAAATGCCAGAGAACTNCGTGGAAAATATCAGCGATGCCGAACAAAAACCACAAAGCGAAAATCCGATTGTTATTGGGATTTTATATGTGGGAGGTCTTGGCGTGATGGGAATGCTCGGCTTAATGCTCATCGCAGCATTAATTTGGTGATAAGTTCTAGCAGTCAGAGACTAATGTTCTCAAAATAAGCAAAGTCAAGAGGAGTTTAAGCATGGGTGACACCGTTCTCTATGAACGAGAAGGCCACATCGGCACAATTACATATAACCGACCTGAAGCAATGAATGCGATTAACGCANAACTACGCGAGGATTTAAATACNGCNTGGGAAACATTCAGAAANGACGAGGAGGCGTGGGTTGGAATAGTCACTGGNAACGGTCGGGCTTTCTGTGCCGGAGCTGACGTCAAGTCTTTTGGTCAAAGCGNTAACACTAAGGGAACCTTTTGGGAAAATCCGTCGTTTACGTCGTTAGAGTCCGGAATGGAGATATGGAAACCTGTGATCGCCGCCGTAAACGGCTACGCGCTCGGCTTTGGCCTCACTCTGGTATCAGCATGTGACTTCGTTATAGCGAGTGAAAAGGCTGAGTTCGGCTTTCCAGAAGTCCGTATTGGGGTGCCCACCATTCAAGGTGCTGTTCGCATGCCAAAAAAANTTGGTTGGCAAAATGCAATGGAATTACTCTTGATAGGTGAACGAGTTAATGCGGAACGGGCCAAGGAAATGGGACTGGTCTGGAAAATNGTTGAACACGAAACNCTCATGGATGAAGCAATAGCTCTTGCAAATCGACTGCTGGAGAGCGCGCCGCTAGCAGTCAGAGCGACAAAAGAAGTTGCTGCCCGTGGTCAGGAAATGCCATTCAGTGAGGCAATTAGGTTTGGTGAAACCATGCGAAAAGTAGCTGGTGGCACANAAGATGCATCAATCGGTCCTCCGGCTTACCGAGAAAGACGCAAAGCTGAATGGCTTGGCCAGTAAATCTATGGGAATCATCTGAACTATAGGTGTTGAAGTAAGCCNCCATCAACGGGAAAAATCTGTCCGGTTATGTACCGAGTTGCACTCTCGACCGACAGATAAAGCGCCAGCGGTGCTACCTCGTTCGCCCGGCCCGCTCGACGCATAATAGTAAATCGTAACGCCCGCTGTGCTTCTTCGTCGTCAGGATCAATTCTGTCCTCCATCCAGTCCATATAGCCAAGTGCTATCCCATTTACCATAATCTGATCGGGTCCAAACTCCTGAGAACACGCTCTTATTAAATTATGTACGGCGCCGTGGGCTGCCGAATATGCCGAAGTATGGGGAAGTCCTCTCTCTCCCAGCACTGAAGTGACAGAAATAATTCGACCGGGAATACCTTGCTTTTTAAATTCAGCCGCAGCNGCCCGCATAGAAAAAAAATGGGCATTGAAATTAACGGCCATTACCCGAGCAAGCTCGGTATCCGTGATTGATCCAATCGGCTTCGCCAAAAACAAATCAGGGGCAATTGCTACACAGTCTACTCCGCCGAGTTCCTTGACTGCCTGACGCATAGTAACTTGGACATTCCGTCCCAAGGTGACATCCATCACATATTCTCTAGCTTTTGAGCCAATCGCCTCTATCTCGCGCTTCACTTTCCGTATGCGCATCACGGCTTCATCAGGCGTAATTGCACATAAAGCCACATCGGCGCCCGCCTCAGCATAGGCACTAGCAATTGCAGCACCTGCAGGAAACTCGGCGCCAATAACAATCGCTCGCTTCCCTTGNAGGCTNAAGTGTTGCTTGATGGAAATATCTTCGCTCATAGACTCCCTACCATTCATGCACTGGCTTAAAACCAGTTGGNCCTAATCCGCCGGCTAATCCACCTCCATCAATAACGAATGAGCCACCCGTCACGTATGATGATGCCTCGGATGCGAGGAACACTGCTAGAGGCCCAAGTTCCCACCACTCCCCTAAACGACGGGCAGGAATAAATGTACCTCGCTGTTCTCGAAAGGCTTGCTCTTGATCAGANTTTGCTGGACTCTGCGACACAAATCCNGGAATGATGCAATTAGAACGTATGCCATGTGCGTATAACATCGTTGCAAGNGATTTAGTGAACGAAATAACGCCTCCTTTAGCAGTAGGGTAAGGAAAATTTTTATTTCCTCGCAAAGCTGTACCNGAAGCAGTGGTCACCAATACTCCGCCATCGCCCTGCTTAATCATCTGATTTGAAGCCGCCCGACAAGTATAGAAAACTGACTTTAAGTTAGTGTCTAGCTCACCATCAAAGGCCCAATTCGGATATTCCCAAAATTCAGCATTTGTACCTCCCCCGATTCCCGCATTGGCAAACATCACATCCAATCGACCATATGTTTCAACGCATCGGGTGATAAGTCNATCGACTTGCTCCGAATCAGTAGCATCAAAAGANAATGATTCGGCCGTGCCACCTGCGGAATTTATTTCTTGCACTACGCTATCAAGTTGTTTTTGCGTCCGCGAAGCTACCATAACGTGAGCACCTGCATCAGCAAGTGCCATCGCCATACCGCGACCCAAGCCTCGGCCACCTCCAGTGACGCACACAACTTTTTTNGACAGGTCAAATAATTCGAGAACCACAGAATACTCCGTTCAATACCCAAATCTTAGCAGTGCAGTAGCTAAAGAAAGCGTAGGATAGGCAGATGCNTACGCCACCTATAGACCAAGAAGAAATGTCAAATTGGCTGAATTACCTATTNCCAAGCATCACACCAGCTATGTACGACCAAGATGGGTGTTGGGTGGCTTTTATGAAGACCCGTGAAACAGCCCATAATCCTCCTTTCTCATGGATGGCGAGAGCCTTCACATCTTCGGAAAGATCAGGAGAACTTCAAAATTTACAAGATAGACTGTTCAACGAGCACGGACCAAAAAGCTGCGGAGGGAACAGAACACGCGATGGGGCGGTCCAACTGCTCATAAGTGAAATGTGCGCGTCTGCTTGGAGCAGAAAGGCCTTCAGTGTTAAAACCCTCACTTCAATCGAGAGCCCTGCACTTGAAAAGACAGATTCAAACTGCTGGATATTTGGTGAAAATAATGAAAATAAAATAGCGATTAATGTAATTCGACTGACTCCAGTCCGGCAATTAGCAGAGGTACATCAACAAATATATAAATATATTCAAACCACGAATCAAAATCGTCCGACTAATACGTCTCTGGTGATATTGTATTTTGACATTTGGTTTGATGGGCCNACATATGCCTATGATCTGGGCTACAACCTNGANGTGACTCAACCGGTAATAGACGTCCTCAAGTCATTTGCTAGCGCTGCAGACNTAGGATACGTTCTCACTCGGCCATTTCAATGGGGCAATCCCGTCGCAGAATGGTATTAAATTCATATGGCCTTAAATTTAGACTCATCCAGCATCCTACTAGGCTTACTTTTAGGAACCGTACAAGCAATCACTGAATTCTTGCCGATTTCATCATCAGNACATCTAGTGATGGTTGAGACACTAATTGCCTCNTCACCTAACTCGCTCGCTNTTGATGTCGGATTACATATCGGAACTCTGATCGCAATTTTAGTGTCTTTTAAAAGCACAATCTCATCGATCATTCTCGCCTGCCTAAAAAGACTGTCNAGGAAGGATCGTTTAACTCAAGATGAACGACATTACTCAAAAATTGGTCTGCTGCTGNTCATTGGAACAATACCCGCCACANTAACTGGNCTATTNTTNATCGACATAATTGAGCTATATCTGCGAGAACCCTGGTTGATTGCGATGACTCTTGCGTTAGGCGCAGTCATTATGTGGATTGCAGACCGCAACGCAGCTCATCTCTCAAAAATGAGCGACTTCGATCTCAGAGGAGTAACNATAATTGGGTTTGCACAGGCGATAGCTCTAGTGCCTGGCATGTCGCGCTCCGCCATGACCATTAGTGCAGCTAGACTTCTGGGTCACTCAAGGCAACAAGCTGCAAANTTCTCATTTTTGCTAGCCGTACCAGTAATTATCGGTGCCGGCACATTGACCGGATTAAGATCTTTTAGATCTGGGCTTCCGATTGACTGGGATCTACTACTTATTGGCTCCGCCACTGCNTTTTNCATNGGGATTCTTGTGATTAAACTTTTCTTNTCGTATTTAGAAAAATATAATCTATCTCTGTTCATCAGCTACAGAATTATNCTCGCTGCTCTTATAGCAATCGGCATCCTTACTAAAAATGTCATGTAGCGTGACGATTGACTAAGTCGAGCCCCTCAAGCGCGGATCGAGTCGATCGCGCAGCGCGTCACCAAACATATTGAATGACCAAACCGTAGCAAATATNAACAATCCAGGGAAAAACGCTAAATGAGGATANCGAGCTAACTCTTCNCGAGCTTCATTCAATTCTCTGCCCCAAGAAGGAGCCGGTGGTTGCACGCCATATCCTAAAAATGANAGAGATGACTCCAAAAGCACTGCAGCTCCCACGAAGAGAGACGCCGAGACAATAACGTATGCAAGCAAGTTAGGAACGATATGTCGCAACATAATTCGTGAATCTGANGCACCTAATGCCTGAGCCGCTTCAACATANGTCTCTTCCCTNAGTGAAAGAGCAACTCCTCTNACAGTTCTTGATGAAACAAAACCCGAGTGCACTGCCACAACAAGCAAGATTACCAGCATGTCTGACGACAACGGCCCNATATCTGGCAGACGTGGCTCTAACATCACAACAAATAATATGAGGAATACTAAAGTCGGAATTGCCTGCACCATTTCAACTACTCGTTGGATCGCATTATCGATCCAACCTCCAAAAAACGCCGACACTACACCAATTAAAGTNGAAAGGAATTTCGCTAAAATTACTGCACCGAATCCAATCATAATCGCTGTACGTGCGCCGTAAACAAGTCGTCCGTACATATCACGCCCAAGCGCGTTAGTACCAAACCAGAAATCCAAACTAGGTGTCTCAAATCTATCNGAAATGTGAATNCCAATAATAGATGAGGCCTTTTGCACAGCTAGCGGCGTAAATAATTGAGGAATGACAGCCATGGCCACCAACAACAGCATGACGACGGCTCCGACCATCCCCATGGGATAGCCAGTAGCAAAANTTCCTATTCCACTCATCGCCTTAGCAAATTTAGAGCGATCGTCCTCCTGACGCATCCCAAAAAGAGCTGCTTGAGTCTCGTCATAGTCTATGTTTGTACTNGTAGATGTCATTATGAGTACCTAATCCTTGGATTCAAAATCGAATACGCAATGTCAACNATGAAGTTAGACACAATCACCACCATCGTAAATATCACAGCTAACGCCTGAACTATGAATAAGTCACGACCGTTAAGTGCATGTATAAAGTAGCGTCCCATTCCCGGAATCGAATAAATCGTCTCTATAACAACCGTCCCACCAATTAATGCTGGCAAAAATAGGCCTATGACTGTCACAATCGGAATGAGTGCATTACGAAGACCATGCTTCAATATTACTGCCCGTTCCTGGAGTCCTTTGGACCACGCTGTCCTAATGTAATCCTGACGCATNACTTCAAGCATTGCNGTTCGACCAAATCTCATCTGGTAACCNGCCCCNGCAGCTCCCGTTAAGAGTGCTGGNAATGCCATGAATTTCAAATTCGCAATCGGATCTTCNAACAAGCCAGGATAAGTCGGAGAAGGAACTGCCCANAGCGCGTATTTTCCAGCCAAAGATATAGCCAAAAGCGCTATCCANAAGTTGGGCACAGCCAANAGTGCAATCGCACCAGCTCGACCTGTGTAGTCGTACCAAGAGAACTGTCGAACAGCTGAGATGATTCCAATCGGTATCCCAATAANTAAATTAATTAACATGGCAAAAATACCAAGCTCTAACGTAATCGGCAGACGTTGTAACAAGTCACCCGATATCGGTCGCCCACTATAGACGCTGACGCCGAAGTCTCCACGCAACAGATCTGCAATCCAGCCAATGTACTGAGTAGCCCAGTTTTGATCTAATCCAAACTCCGCTTGTATAAGCGCCTTTGTTTCCGCATCGAGTGCACCAAAGTCACCACCCAAAAAGTCGGTGAAGTCTCCTGGCATCAAACGCATCATCGCAAACACAAGAAAGGTAGTCCCAAGCATTGTCGGCACCATCAACACAACTCTACGAATTATATATCTCTGCATTCGGCCCCCTCATGCCTCATATTATTAATAGCAATCGCATGCGAAAGCGTAGCACAAAAAAAAGGATTCTGTTAGCTAATTAACAATAGCAATTTACTCAACAAATTATAATTCTGCGAACTTTTTCTTCAGTNCNTTGGANGCNTCCGTCAATGCTTGNGCACCCGCNGGGAAAGTNTCAGTTTCGCGCACAAACGTGTGTATTTGCCCCTCATAGTTTTTNGCAGTAACTACTACACCNGCTAAGTCCAGAGCTTCAGCGTANGCAATACCTTCATCACGAAGCGGATCNTAGTCAGCCGTAATTACGTGTGCACTCGGTAACTGAGANANGTCATCAGCCAGTAATGGNGAGGCNTACGGCTCAGCCCGTCTGCCGGTAGGATCATAATGATTCCAAAACCACTCCATCGTATCCGCGCTTAAGCCAAAGCCCTCTGCNCGAGTAAGATATGACTCGGTATCCATAGCAGAATCGGTAGCCGGACATANCAATAACTGATGNACTACTTTGGGACCACCNCTATCTCTGAGCATTAAACAAACGACCGCTGCCAAAGTAGCTCCGGCACTCCATCCTCCCACCGCAATCCGATTCTCATCAATTTCTAATCGTTTCGCATTCTGTACGGCCCAAACTGTCGCGGCATATGCGTCGTCAGCAGCAGCTGGATAGACATCCTCCGGAGCCAAACGATACTCAACCGAAATAACTACACACNCGGCCTGGTCAGAGATTTGTCGACACATTCCATCATTCCATTCTATNTCTCCAATAACCCAGCCGCCTCCGTGGAAATACACGAGAGCAGGGAGATTTGTCTTATCCGATGGACGATATATTCTGACNGGGATTGGCCCCTCNGGGCCCGCCATCTCCATATCCTCCGTGGAATGTATTTCAGGACCAGGTCCCGTCCCAGAAGCCTTAATACCAGCTCTGACCTGAGCAGGTTCAAGCTCCCCNATTGGAGGNGCACCCAAAGCTGCTGCATCTTTTAGAAACTTNAAAGCGATCGGATCAAGAGTCACAACGATAACCTTTCATACATGTTGTTATTTATAGAACGTGATCATAGCTGNTGTGGAAGTGGTTGGTAATAATCTCACTTTACAATTATTCTCAGTCTCTCAAACATCGAACNTAACTTAAGGAAAAATATGTCCACTCCTAGCACNGAGGCAGATCTGGCAGAATTTATCACNAGCTTCGAACTTGGATCGGCNGAACCAACCATCAAACACGAAGCTAAGCGCACACTCATCAACCTNCTCGCAGTCTCACTTTCAGCCTCCCAACATGAAACAGCCTTAGCTCTCTTNAATTTAATTGANGAAGAGGGCGGNNATCCCCGTGCCTCTGTCATCAGTAAGAAAAGTAAAACAAGCATCTATCAAGCGGCCTTCACGAATGGTTACCTTGCTCATTTACAAGATTTTGACGACACGCACTTTCCTACTGTGCTCCATCCGTCCGCGCCAGTATGGCCAGCAGTACTAGCCGCTGGGCAAGCACTTAATTCCTCCGGTGCTGAGGTGCTAGAAGCCGGAATTATAGGACTCGAAATAGCTTGCCGCGCGGCGATGTCAGTACATCCCTGGCACTATGANATGGGCTGGCACATCACTGGNACCGCGGGTGTTTTTGGAGCTGCAGCTGGAGCTGCCCGNCTACTTGGNTTGAGCAAAAGCGAAACAATTCAGGCGCTCGGACTGGCTGGCACCCAATCAGCTGGCATTCGTGAAACGTTNGGTACCGCTGGAAAACCTATGCATGCCGGTCACGCGGCCGCATCTGGAGTAAATTCTGCNTTGCTGGTAAAAAATGGACTTAACGGTCCNACCACTATTTTTAGCGGACGCCGCGGTTGGTGGGCTGTCTTATCACCNAATGGACACGATAGTGAAAAAATGACAANCAACCTTGGACAAGATTGGGAGTTACTGAAAAACGGCTTAAAACCATACGCAAACGGAGTAGTCTCCCATCCAATTCAAGATGCGGTCATAAAACTACGTGAAGAAAATCAACTAATNCCAGAAGACGTGAAAAGTATAGATCTAANGGTAAATCCGCTGGTNTTTGAACTAATGAATAGACCAACNCCAACCACTGGACTAGACGGAAAATTTTCCTTCCAGCATTGTGCGGCAGCGGCATTAGTAGATGGCGCGGGTACAGATGCACAATTTACTGATCAGCGAGTTCTTGATGAAAAAATTGCGACTGTTCGTGCTCTGGTGCGGGCCACAATAAATACTGAATATGATGAAGATCAGGCTGAGGCTACTATCACCACAAATGAGGGAAGTATTTTCACGGTTGAAATCACGCATGCAACCGGATCACCTGCGAATCCACTCAGTGACATCGCTCTAGAGAAAAAATATCAGCAATTAACAGAAATACTAGTCGGTTCATCGAGAAGCCATGAACTGTATACATCNGTAATGGCACTGGAGAACACTCTTAATATTAATGAGATGATGGAACTATGCGAGCAACTGGCCTAAACATNCACTAANCCGAAGCCAANCTNCCCAGAAGTGACTCTTTCAACTCTGTAAATTTTGGAAGCGTCAACGTTTTCATTGTTCTCGGACGGGAAAATTCGACTTCGACTTCCTCTAAAATTCTNCCTGGACGATTTGTCATGACCAACACTCGATCGGCCAGCATTAGCGCCTCATCNACATCGTGAGTAACAAGTANCAGTGTTCTNGGATCCGAATCCAAAACTCCCTGCAACCAGTCATGCATATCACGACGGGTAATAGCATCGAGAGAACCAAACGGTTCGTCTAGCAGAATTATGTCNCGAGGGATCAAAAAAGTTCTGAGTAACGCCAAACGNTGACGCATGCCTCCTGATAACTGTGACGGCCACGAGTCTTCGAATCCATCCAGTCCAAATTGCGTAAATAATTGCGGCAATTTGGACTGAAGTTCCTTTTCGTCGACGCCCGCTAATTTTGCTCCAAGAATCGCATTTTTTCGTACATTCAGCCAAGGCAANAAAAGATCTCGCTGCGGCATGTACGCACTNAGGTTTTCANCAAGGAGCTCATGCCCCNTGATAAACACTGCACCACCGGTTGGATGAATTAATCCTGANAAAATACGGAGTAATGTGCTTTTACCACAGCCACTAGGACCNATAATAGCNACAAATTCACCCTCTTTGACTGAAAANGAGATNTCAGTAAGCGCCAAAATATCGAGAGCACCTCCGTTCTCGTTATTTTGATTAAAACGGTGANTCAATCCACGAANATCTATAGCAGTCATAACGNTGATANATTAGTCCGGAAGAAATTCATTCGTCCATGTACTTGTTAAATCCGGTGCTTGTTCCAAATANTCNGCCTCTAAAAGAAATTCAGAAAAGTCTTGCCAGACCGACNCATCTTGGGTACCCCAAGCTATGTCCCCATCANGATATTTATCCACATGATATTTGGTCGCGAGAGCTACCAAGGTTGAATCAAGTTCCGGAGCCAATGCCAATAGGGCCTCAGCAGAATCAGCTGGCTCCTTCATAGCTTCGTTGTAACCCTTGCTTGCAACTTTCAAGAAATCTTTTACTAGCTCTGGATCATCAACCGCCAACGAGTCTCCTGTTATCAAAATTGGTGTGTACCAATTAGGAATACANTCCAAGTAGTCAATAAATCTTAAAGTGGTCANATCACGTCCAAGAAGTTCCCGTGACCGAATCACACCCCAGCCCTCGAACTCCCATACAAAATCGAATCTGCCNGCGTCCATACTCTCAACGGCTGGGACGTTACCAACTTCGACAAATTNGACTGTGCTAGCGTCACCNCCATCACAAGTCACTAAGGTTTTAACAAGATGGGTTTCAAGAGCNCCNCCCCAGCCNCCATACANCTTNCCNTCTAAGTCTCGAGGTCGTGNAACTCCGGATGAGCTTAGCAACATTANACTCGAGTCNTTATNTGGNAGCACNGCNGCTATCGATANGGCTGTAATACCTGCATTACGAGCAGGAAGTAAATACTCAGAATATGAAAAGCCNAAATGTGCGGTACCTGCCCCTACTGCTGCCTCAACGCCGACCTCAGCAGGTTCAATAATAGTCAGGTTAATCCCTTCATCTTCAAACCAACCTTTGTGCTTTGCTAGATATATGCCAGCGTGATTAGTGTTCGGTGTCCAGTCAAGCATAAGTGTCACTTCACGCATTTCTTTTGGTTCATCACTACCACTACATGCAGTAAGTCCCAACATGAACATAAAAAGCAACCCTACAAAAAGTGTCATCCTTTTTCTGATATCCATATAATTCCATCCTCTCACTAATTTCATACCAGTTTTTATCTATCTGAATACATTGGATCTTCCTTGACGTGCCAGGGCATAGCTATACGGGCTAGCCAACGGACAAGCAAAAATAAACAGATACTTAAAAGAGCAATTAATACAACAGCCACAAACATTTGATCTGTTCGGTAAGCTCGTTGCGAACGACCAATAAATAACCACAAGCCCGAAGTACCCCCAGCAAACTCACTAAATACTGCGCCAAGAATTGCGTAAGTTGCAGCAATTTGGAGGCCAGAGAAAAAAGCTGGCAGCGCTTGAGGAATCCGTACCAATCTCAGTAATTGCCAGCGAGTAGCCCCCATCGATTTAAGTAAGTCAAGCAGTTCCTGGTCAGATCTCATCAATGCATCCGCTGTATTTATTGCAATTGGAAAAAAACACACCAAGGTTACTATTCCAATCTTTGGTTNAATACCGAAACCAAACCACACCACAATTAGAGGCGCTAGCNCCATCATTGGAATATTTTGTGTGATTACGAGAATTGGTAGAAGTGCTCGTCTAATGAAACCGAAACTTGAAATCAGCGTGCCGACAATACCACCTACAACAATTGCGAGAAGCAAACCAACTAATGCCTCAGTGAGNGTTGTTAGAGCGTGNCCAAGTAAAACACCTCTAAGACGAATAGCTTCTCCCAATATCTGNCTCGGTGACGGCAAAACGCCTCTGGGAANTTCCCAAAACCANACTGCTATCTCCCAAAAAAGAATAGCCGAAATAATCACCAAAAATGANGGCAAAATATTACTTACGTATCTCATACAACNTACTACTATCGATACCGGTCTATCTAAATTTGCTCGTCAGANAGCTCATATCAGGGGCAATATANGCAACTTTTATATGCGCGAGTGTCGAATCTGCACCTGAGGCTAAGGNTTCTTCAACCATTCTNCTGATCACTGNCCACGCGATGTCAGCATCACCCTCAAATGTGGTCCCTAACGCACCAANCTCATGGTGNAGTCCNGATTCCTTGAGAATAGCTATTGCCGCATCCACAAATGCATATTCATTGTCCTCAGTTCCTGATGGTTTCGGTGCAACCTGGATTTCAACGATCATGCCAAATAACCTTTCCTACTTCATTTACCCCGATAGAGAAGCGANCCCTGAGTCGGTNATTTTNGCTGCGAGATTTGTGGCGAGATCAAAAGGCACTTAGATTTTAGGTGCAATGTCTTGCCGCTTTCCTCCGCTCGCATTANCGAGTTCAGGTTCTTGGGGTTGTTCTTGCTTGGCAAGAATCTCAGCCAGTAGTGGCCCCCCCAGCGGGAATTTTCTACTAAGGTNTTAACTATACTATAAGAAAGTCTNATCNNGCNTNCNNNANTTCTCTCGATTTTCNNCGNAANGCAAGAGACNCTNNAATCATAAATATACGAGCAANAAGTAAGTAGGTGNGCAGTGACAAANAGATCGGCGATTGTGACCGGGTCATCGGGATTTGTCGCCGGACACCTAATTGAACAACTAGTCCAAGACGGATATAGCGTCACCGGNATAGACCTAACAAAAAAAAATCAGTCGCCGACATATTGGACCGAATTTACGGAAGACTTAAGAGATTTTGAAAAAATACGATCAATTCTAAAAAAAAATAAACCCGATATAGTCTTCCATTTAGCGGCTCAAACATCTGTCGCCATATCTTCAAGAGAGCCGGTGGCCGACGTCGTTCANAACGTTGAAGCATCTGTTGGNCTGGCTCAAATAGTCGCAGATCTTGAAACACCNCGATTCGTCTTTACGTCNACNGGTGGTGCTATGTATGGAGAAAANTCNCCCCCACCATANACAGANCAAACTGTTGAAAATCCTCAATCAATATACGGNGTATCGAAATTAGCAGTAGAAAATTATCTTCGGGTACTTNCAAACGGNTCCAACACGCAGATATCCATCATTCGACCTGCAAATATATANGGACCGGAACAAAGTCATCTAGGTGAAGCAGGCGTAGTTGCNATATTTGGAGCGCTTATGCTCGCNAATAAGGACGTAACAATATTTGGAACGGGTGAAGATACCCGTGATTACATTTTCGTAGATGATATCGTGGCGATTCTGATNAAAGCGGCTACNGAAGATCCAGGTCTGTATCTGGCNGGAACCGGTGTTGAAACGAGTACTAATCAAATATTTNACGCACTCAAAAAAATCACCGGATATGACAAGTTACCGATATATCAACCAGCTAGATCGGGCGACGTGGCCCGATCATCTCTNTCAANTAAAAAAGCTCANCAACTATNGGGCTGGGAACCTGAAATAGATCTACAAGAGGGACTTACGAAAACAGTTACTTGGCTAAGAAATACAATTNAGCCTNAACTACTCCAAAACTAGTGGCGCGCTTGGATCTCCAGTCCACTCTGACATAGAGCCATCATAGTTTCGTNCAGACTCATTCCCAAGAAGTGCCAAAATAAAATGACCAAANGCGCCCCGTATACCAGACTGACAATAGGTTACGGTCTCNCGATCTGGATCAAGGCCNGCATCCACCAACGCACTTCTTATTTCCGCAAGTGGTTTAAATCTTCTGGCTGGNGGACCCTGCATNAGATGACGCCATTCGAGATGGATTGCTCCAGGAACTCGACCACTGCGATCGTTACCGCGTGTCTCTGTTCCTTCCCATTCNGCATCCGAACGAGTATCCCAGATAGCCGGCGCGGCANCTGAATTCACACGATCTTTNAATTCTTCAATCAAACANACCTGTTCCGACTGAACAGAGGCGCTGAATGATCCTGACTCCGGCCTTGGGCTTTTTGAAGTAATAGGTCTCCCTTCATCAAGCCAAGCATTAAAACCACCGTCAACAACCTTGACATTCGAATGACCAAAATACTGAAAAACCCACCATACACGTGCAGCATGAAGCGAAGCATTGTCGTCATAGATGACTACTGGAGTGTCATTGGACACNCCCCATCNCTGAGCAAGTTTCTCAAAATCGCTCGCATCCATGACCAGATCACTCCCCCTNCCTTTTAAATAGGGATGGGGTACTCCGACCGCTCCNGGTATATGGGCACGTCTGTACGCATCTGCTTCACCCGCATCAATTAGTACAAAATCGGGACTTTCTAATTGACTGGACAACCATTCAGTNGTCACAAGCATTGAAGAATTTATATCAGTTGTCATTACATACTCCATACTGGCTTTGCGAAGCCGATCACTGTGTCATTCTAACTATCTAATCGCTAGAGCGAAGTTATTTAATTTATCACGATTTCTTCAATTTTCACCCGANGGGACCGCATCTAAAATAATAAATTCAACAAAAATATGCTGTTTGCCATCTGNGCCNGGCCTCGGCTCTAAATGAGGNGTACGTAGCGGAGTATCTCCGCCAATAGCATGACCAGCTGCAGCCCATATTTTATTACTACAGGTATCNGCAAATACACCGTGACGGGCTTGATAATTAATACTTCTACCACGAGGATCATCGGGCATCCAATTTGCCAAACAACTAGTACCCTCTATTCGAGTATCTATCGCTCGAAGAGTTCCATTTTCTAGGCCAATAACGTAGAGTGGTAAATCATCCACCTGATCAACTTGGCCAATAGCAAATCTGTCTACCGGTCCAGCATCAACGTACTTAACAACGATTTCCGTTTCATTAAATAGGCCCCAGAATACAACTCCAATAAAAAAGAGTGATGTAATAAACAAGGCCGAAGGACCCAAAGGCAACTTAGATACTTTACTCATATGTATATAACCTAGCTCGTTATTTCACTGAGTCCTAGTAACTATATTTAAAGACTGAATTTTTTCAGCCAGGACAGCTGTATCTAAAGGAAGATCAAATCCTTCTCGCAGAGTTCTTTTCAGCGCTCGTANAACATCTGGGTCGTATGCCGNCAATTGACGAGCCCATCCAATTGCAACGCCATCTAATTCTTCCTTCGAAACCACTTGATGAACAAGCCCTTTTTGACAAGCGTTTTCAGCACTGATCGGCAGACCAGAAATCGCCATAAGCGCAGCGTCCGAGCTTCTGAGATGACGAGAAATTGTTTGTGTTCCTCCAGCTGATGGAATGTAGCCGAGGGTTACTTCGGGCAAAGCAAACAAACTATCTTCTGAAGCCACCCTAAGATCACAATAAAGAGACATTTCCAATCCAGCACCGTACGTAAACCCATGCAACGCACTTATGAGTGGAATATCAAGTTTGGCCATTAATTCCCATAAATCTCGATTCAACCGAGCCTCGCGAGACTCATACAACGATGGAGAACTTCCGAATTCCGATATATCTGCTCCGGCAGAAAATCCCTTCGAACCAGCACCTCTCAGAATCGCGCACTTAGCCGTGGGGTCATCTCGCAGTAGCAGAAATATCTGCCATAGCTCATCACGCATGGCGAGATTAATGGCATTTATTCTGTCGGGGCGGTTTAATGTAACCGTGTATATGCCCAATTCATCNCGATNAAGTTCGACATATGGGCCTGNATCATCCATATCTGACATAAATCAAAATCGGCGNTAAGCCCAATCAGGCTTTTTGATNGGTGACACCTCAGANCGATCATGCTGACCCTGCACCTCGCTATTTATTTTTTCAGCAAGATAATTCATTAGCACGGACCCAGGCTTCATGTCGTTCTTCTGCCAATTTGTCAGCGCNTANCTATCTTCNGCCGTCAAATCTAGCTCTTCCAAGCTGGTAATGACTGCCTCAAACATCTGGTGGCATTCGTCTACAGTGAATTCAACTTTCATTTATCGTACTCCTTGATATTTGNCAACTTTTCAACTAACGCTCTAGAGTCTTAATCTTTCCTCTTTGACGAATCATTCGACGAGTATTGTCATCAATGAAATTCCCAACNGCCTCATTCAAGTCGACCGCNAANTCATTTAGNCTACTCGAACCAATGTTGTGATCNCGTCTCCAACTTCGAATTAACTCCTTGCCCTCAGACGACATATCAAGATGGTCCAAGATTTGAGACGTCACCAATGCTAGAACAACATTTGTCTCATCAGTATTNAGCACAACGTTCATTGATACCCCCACTATTTGCGGCTCACGATAATGTATTGTCGTAAAGGATAGTACAGACCAGAGAAAAGAAAACCTATATCCCAAAATTGCCTGTNANTTTATTCGCGTAATGAAATCATTTACCTTGGAAGTCGGGCTGACGTTTCTGCATGAACGCGTNNACNCCCTCNGCCCGATCAGATGTCGACTGCAACAGAATTGTCAAATCNAGTTCATATCGCAGCCCTTGTGAAAGAGTCATCTCCCCGCCTCGATAAAGAGCTTCTTTTGCGGCTCTAATGGCCAAAGGNCCACGACTCGAAATAGTCTTTGCCAACGCGAGTGCCTCGTCAGAGGTATNTTCNAAGACTGATGACACCAACCCAAGGCCGACNGATTCGTCTGCACTCATNAGCTCGCCTAGTAATAACANTCGAAGCGAGCTGGGNCGTCCAATCGCTCGAACAAGACGCTGCCCCGCNCCACTCAAAGGCAATAAGCCATCCCTGATGCCTTGTAACCCAAACGNNGCNGCTCCACCGCATAGGCGNACGTCCGCCGATANGAAGAGCTCCATCCCAGGACCAACTGTTTTTCCGTTAGCAGTTGCTATAACTGGCTGTCTAAAACGCGATACGAGGTCAATACCGGCAACTAAATNAGAAATGTNATTCTGAATACTNGCTGCCTGNGATCCAATCGCTAGATCCCATTCAGTTCCATACCGTTCAACATTCTCTAATANNACNACATCAATATTCTCGTTATGCTCTATATTCTGTAGGGCACTAAGTAGCGACTCNGCTTCAGAAATTCCACATACGGTTGTAGCTTTNCTGAACGTTACGATTGCAATCTGATCGATGATTNTTATATCTNCACTCATAAGATGAGCGTAACGCAGTCNTACCAGAAAGTCGAAATTAGTGTCNAGGAGAAAGGATTAATCTGAGATGGATTTGAAACTCAAAGAGAGTAAAGTTGTCATNACGGGGGCATCGCGTGGTATCGGAAAATCAATAGCTNTNGCATTNGCTGCGGAAGGCGCGCANCTACTCCTCGTCGCACGAGGTCAAGAAACNTTGGAACAGACAAAAAATGAATTGGATCAAACAGGCTCCTCAAAAGTNGAGATTNTGTCGTGTGATGTAACNANGACAACNGCACCNCTAGAAATTTTAAGCCATGCACAAAATCGNTTNNCNGGCGTGGATATATTNGTCAACAATGCAGGTGCGACTATCCGAGATNTGGNGACTGAANAAAACTGGCGAGCGTCGTTCGAACTNAACACNTTNGCACCCTTGTTNGTAATGGAGGCACTGAAGGANGAACTAATGAAATCTACGCACGCATCAGTAGTAAATATTTCTTCAATCTTTGGTCGAGAGTATGGTGGGCCTGCNCAATACCAGACNTCGAAAGCGGCGCAAATNGCACTNTCTAATGCCTACGCNCGCGATTGGATAACNGATGGNATTAGAGTNAATAATATTGCGCCAGGATCAATCGCCTTCGAAGGTGGATCNTGGGGNAACAGACTCATATCTGACCCAGAGGGAATGGCTGAATTTATTCGTACTGAAATTCCTGGTGGTAGATTTGGCAAACCTGAAGAAGTCGCAGATGCGGTCGTGTGGCTTGCCTCACCGAGAGCCTCTTGGGTGATTGGNGCAACCTTGCCAGTTGACGGCGCGCAAAGCAGAAGTGGNACNTAAGCTGTTGCGCCCACGGATGCAATCAGAGAGCATGGTACTAGCAAGGGAGTCTAGTTAATGCGCTTTCAACAACGTGACCTAATCGGAATCTTATTTGCGATAGTGGCTCCGATGCTTGCAATGTGGTTGGTGCTTTCGGCTTTTGAACTTTGGGATTTTCATGACACACCGATGCTAGGCGCAGCGCTGGGTGGAGTTGCTGTGAATATTGCAATTGGTGCCGGAGTCCTTGGTGCATTTTCTCGTTTCATCACGTCGTGGGATTGGATCGGTGGTTTAGCCATCACCCTGTTTGCAGCAATCGCGCTAGTTGTAGTGTTGCAGCGCATCGGTCACGGATCCGGTTTACCTGCAAACCTCGTAAAAATACTTTGTGTTTTCCTGTTCCTTGGACTGAATATAAACATCATTCTGCAGCTAGTGAAAAATGGAATCGATCCCTGGCTTCTTCGAAAATCCAGTGCGCCGTCTGAATAGAAAATCTGTTGATAGAGTACGAAAAATCATCATGCCCCTAACACCAATGAG
>NZWK01000034.1 GCA_002701625.1 Chloroflexota bacterium
GGAGCAGAGAGTACAGCATTTAATTCGTCTGAACGGTCAGCACTTGAGAAGATATTTGGATCGTAGTCGGGGGTGCTTGCTAGGGCCAAAATTTCACCTGTTCGGACATCCATGACAACAAATGCACCTTCCGGTATGTAGTCCCCACGTCCCTCTCGCATACTTGGGTCCCGTGCATCGTTAATCCCGGCTTTAATATACTTTTTAAGCGACTTGAATCCTTCGAGTTGAAATTGATAATCAATCGTAAGGGTTACGTCTGTGCCCGCTTGACTTGATTTACTCGATTTGACTGAGTACGATCGGCCAGTTAAATCACTTTGTACTACTGATTCGCCTGTAACACCTCGTAATGATTGTTCTTGTGTGGCTTCCACCCCACTTACTCCAATTAAAGAAGTCGGTTTGTAATTAGCTAACGTATTTATGTTCTGATCGACTGAGTCAAGCCGTCCAAGATAGCCAATGACATGNGCTAACCCAGAGTNCATAACGTGATATTGGCGACGAATAACTGGNCTTATTTCAAATGCTGGATATTTATTTANGAGAGAGCCGAGGCGAATGGCTTCACGGNTAGNTATGTCTTGCTTGATTACTNTAGGCTCGTAGGGATCGTTAATTGAGAGGTCACTTTTTAATATTGACTCTAGCCACGANANGTCCAGATCNNCAGTATCNGCAAGAAGTGTCAGGATTTCGTATTTTTTNCCGTCGTCTTTAGGAAAAAAACCTGGGATTATCAGTACCTCTAGAGAGGAAATATTTCCAGCTAGAAGCTCTCCATTTTTGTCAAANATATTNCCCCTGACGGGTTCGATTTGTTCTANNGNCTCNNGCAATAAAAGGTCATTGNCAATAACTTGGGCGGAGTCTANNACGGTNTTCTTGATGATTATACCAATCNAAAAAATCATNGTGNTGATAAGAATTAATGAAATAATTGTGATGCGNGCTGANTTTTCCATAAAAATACTTTACCGGTAAGCATTCTTGTTTTGTATATATAANACCTGCAAAGAAGCCGCGCATAACACGCCAGTGATTATGGCTGTTGNTAGANTGCTGGCGANNTAATTTTCAGTGGATAGAANCTCAANAAAATNACCNCGGCCCCAGTTTAGGACGAAGTGAAACCAGGATACAGACATGAAGCTNACGATCATAGAGGTNANTATCGTAAAGAGTGATCTAGCCNGCCACTCAATTTCNAAGGCTGCATAAATCATAAAAATNACTGGNACTGCACTCAGTGCCAGAAGTAGTCGGGGCACGCTCATAATACTCAATCCTCCCCATATTACTGCGGTAATGAATATTGGTANCCATACNGTCGACATGTTTTTACTTGACCCCAGCAGTGAAATGTAACAAATCGGNAGTATCGCTGCGTTTGNNGGTTCCCAAATATTTTGAACCAAAGAAATTTGGAAAAAAGTNATNAGGCAAGATAAAATCATGAGAACTANCGGTTCTTTAATCATATCTAATCCANNNCTTGTGACTGGAATTGTGGGTCGAAATCAGTAAGTATGTANAGCCTATCTAAATTGTTTAGGTCAGCCATTATTTCGACGATNATTTCCAGCATGATATTACTCTTACTATTGGTGACTCGTGTTACTGTGCCAATTATTATGCCGTAAGGNAATCGTCCGCCTATTACGCTTGTAANTAATATTTCCTTTTCTCNAATCTGTTCAGTTTTTGGGACATATNTCAACGNATGNAAATTTGNGTCATGGGTGAGNAGGCCTTGTGTTCTGGAATATTCACTGATGGCTGGTATATTTGTNTTTACGTCATTAATTAGNTGAATNCGNGATGTTTCANTCTCAACACTNACGACCAAGCCAGCGAGCAGNCCCATNTTATCAACGACAGGCTGTCCAGCCTNTACNGCCTNNCTAGCTCCCACGTTCACAATAACNTGACTATTCCCGCTGACCATTTCTTGNAAAATCACATCTNCCTTCGTGAGGCTTGGATTATTAGGAATNGCAACGCGAGCAGANTTAAGGTTNTCTAGCTCTCTGAGACTAATAATCTCGGNGTTTAATTCAATGANTTCTTCACGNAGNATGGNATTCATTTCTTTCAAATTTTTAACNGACTCTTGTTCTGGGATGAGTTCCACCAAAGCTTGATANGTACTNCCGCTTACACTAGCGACAGGNGTCAATNTTTTNAGNAAAACGGATTCCGCACGNTCTCCNATCGGCGTCCAATTTAAAATAGTAAAACTAACTATCAAAATAATTAGTATTGAGAGCATGTTTGGGTTTGACCATCGCTCCATTGTTGTCCTCGAGTTTCAGTCGTTTTCTGTCCTATTCCGGCAGCTTTCGGAGTGAGTCTTTACTAGAAATCAGACGGAGGGTATCTGCCTCTGAAAGGGCGGCAGCNCACCCTTTTGCGACAGCCTTCAAAGGATCTTGGGCCACATAAACGTTGAACTTAGTTGAGGTTGAAAGCCGTTCATCAAGTCCCTTAAGTAGTGAACCTCCCCCGACNAGCGCNATACCATTTGTCATTAGATCTGCTATAAGTTGTGGTGGCGCNTGCTGNAAGGTGCTTTGAACCATNGTTACGATGTCTGCCACAACTGGAGACAGCGCTACGCGTAACTCGGCTGTTGANATNGGAACACTTCGTGGCAAGCCAGATGCGATNTCTCTGCCGCGCACGTCTGCCGTGAATTCTTCAGTTAAAGGNATAGCTGATCCCGCGTCAATCTTGAGNCTCTCNGCGCTTCTAATGCCTACAACTAAGCCGTGTTGCTCTCGTAAGTAGCTGATGATGGCTTCGTCCATGGCATCACCCGCAGCATTTGTCGACGAAGAAACAACCATTTCACCTAATGAAATNACCGCTGCTTCTGCAGTTCCACCACCGATATCGACGCACATAGTTCCCCCAGGTTCGGTNACTGGCAAGTTACATCCGATAGCAGCAGCCAAAGGTTCTTCNATGGTGAATGCCTCACGTGCACCCGACTCGTATGCGGCCTGGCGAACAGCCCTTTTCTCAACTTCAGTAGCNGCTGACGGTATTCCTATGACGACNCGTGGNCGTGGGTTCGCATACCACGAATTTGGGTGCGCTTGGCGAATNAAGTANTGGAGCATGCGTTTTGTGGTATCAGCGTCAGAGATAACACCGTCACGTAACGGGCGAATGGCAACTACAGANGCCGGAGTTCGACCAACCATTTTTTTAGCAGCTTCACCAATTGCTAGGGTTTTTGAAGAATCCTTATCGATTGCTACAACNGTTGGTTCGTCGATGATTACTCCACGGCCAGCTAGGGCCACGAGAGTGTTTGCAGTTCCNAGGTCTATACCCATGTCCTGAGAAACGCTTCCAAGAATTGTATTTGCCAAAAACTGAAACGGGTTACGCATAGGTTTTTATCCGAATATTAGTTTTACTTTCACCGGTCTTNCAGAAAACCACTACTAGTATAGCTGTGTGGAGAAAAGCCTATTATTTTACAAAGTGAAAATACTTTCGATCCCCCAGCCAATGGCAAATGTGAGAGAAGCGATAGATACTCCTATCGTCATCTGCCTGAATCCTGATTTCAATATGCTTTGACCTGTCAGGAGTGTGACTAACCCTCCCAAGGTAAATAGTCCAAGGGCGCATAACACCCCTGCAACAAGGATATGAGCCACTGAATTTCCGAAAAGGAAAGGGATGACTGGAATTATCGCTCCTATAGAGAAGAGTAAAAAGGAGCTTATTGCAGCCTTCCAAGGGGATCCGATGTCATCTANATTNATCCCCAACTCTTCTCTCACCATAGTATCGCGAGCATTATCAGGGCTCTGGAAGATTGACTCAACCAGTGCTTTCGCGTGTTCGCTAGAGACCCCCTTTGCCTGATATATCAGCTCGAGCTCACGTTTTTCTGCATCCGGATCTAGTCTTAATTCCTCTGTTTCGATAGCAATTTGTGCCTGTGCAGCTTCTTTCGTGGTCGTGACAGAAATCCATTCACCGAGACCCATAGAAATAGATCCTGCTAATAGACCGGCAAATCCCGCTAAAACCACGGCTTCTTGACTAGGATTGGCTCCGGCAAATCCTGCCACCAGAAGCATGTTGGACACGAGACCATCGCTTGATCCTAATACACCAGCTCGAAGCGTATCGCGCGAGGCAAAAGAGCTATGCCGTTGTTCTAATCGTGAAATCATGTTTCCTGATGCACCTGAACTGCTTTCCAGGGCTGCAAAGACGCGAGCATGAGAGGCTTCATCTGCCGGTAACATTTCTAATTCGGCAACCGAATCCCCCACGTACATGCTTGCAGCATCGCTTTCAAATGCCTTTATTACGGGCAGGACGAGGTCAGGACTGAATTTTCTCGCAATCCACATGAGTGCCTTTGCTCGTATCGATGGTTCTGGCAGAGTATTATCTGCATCTAATTTAGCTAACTCTTGCTGCCATAGGTCAACATGCCGCTGTTCTGACTCAGCAAGGTGACTGTAGACCTCAGCTAAATTCGAGTCATTTTCTATCTCAGCAAGTTGTTGATATATAAAGATTCCATCTACTTCCTCGGCAAGATAGGATTTGTATTTCTTCTTGAGTTCTTTATCTGTTTGGCTGCTCATGGCCTACTTCAACCTCAGCATTGCTTATTTTAAATCTTCTATGTTGATTCTTCCATTCTAATGGAATTAATTATGCCATCGAAGGTGCTTTCGTCTATTACTCTTACGTTTTGTTTTATTGCATCTTGTCTCTTTTTTCCTCCCCCTTCTCCCGCGAGCAAAATAGTGGTGTTTTTTGAGACGGAGGTGACCACCTCCCCGCCCTGCTGCCGAATTAGGTTTTGAATTTCAGGTCTCTTCCAGCGAGTTAGTGTCCCCGTTATTGCAATTTTATGACCTTGAAGGGCATCTCCAAATGCTATTTGATTTTCTTCAACATTTACGTTCAGGCTGACTAGTTTGTCCATAAGAATTTGATTGTATGGTTCACGGACCCACTCATAGATGCTAGTCGCGACAATTTCACCTATTCCCGTTATGTCGAGGATGTCTTCATAATTAGCTAAACGAAGGTTTGTCAGAGTTCTGAATCGTTCAGCGATTAACCTAGCCGTAGTTTCACCAAGATGTCTAATGCCAAGTCCAATCAGAAGGCGGTGAAGTGGCAAGGTTTTGCTTTCTGTGAGGCCCACGTTTAATGTTTGAAACCATTTTTCACGTATTCCCGGAAACTTATCCAATTGATCAATTCTTTTAAGATGCTGTACAACTCTGTCATCATTTTTTTTCCCGTACTTTCTGGCAACTTGTCTCAGTCGATCAAGCCTATTTTTGAAATTAAGAATTTGAATCCTTTTATCTTGCATAAGGTAAATGTCTGCCAAAGATTTAATGCAACCATTTCGAACTAGGAGTGAGGCGCGTTCTTCNCCAAACCCTTCGATATTGAGTGCTTGCCTTGACACGTAGTGCTCAACTTGACGCGCAAGNCGACCTTGGCAATTNACATTGGAACAATAGTGAGCNGCNTCAGCATCTTTTTTNGTGACCGGACTCTGGCAGTCAGGGCAGACTAAAGGCATTTCAAATNTCGCAGATGTTTCCGNTCTTTGAGATAAAACGGGACCTAATATNTGAGGGATAACTTCTCCTGCGCGCTGTACGACAACTTGATCTCCGACCCTTAGATCTAGATCTTGTATGTGGTCTAAGTTATGNAGTGTNGCTACGGATATATTTGCTCCGCCGACGAANACTGGTANAAGTTCAGCGTATGGAGTCAATACACCTGTTCGTCCAACTGAAAGCTTNATATCTCGTAATTTCGTNGTAGCTTGTTCNGCNGCAAATTTCCATGCNGTTGCCCAGCGTGGTTCGCGACCCACNATACCCAAACTATTCTGTGATGCGAGGTTATTTATTTTTATGACNACTCCGTCNATATCATAATTTAGTGAGTCGCGNTCGGCCTCGAGATTTTTACAGTAATCAACAATTTGATTTGTATCNNAGACATTCTTCATCAGAGGGTTCGTGGGGAATCCAAGGGATGCTAGCCACTCGATTGTTTTTTGATGCGAGTCGAATAAGTCATTATTCTCAGTCCAACCTAGTTGATATATAAAAACACTCAGATTNCGNCGNGCAGTAATCTTTGGGTCTAAGTTACGAAGTGANCCAGCAGCGGTGTTGCGCAGATTTACATAGAGAGGTGAGTTTTGCTCGGCTCGCCGTTTGTTNAGCTCATCGAATTCAAATTTGCTGATATATACTTCACCNCGAACTTCAAAGCGTTCNGGTATTGTNTNAGTGCCTATGGGGTNTACGNTCAGAGGTAAACCTCTGATCGTTCGCAAATTATCTGTAATATCTTCGCCTTCTTGCCCGTTTCCACGAGTNGCACCNCGAACAAATTTTCCNTTTTCGTAGACCAGTGAGACGGCTAGACCATCTATTTTGGGCTCAAGTATGAAGTTCGTCTNTAACTCTGGATATTGTTTNACAGCCTTATCAAGCCACAGTTGCAGTTCATCAGGNGTNAAAACATTTGATAGCGAGAGTAAGGGTTCNGGATGTAATACCGTACTAAACGAAGTGGCTACGTTTTCCGATATTCGCTGGGTAGGTGAGTCTTGGGTGAGAAATTGTGGAAACTCTTCCTCCANTTCTCTTAGCCGGTGCATTAAGTTGTCGTACTGTGAATCACCAATCTCTGGTGAATTAAGTACATAGTATCTGTGGTCATGGTGTTGAATACTGATACGGAGATTNTTTATTTCCTGCTCGATNTCAGTTTCGTTGAGCGTCTCATGCATAACTAATAGGATAAGCTAGAGCGTTCAATCACGTCTGCTAATTTATATTTACAAACTCTCGTGAATATTTAGTTGTAAACTAGGTNNTACGCTAATTATTTTCTACGAGGCCGATTTAAGATATGAATGATGTTGTGATAGTTGACTATGGTGCAGGNAANCTGCTTAGCGTCGAGCGCGCTGTGAAATTNGCCGGCGGNAATCCAGTTGTAACCTCAGATCCAANAGTAGTTTCTGATGCCNCTGGCNTAGTCNTGCCGGGTGTTGGAGCTGCCGCAGACACTATGAGGAATTTACGTGAACGTGGTTTAGATCAAGTTATTGCTGAGTTTATAGAATCTGAGCGCCCATTTCTTGGAGTATGTATGGGAATGCAGGCACTATTCGAAATATCTCGTGAGGGTGGAAAACATGAATGCCTAGGCGTGCTTGGTGGAGAGATAGTGCGTTTTCCNNAAGAGGCGGTTGTGCCTCATATGGGCTGGAATGTAGTTAATCAGGTGTCAGNACATCCCATTATGNCTGGGATCGAGGCCGGTTTTNANTTTTATTTTGTTCACTCTTATTTTGCGANACCAACCGAATCCGCTTGNGTTATTGCAGAGGCAACTTATGCTGGAGTCAAATTTCCTGCTGTTGTGGGGACTCGTAATTTAATGGCTACGCAATTTCATCCTGAAAAAAGCGGACCTGCAGGCCTCCGTCTTTATAAAAATTTCATTGAGTTATTAAGCTAGATGCAGAGCGTACTGATTTCTATATTTATTGCNCGACAAGGAGTAAAACTATGGATGTAATGCCCGCAGTTGATATNCGGGNTGGTAATGCCGTACGTCTTGTACNAGGCGATTACGACAAAGAAACTGTNTTTGGGTCTCCAAAGGATTTTGCTGAAGAATGGGTTAGACAAGGTTCGAGTCATTTGCATTTAGTTGACCTTGACGGTGCCAAAGCCGGATANCCAGTCAATCTAGACTTGGTTCAGGAAATNATTAATCATTGTGGAGTAGAGATTCAGCTCGGNGGTGGTTTGCGATCGCTAGAGTCAATTCAAGCGGTGNTTGCTCTAGGNGTTAATCGATTTATAGTTGGTACATCNGCGATTTCTGATTCAGANCTANTAGAACAGCTTGCGGAGGAGTATGCAGCAGAACTCATTGTTTCAGTCGATATACGTGGAGATTTTGTAGCCGTCTCAGGATGGTTGGAGGATAGTTCAATTCGAGCCACAGATTTCTTTGTAGAGTTGGAGAAGGTTGGTGTGAAAAGAATTATCTATACCGANATTGAAAGAGATGGGGTTGCAACTGGGCCCAAATCTTGAGATGTGTGAGTATATTACTGGTCAAACGAATCTTTCGCTTATTGTCGCAGGCGGAGTTTCCAGCATCTCTGATATCGCAGAATTAAAATCGATTGGAGCTGAGGGCGTCATCATTGGTAGAGCCTTGTACACCGGTGACGTTAATTTATCCGATGCGCTCGAAGTGGCTGAGGGATAATAATTTAGATGTTGACTAGGCGAATTATTCCGTGTTTCGATGTCGATAATGGAAGAGTTGTTAAAGGAGTGTCCTTTGTAAACCTCCGTGACGCAGGAGATCCGGTCGAACTTGCATCACAATATGAGCGAGATGGAGCCGACGAGCTAGTCTTCCTTGATATAACTGCCTCTTCAGACGACAGGACAAGTACTTTTGAACTGATACAAAGAACTGCGGAACAAATATTTATTCCCCTGACTGTGGGTGGGGGAGTTCGATCTCCAGAGGATGTGAGAAGAATGCTGGAGTCGGGCGCGGATAAAGTTTCTCTAAACACAGCAGCTGTCGAGAATCCTGACCTGATTGAGAAATCAGCAAAGGGATTTGGATCACAGTGTACGGTAGTAGCCCTAGACGCAAAATCAACTGGAGATAATCGATGGGAAATTTTTACACACGGTGGTCGTACTAGGACGGAGAAAGATGTGATTGAATGGGCCATCGAAGTTACTGAGCGAGGTGCGGGGGAGCTTTTAGTGACATCAATGGATAGTGACGGGCACAAGGAGGGGTACGATATTCCTTTACTCAGAGCTATCAGAGATAAGGTGCGCGTTCCAATAATTGCGTCGGGTGGTGCAGGCGGACCGGAGCATTTTTTACAGGCATTAACTGCGGGAGAAGCAGACGCCGTGCTTGCTGCATCAATTTTTCATTTTGGAGAGCATTCGATTAAATCAGTGAAAGAATATCTGAGTGCTCATGGAATAGCTATACGGCCTGTGATTAGCGCCGATCAGAAACTTTAGAATGTGTGAGAAGGAGATTAATATGACTAGCTTCGATCCCAGCGAATTAACATACGACGAGAGAGGCCTGATCCCCGCTATTTTGCAACTTGAAGATAATGGGACAGTCATCATGCTCGGGTATATGAACCAAGCAACGATGAAAAAAACCATTGAGATTGGACAGGCCGTCTTTTGGTCAAGGTCTCGACAAGAAGTTTGGCACAAAGGTGCAACATCAGGTGATTTCGTTAACGTCCATTCGATCACAACCGACTGTGATCGTGATGTAGTTATTTTGAAGGTTTCACTCGTTGAGAATGGAATTTGTCATACCGGCGCATCTTCATGCTTCATTACTGAATCCGGCCAAGATCAGATCGTTGAATTAAAGGCTTAATTAAGAGTTTTGCCTAGTGGTATTTTGAACTATTCGCACCAGTCCCATTTATCAGTCATTACAAGGCTTTGTTAGCGACGTAGGATGACAGGTCCTAACCCTAAACTTCCTTGGATTTCGAACAAATCAGAGCGCTCGCCAACTCAAGTCCAGAAAATGATGCAACCTAAGTGGGGCTTGAAAACCCGAGAACTTATTAGATAGTCCGATTTTAAGATTTAGCAAGTTCTGGAATCTTCATGGTACTCCTGTGCCAAGCTCCATCAACCCGCTACACTGCCGATGTACCGAGAGGAGAGATGTTATGGCAGATGCCAATTTTGAAAATTTAATTTATGAGGTCCGTGATGGCAAGGCTTATGTCACTCTTAATCGCCCTGAAAAGCTAAATGCGCTGTCTAGGGAGCTTCAACAGGATATTCACGATGCAATGTGGGCCGCTGATAACGATAAGAGAGTTCACTGTGTGGTTCTCAGTGGAAACGGGCGTGCGTTCTGTGCTGGATATGACCTCACTGCTCCGAAAATCGACCCAGGCGAGTTTGGACGTCCCAGCGGTTCCGGTGGTGGAATAGATGACGATACTTGGGGTATGGAGCTGCAACAGAGACTCCGGATGGCTATTTTTGACATGCACAAACCGGTAATAGGTAAAGTACATGGTTACTGCATAGCTGGCGGAACTGATCTCGTGTTGCTGGCTGATATTATCGTTGCCGCCGATGATGCAATAATTGGATTCCCGCCAGTACGGGCAATGGGAGTACCTCCAGCTCATATGTGGCTTTATCATGTCGGACCTCAGTGGGCTAAGAGACTACTGCTGACAGGCGATAGCATTTCAGGTGCAGATGCAGCTGAAATAGGGCTAGTGCTTCAAGCAGTTCCATATGATCAGTTGGATGAAGCGGTCGAGTATTTAGCAGATCGAATGGCGATGATTGACGCAGATCTGCTGTCAGCCTCGAAGCGAACTGTTAATCTGGGCCTCGAGCTAATGGGGGCACGAACTATGCAAAGGCTTTCAAGTGAAATGGATGCTCGTGCACACCTTGCTACTGCAGTTAGCGATTATGGTGAAATTGCAAGAGGGCAGGGATTGAAGGCCGCGTTAGAATGGCGCGATACTAAGTTTGGAGACGGACGGGCGACTCCGGCTTATCAGAATCGTAGAGCGACCCAGGAAGAAAGAAATACGAGCGCTTAAGAGCTCGTGCGAAATGAAGGGATATTAGAATGGCAACAGAATTCGCTGACGGCGTTAAGGATTATATTGATAGATCTCTTCAGCACCTTTGGATTCACACGATTCAGCAGGATGAATTAAACCAGGATGATGCTTTACTCGTGATTAAATCGGGTGAGGGAATATATCTAACGGATTCTAAAGATCGACAGTATATTGATTTAATGTCTGGCTTGTGGGTGGTTGCTGTGGGACATGGGCGCCAAAGACTGGCAGACGTGGCATCTGAGCAGATGTCAAAGATGTCTTTTGCTAACCCATTTTCATACGCGACAGAGCCTGCAATTGATTTGGCTACTCGACTAGCAGAAATTACGCCGGAGGGTATTGAGCGTGCTTTTTTCGTTAATTCCGGCTCGGAGGCAGTTGAAGCGGCTCTACGAATGGCTAAGCAGTGGCATCACAATCGGGGTGATAGTAAAAAGTATAAAGTGCTTTCTCGTGTTGGTTCCTATCATGGAACAACATATGCAGCTATGTCAGTCAATCATTCCTCATATATGAATAAAGCTCCCTTTGAACCAATGATGCCTGGTGCAATCAAAGTGCCCAGTGTTCTAGATGCGAGTTTTATTGAACAAGTTATTAAGGATGAGAAACCTGAAACAATAGCGGCATTCATCGCTGAACCTATCTCAACAGCTAATGGATCTCATGTGCCAGATCCGTCTTATTGGCAACGTTTGCGAGAATTGTGCGATGAGCACAATATTGTCTTAATTGCAGATGAGGTTATTAACGGATTTGGTCGCACGGGTAAATGGTTTGCGATGGAGCATTTTGGGGTTAGTCCAGACATTATGACTGTCGCAAAACAATTGTCTTCCGGTTACGCTCCAATTGCCGCTGCATTGGCAAGTGAGAAGATTTCTGACGGCTTTAGAGGAGACGCTTCGAAGGCATTAGTGGGTGGAAGTACGTGGGGAGCTCATCCTGTGTCTTGTGCTGTTGCATTGGCAAATCTAAATATTATTGCGGACGAGGGTTTGGTGGAAAATTCTGAACGCACCGGCGCATACATTGCCTCNCAACTGGAAGAATTACAGAAACGNCACTCCAAAATAGTCTCGGATACACGTGGAATTGGACTCATGCAAATTGTGGACCTAAAGCGNAANGTNGAGGCNGGAGAAGAATTTAGGACCGATGACGAAGTCGGTAAAGTTGTTAGTCAAGCAATGCGGGACAATGGACTCNTGTCNAGGGGTGGTGCAAGNATACAGATTGCCCCTCCGTTAATTACTAATCGTGAGGAAGCTGACGAAATAGTTGATTCTTTGGATCAGGTACTCGANACCGTTGAATCAACATANGGGATTGGNTAGCAACTTGCTGTTAGGNCTCATTAGAGTGCGTGGAGATAATAAATGAATATNTTAGTCATTTTAGGNCTCACAATGCCTTCAATTTCAGATAGCGAGGTNGAAANCATTAGGNTTGCNGCTGGTCCTAACGGNATCGTTACGGTAGCGTCCAGCATNGGGGAGGCAATGGAGTTAGCTCAAGAATCTGAAGTTATTCTAGGCCATGTACCTTTGCCATTGATGCAGCANGCTCCAAAATTAAAGTGGGTGCACTCAGCCTCTTCTGGCGTTGATATATATGCGTATCCGGAATTTCGAGACAGTGAGATAGTTTTGACGGGAGAGAAAGGTNTGGTGGGGGGGCATTTAGCTGATCACGGNTTTGCATTGCTATTGGCTATGACTCGAAANCTGCAGCGTGCCATTAAATTTGGTCCTGANGGTTGGAATAATCGACCTCAGTTGAGAGCTGAAGAGATTGAACTTGATGGATTGACTCTCGGAATCTTGGGATTTGGNGGGACTGGTCAGGCGATGGCNAAACGCGGCANTGCCTTTGGGATGAATTGTTTGGCCGTTGACAATAATCAGATCGANGGGAATCACGATGTAGNGGAAGTATGGGGCCTTGANTCTATTCCTGAACTTCTCAGTCTTTCTGATGTGGTTGCTATCTGCTTACCGCTCACGTCTGAGACACANGGTTTNTTCAATGATGAGGTGTTTCAACAAATGCGAAAGGGTTCTTTCNTGATTAATGTCACCCGNGGGGAGATCGTGGACGATCAGGCATTACANCGGGCTCTCGACTCGGGACATNTTCGNGGTGCTGGTTTGGATGTGCATACAGTAGAACCGATGCCAACGGATCATCCTTTTTGGAATTATGAGAATGTCGTTATGACTCCGCATACAGCTGGNGCTTCGCAATTAAGATCTGGTCGTAATATCAATCGATTTATTGAGAATATTGGCCGATGGCAGGCGGGNGAACCNCTCTTGGGCGTGTATGACAAGCAAGCTGGATATTGATTGTTCTTGACTTACTTGAGTTAGTCAATGGTTTGGACTTTAATTCAAGCTCGCATTCCGCGCCCTTTAGGGCCGAGAGTACTAGTGCTGAGTACTCGGTATGCATCNTGAATCCATTCGACTAGTAGTGGTCTNGTATCACGCGGATCAACGATATCTTCAATATTGAAGGATTCAGCGGTTCGAAANGGAGATCTCAGGAGATTAAGTCTATCNTCAATTTCNTGTCTGTGGCTTTCAGGATCGTCNGCGGCNTCNATNTCGCGTCGATAGGCAGCCATTACACCACCCTCAATTGGAAGGGAACCCCAATCTCCGGATGGCCAAGATATTCTGTAGGGCCATCTCGAATTTGANTGATTTTGATGNGCAGCTCCTGCTACACCGTATGCTCTGCGTACGACTACGGTCGCCCAAGGCACACTGCATTGATAGATAGCTTGTAGTGCTCGAACACCTGCTTTGATCACACCAGCCTTTTCAGCCTCTACACCAATCATGAAGCCNGGCTGATCTACAAGATTTATTATTGGAAGATTGAATGTATCAGCGAGGTCTATAAATTTAAGCATTTTTTCTGAACCTGGAGTATCTAGAGAGCCACCGACAGCCATCGGGTCGTTGGCAATAATCGCTACNGGAAATCCATCAATTCGGCCGAGACAAGTAACGACTGATCGACCGAAGAATTTACCTATTTCAAAGAAGGAATCATGATCGATAACATGTGTNATTAACTTTCGAATAATATGTGGCTGCCGTCGTTCACGAGGAATAATNGACAATAATTCCTCATCACGTCTGATNGGAGAATCGTCAGTGGTTTCGTGAGGTGGAATTTCCCANCTGCTCGAAGGGAGGTAGGATAAAAATCTCTTCATTTGTTCGAACGCGTCTAGTTCATCCACCGCCTCGTTGTCACATACTCCGGAACCGTGAGCATGGATTTCGGCACCGCCTAAGTCNTCTTTGTCCACCCACATACCAAGCCCGCGCTCAACTACAGGTGGTCCCGCAGTGAATACTTGTCCGGTACCCTTAACAATCACTGAAAAGTGNGATACTGCGACTCGGGCGGCACCTATTCCCGCAACCGAACCCATCGCGGCNGCAACTACGGGGACTTGTTCCATAGCGTCATTGGCAGTTTCCCAAAANCCTGGTCCGCCAGGAAGATACGTACGTCCAATATCTTCGATCGTNTTAACTGANCCACCACCACCAGTTCCGTCCACAAGTCGAACTATCGGNATTCTCAGTTCAAGTGCCATGCGCTCTTGATGNGTTTTTTTATCACCAACNGCACCATCGGCCGCTCCGCCGCGCACAGTAAANTCGTCGCCACCGATNCTCACGCGNCGGCCATCGATTTTTGCTAGCCCCATNACATAGTTGGACGGGCGAAAGTCGATGAGCTCGTTCTCTTCGTAGGTTGCCTTTCCAGCTAGGACTCCTCGTTCTTGAAAAGAATTTTCGTCAGCTATGGTCGCTATCCTGTCACGAACGGTAAGTTTCCCGTTATCAATATGTTTCTGAACGCGCTCCTCACCTCCGAGGTTGTAGGCAAGCTCTTTTCGCTCGTTTANCTCATCAATTTCAGGCTGCCANACCATNGTAGGAACTCCTTCTACTAGTGATTCTTTTGTCGTCGNGACGACTCAATCTAACTTTGCAAGAGTAGTACCCTCGTCAACATATTGACCTTGCTCGACAGCTATTTCAGATACGGTGCCATCGGCGGGAGATAAGATAGGCGTGAGCATCTTCATGGACTCTAGGATNATTANTTCTTGATCCGCNGTAACCGTATCTCCCACGTNAACTTTGATTTCTGAAACTACTCCTGGCCATTCGGCTTTAATGTCAGTCATTATTATTCCCTNCACATTAGTTATTTTCCCGAAGTATAGCTAAACATGAGGACATAGGCGAAGCAATTGACTAGAATTCCAGTANGNTTGCTTTGGAGCAAAACGAATAAATCTGTNGATCANAGGAGATACTTCGTATGCGAGTTTTAGAGATAAGTAACTCNGAGGGCGCTGCGGCATTNGCTGGTAAATTATTTCATCGCTGGGGTGCCGAAGTCATTCGAATTGAGTCACATGAAAGAGTAAAGGCTACTCTCCACGGAGATATCTATGTNAACGGTGGAAAATCTCGAATAGCGATAGATTTTGCAAACTCGCAAAATCTTGAGGAGCTTAGCACTATTGCAGAGACCAGTGACATCATCCTATCTGATCTGTCCCCGAGAGAAATTGATGATTTTGGTTTATCTGNAATAGGTGGAGATCGGACACGAGCAAGAATTTTCATCACGCCATTTGGGCGCAGCGGNCCTTATAAAGATTTNAAGGCGACCTCAGCGACCTTNAATGCACTCGGGGGATCTACATGGCTCTCGGGNGATCCAGAACGCGAGCCTTTGACACTTCCGGGTCAGTATTGCTATTACCAGGCNGGNAGTCTTGCATATGTACATGCAATGTCACAGTGGTTGTATGCGAGTAATCTCATCACGGTCGACATATCAGTCCTAGAGACTCTTGTTTCATTGCATCAATTCACCGANGTGATGTGGATTTTTGAAAAAANAGTTAGAACNAGNCANGGNAATCGATTTCAGACACTNTGTCCNACCACNTTACTTCCNGCAAGTGATGGTTGGGTTGGAATGAATATCTTGCCNAATTTTTGGGCNCCTTTTGCTTTNTGGATTGGTGGATCAGACTTAGCCGANCGNGAGGATATTTTTCTTAATTCCGACAGAATGGCTNGAGAGGATGANATTGAGGANCTGATTCGAGAATTTTTNCGTGATAAAAAGGTACGNGATATTTTGANAGATGGGCAGGAGACATGGCGAGTTCCGATTGGAATAACCGTNCCGNTAGACCAAATTTTTGATGATNTGCAATTGGTTTCANGAGNATATTTCAAAGAANTTAAGNNTGACACACGNNGCTTANTGACACCGGGATCACCNTATACGATTTCNGGCGTNANNCCGANNCCCGAGNTACTGCCCGATNCNNNGGGNNCTTTACAGATTCANGACNTANANACGAATTCTGNAGNTCTANCTCAGNCGGGGAGTAATTCAACNGATCGNCCGTTAGATGGATTGAAGATTGCAGATATGACNCGTATNTGGTCAGGACCNCTTTGCTCNAGNTTNTTGGGNGATCTTGGNGCTGACGTACTGAAAATNGANGCNCCGATGGGACGGGGTCCCAGCTCGGCTCCTGCAATGTTTAGTGGCCTNAAAGAGGGNGANAGTTTTGAGCAACTTTGGAATCGACATGGTTTGAATAACAAACTGAATAGGAATAAACGATCTGTTTCTCTTGATTTAAAGTCTGAAGCAGGTCGGGAGATATTCTTAAAAATTGTCGCCGAAAGNGATGTCCTCATTGAAAACTTCAGCGTTAGAGCCATGCCGTCGCTAGGTTTGGATTATGAAACGTTACACCAAGTGAATCCNAGATTGATATANATNGCGATGCCAGCCCTAGGCCGTGAAGGACCTTACAANGACTATGTAGGATTGGGTCCTAGTATTGAACCTCTCTCGGGTTTACCNGAAATAATGGGATATAGCCATGAGGAACCACGAGTGACCTCTCAGGCNATAACAGATGCNGCAGCCGGAATAACTGCNGCAACTTCTGTTNTNGCAGCCTTGAAGCATAGAAGGGATACGGGCGAAGGGAGTCTTGTTGATCTTTCTCAATCAGAGGCGATGGGTTGCTATGTNGGAGAGTTTTATTTNCAAACTCAAATCGAAGGTNCTNCTCCTGGGCAACATGGGAACGATAATTTGGATTTCGCGTTTCAGGGTGTGTTTAAGTGTCAAGCGCTGCAGACAAATAAATTTAATAGTCAAAAGGCATCGTCAGAGCGACTTTCNGATCAACCAACCACGAGTAATCGTGATGATGAATGGATCGTNATTTCNTGTCAGACAGAGNATGAGTGGTTGATTTTTNCAGAGTTTGCGGGAGAGTCATGGCAATTAGATCCATTATTTTCTGACGTAGTAACACGTCGGGTGAATAGGCAAATTCTGGTCGANAGGATAAACGAGTGGACCAGTAAGTATGACAAGAATGAACTGATGATGCTCCTGCAAGATGCTGGTGTTCCAACGGGGGCAGTGTTGTCGGCACCAGAATACCTTCAAGATCCACACCTAGTGGAAGAAGAGTATTTCTCGTANACNGAGTGGTCGACNGGAGAGANACCTCAAAGTGATGGTTTACCNGTTAAATATGATGGCACACGGAGATATTCCTGGTGGTCTGGACCTCCNGCTTTGGGAGGCGCCAATGAGGAGGTGCTTGAAAAGCTAGGATATTCGGAACGTGAGATATCGGAGTTNTATGCTCAAGGAGTAATTGTTAATCGACCACCGGAGTAAATAACGTTTACTTAGTACTTTTGATTCGATCAAGCTTTTGATCTNNTNGGTNTTGGGCGCTTGAGACAGTCTAGTAGAATAANNGCATGGNACCTGATCTTTCGGATTTGAGTTTATCTATTGCCTCTTGGGATCCTGCATATGGATCTGCTGTAGANTTTCGCGAATTAGACNAATCGGATCAACAAATTATNGATGACTCAGTCGAGATGAACTCTCTCGATTGGAAGCCTTTGNATGGNGATATAGCNGCCGCNCCACAGAACATATTATTTGTGGATGGTATTCAACGTNTTGAGGCGAGNCTTGAAATCTATCCGNCGAATTTTGTGGTACCGCAATCGGCGTTATGGGCCGCTATNGGTGCCGGAGCAGTNCGTTGGAATCNAAAAGAGCATGCGTCAGANTTTATGAATCTCACTCATAGNCGGGTAGTTATCCTTCCAAAAGGTATCGATATTAGCCATATTGACCGCTTAANAAAGGCAGACATCNATTTTGATATTTGTCACGCTGGGGGCAGTGAATTTTCTGATCTTCAAAACGAAGTACACGTGCAAATGGCGCGACTGGAATATGAAATTGTTCGCNCGATAGCTGATTTTTCGAGCAACGTGGTGATAGCTGANGGTCGGGTTAGACCTAAGCATCCGCCAGGCACGTTGGGTTACGTGAAAAGCCATGAACGGAGCTATCTGAGNGGNAGACCGGCNGAGACTGTTCCAAATTTAGNTATNGAGCAACGGACTCCTTTATTTCTGATTGATGGACAATATCCTCGTTATTCTTGGTATATCAGAGTTGGATATGTACCTAGGGGGAATAAGTGGCAAGGCATTGCGCGACTCGAAGTATCAGCGGANATTGATGCGAAGCGAGCAGCAGAACTNGCTAATATTTCAGCGATCGCNATCCCGATTGCAGCNCCGCCACTCTATATGGATCCNCGNGCACCACAAAATCTAGTACCCATAGCAGCGTTNGAGAGAGAGCTAAGGAGAGGTCTAGGCAATCCNGAATTATTGAATAGAAAACTTAAGGTTGCANTGCATGAAGCGTGAGGTGATTTCATGAATCAAAGGTCAGAAGCACTAGAGCGTGTNGGACGAATCGTAGGAGATGCTCGGACTAATACCCGAGAATTCAGGATAATTCTGGATGACACTTCATATCTCGCGGTGGATGATTTAGTNGTCGTAATTTCGNACATCCCGGGCTTAACTGAGCCACTTGNNACTTATGGAGTGGTGATTGANAGNGAGTCGACTTATGAAGGCGTCANTTATGAGACAGATGTACGTCGAATTGCGGATTCAGGAGTATTGCCTGCAGAATTGATTCGAACNGCAACAGTCGCGATCACAAGAATGATTCCTGAAATCTGGACTGCCCCANTGGCTGGACAGATAGTCCATCGTGCNACAGGAGTGGANCGAGATTTAGCCTTGTATGTGGATGATATGGGAAGAAAAATGCCTGTTGGCTTAGCTCCAGATGGGTCNCCNATATTTTTAGACCTTGANTTCTTCGATGGTACGAAGGGNGGGCACATGTCGATTAGTGGCGTGTCNGGTGTCGCAACCAAGACCACCTATGCTTTCTTTTTCATCCGGATGCTGACCGGNGCTAGACACCTGAGAGNGAGCACTGAAANTTATGATGTGGTTGGNGATTCACTCCACAACACGCGAGTTCTNGTATTCAANGTNAANGGACAGGATTTATTGTGGTTGGATACACACAATGCAGATTTCACAAATNTCGATGAGGAGGGGTGGACNACTTTGGGAATNGCNCCAACTCCTTTNCAATTNGTGACCCGAGNCGTTTCGATATCGGATTTGCAACCAGGAATTCCNACAGTCTCATTTTGGTCNCCACCTCAGGAAGGTGCTCCCGACGATCTCGTACTTCCGCAAGCCGATCGAACTGGTGTATCCCCATTTTATTGGACACCACGTGAATTCATTGACTCGGGTTTGTTGTCATATGTCTTTACGGATGCTTCGGATTCTCGCAATCAGCTTCAGTTCTTACTAGAGCGNATTCAATCGCAGCTGCAACGNTGGGCTGTTGATTTAGTCGATGCGANCGGNGCNGTNGTACTNCGGCACCCTAGCGAGCANGAGTTTGCCGAAGGNAGGNGAGTTGCCGTNGCACCTCGATCAGGCGAGATTACNGTCAATTCACTTGAGACTCTTAANGACGCTNTTAGATANTTCATTGATCCTGATGAGATTGAGCCTCATCCCGATTGGGTAGGTAGTATTGANCGCGGCACGATATTNGCTTTCATTAGGAGANTAGAGGCNGCTTCTCGAATCAATCGGCTTGGTCAATTAGTTCGANCTGGTGCCAAGANGAGCGTGGATAGAGACCTCGCAACGGTTACGGTGGTCGATATTCATTCGTTGCATGAGCTTGCTCAGCGATTTGTAGTAGGAGCTCTACTGAAGGAAACGTTTGAAGAGAAAGAGGAAACAGGCTCGCGAACACCACTCTCAGTTGTGGTACTCGACGAGATGAATAAATATGCACCAATACAGGGTGACAGTCCAATTAAGGACATGTTGATTGATATCGCTCAGCGGGGACGCTCTTTGGGTGTGTTATTGATTGGAGCTCAGCAGAGCGCATCCAGAGTTGCTCCGGATGTTTTGGAGAATGCGTCTATTAGAATTACAGGCCGGCTTGATTCTGCAGAATCCGAGCGTAGCCAATATGGTTGGATGCTTCCTTCTACGCGCGCGCGCGCCAAACTTTTGAAACCAGGCACGATGGTACTCGGACAACCTGCAGTTCCATTACCAGTTGTACTTAAATTCCCTCGGACTCCCTGGGCAACTAGGGCAGAAGAGCGGTTAATATCTCCAAGCGAGGACTTATTTTCAGGATTAGATTCATCACTGTCTGAGGACATCGAGTAGTGACGTTTTTTAGTCTAGGCTCTGAGGGGGACCGCCTTCACTTGGCTCCAAATATATATCTATATCATCCAAGAATGCTTCGATCGGATCTTCATTCTNAGCTAGATCNCCGTTGCCTTGNACTTTGATATCCATNGACTCTGCGTATCTTTTATAGAGTTCTAANGAGTCNCCGTATTTTTGATGACCAGCAGTATGTCGCGCACTAGCCATCAANAATTCACCGCCAAAGCTTGAAGTCGTNCGCGTATAATCTTCNAACATNCAAAGACCNATTTCTTGATTATGGGGGTCGTTNCCNTGCTTAACCGCGCCCATNGCCAGAATTTTTACCAGTGACTCACGTTCGTATCCGGCNGCAAGATAAGCNTCAACGTAGGCCACGCTTGCNTCCTGATCTANGGCCATCATAGATTCATCAATTTTTTTAAGCATTTGTCGAGGAGACAGTTGNTCNGTTCCGTCCGGAGCTTGAAACGAGCGAGCCTGGAGNGTTTTGCTAAACCGAGANGTATGATGAGTTTTGTAATTATAGTCNGGCATATCNCGAATTAAGCGAGCACATTGATTTACNAAATTAGCNGCGATATAAAGNAATTTCGTTTTATGTGGATGTTCAAATGTTCTAAAAAACCATGCGAGCGTGTTCGTATATTCGTANCCATGCTGTGGCATGCTGTAGGCGGGCGGGTCTGCTATCGCTAGGATGACTCGTGCCGAGGCGATTTGGATAGCATCCAAGATTGCCGAAGGTGAGCGGCCAGCTTTAAGTAGCATGGTGATCGCCTCAAAATAGGCAGCCTCCTCTTCACGAAGAACCATTCGAATAAGCGATTCTTCTTCTATTTCCGTCAAGGGTTGCGTCTGCCGAAAATATGCCTGATCGGTATCAGTTGCTTCGGTTGCTGCTAGTGAGGATGTAGGCGCTTCCTCTTCTAGCTGATTTATCATTATCTGGCAGGCGGCCTCGTAAGCAGAGTACCATCTGGGTCCAACAGCTAAATCCGGTACCGTTGCGTAGATTACATGGTGAGCATTATCCCAGCCTATTCTGTTTCCTAACTCCACAGCAGCTCGTGCTCGGAAGCTTTTATGACCAGTCGTGAATGATCTGTTGTACATCATTCGATCCTGAACATCTATTAATCCAGCAAATACNGTATTTGCTAAGAGGTTTTTTCGGTTACCTGTATCTTCCCAAAGACCTAGCCATTGGCGATAAGACCCTGAGACATCTCCCCGTTCAACTAACTGTAGCCAGTCACTCACCCCATTATCGAAAGTCCCATCGATTAGATTGGGTTGTTCATCTTTCCAATGAACCTCTGGGTTCAGAGGGCCNTCGGGGTATTTCGATGCGTCATAGACGCGCCGTGAATAATGACCGGGCATACGACCTTTTAGCTGATTCCAGATGTCTAGACCTGTGGGCACATACCAGATCGTTTGGGCAAGGGGAAGAAATTCAAATTGTTTTGNCATGTAATTTTCTAGACGAAGCGTTGCCCCACCTGATAGTAAGCAGTGATCGTTGTTCACAAATCTGACGATACCTTGATCGATTTTTTGATGATACGGAACGTGGGTAAATGGTGCATGTGTCCGAACTGTCTCTGACAGTATTTCTACTTTAGATCGACCTTGCTTTAGCAGTTCATACATNGTGTTGGTTGCGGAGATCTGATCACGATCAATAATNTTCTCACGAAGCTGCTCGTAAGATCGTCGAGCATTTTTGTCATTAATATCATTTGAGATGGGTTCAAGTTCTGCGGGAGCAACCATTTTGTTAATCCTTGCTTAGTTCAGGGCATACTTGTTACTGGGTTATGTTAACAAGTTTTTTATAAAATTTGAAGGCTTTACAAAGTGNATTTCNGCTCCANAGNGAGTGATTAACCAGATTATACTTTTTGAGATAGAGTGATAGGTAATGAAGATTCTGCACACGTCCGACTGGCATATAGGTAANAAACTCGGAGCGTTTGATCGTACATCAGAATTCCGTTCAGCCATCAACGAACTTGATGATATTTGTACAGATCAGAGCATTGATGCNGTACTAATATCGGGAGACATTTGGGATAAAGGGACGCCGACACCTGGTCTGTTGGATATAGGCATAGACGCGATGAGGCAACTTTCGGGCGACGGGAATCGAGCCATCATAGTAATCGCCGGNAATCATGATTCGGCACCGTTTTTCGATGTAATGAGTAAGATATTAAAACCGTTCAATATTCATTTCGTCGGATATGTGAAACCACCGGCTGATGGCGGAATAGTTCGAATTGAAAGTGCAGGTGGAAAACTTGCGGTGGGGTGTATTCCGTTTTTACGAAAAGGCCATGTTGTGGACTTAATGGGAGATTTGTCGAAATCATATGGGGCTTATCAGGAAACCTTAAAGAATATATTTGAGACCTTTGCACGGGAACTTTCGAAAGACCAAGCTGATGGTGCGGTNACTATGCTGATGTCCCATGCCACAGTTAATGGCGCGTCAATCGGCGGAGGTGAGTGGAGTTTACATACCGGGCAAGATTATGCAATTGAAGCAGCTTCGTTTCCCTCGAGTGTGCAGTACGTTGCAATGGGACATATACACAAGCCACAGAAAATAGCTGGAAGCTCCGTGCCGGCCGAATATGCAGGGACACTTCTCCCTTTGGACTTCGGTGAGCGTAACGATGAAAAGCGAGTTGTAATTGTAGAAGCAGTCTCCGGAGCGCCTGCTCGAATAGAGAGTATTCCGCTAAAAGTGGCACAAAGACGACCTCTTCGCCGACTGACTGGAAACTTAGATACGATTTTGCATGAGTACGAGGAGGAGCTGGAAGCTCTAGGTCATAAATATCCTGATCTGGATGCAGAGAGTGGTCCATATTTCGATATAGTCGTAGAAACAGATGGGCCAGATACTAGCTTGAGTGACAAGATTCATCANGAGCTCGGCAGTGTGGTAAAGATTCAAGCAAAATACCATTCCGAGATCGTAACGTCGGTTTCGAAATTGGATCAGTCAGACGAAGAGTCATATAAGGATTATTATCGTCTCGAGCATGGCGTTGAGGCTAATGNCGGTNTGTTAGATGGATTCCGTCAAGTTGCAGAAACTGCCAGTTTGCAACGTCAGGAAGAATTGCTCGAGGCAGAAATCGAGAGCGCTGATGCGGCCAATTGAATTAACTATTCAAGGTTTTCGTTCGTTTAAAGAATCTACAAAAATTGATTTCAGAGGACGCAATCTCGTTGGTATTCTTGGACCTATTGGGTCCGGTAAATCTACGCTACTCGATGCGATTTGCTTTGCGCTCTATGGGAAAACACCGACCATAGGTCAGGGTACACGAGAACTTGTCAATCAGAGATCTGATCCGAATCANGCATCGATCGAGCTGGTGTTTCGATCTCAAGACAGTAATGGCAATCTTCGGGGATGGTTGGCACANAGAATTATTCGGACGAGTGGTGGCGGCGGACAAGTTGGACTTTATGAATATGATTTAGTTCTCTCTCAGCGNGGCCGATTGGTAGTCGATAAAGCNCGTGAGATGAANGAGCGAATTGAGACAATTTTGGGAATTGATTTTGATGGCTTTTCAAGGTCAATTCTACTTGCTCAGGGTCGTTTTGCAGAATTTTTGAACGCTCGGCCTTCTGAACGCGATGTCGTATTGAAGGGTGTTTTTGGTTTACAGCGAATTGATGAAATGCGTGAAGAAGCAGGTACTCGATTGAACACTTCGAGGTCNCGAGTCGAGACGCTCGAAAGGACACTCGATCAAANGGTGTTGGCTAGAGGNCAATTCGATGAGTTGGAAACNGAACGAGCTGAGTTAGAANAAATCGCAATAGAACTGGATGAAGTTTTAGAGAAGATTAAACCACTTACTCAAGTAGCTAACTTTAAGAGAGAGAGACATACGTCGATTGAGGAGCAGATTCAGGGACTTGAAGAAATAAGGGATTCATTACCNGCAGCAANTGAAACTGAGATTTTGTTCGATCATATGGACGCCTCCACATCGAAGCGNGCGACAATNGGTGAGCAAAAAAAGCAGGCTGAAAGTGGTGTGTTNANNGCTGAGGAACAACTNGCGAGCGCNCAGCGAGAAATTGGAGGTNAGGAAAAAGTCCTAGCTCGCCAGNAATTGATTGAACAGGTCAAAGTTGTAAAACAATCCTTTGAGCAGTCTGATCAATCTTTGAAAGAGAAAGGTNTCACCTACCACACCATTACGTCTGACGTTAGTGACGCTGAACAGAAATATCGCGACTCTGAAAGACAAGTTAGTGAAATCGTGGAGCANATACGCACAATTGAAAAACAACTATTAGNTGCTAAAGAAAGNCTTAATGAGGCTGAAAGACACGACAGNGCTGGTGCACTTCTNAGTGAACTTAAGATNGGAGATCCTTGTCCCGTTTGTGGTAATGCAATTACAAATATCGTTAGAGCAGANGNCGGAAGTGAACTCACGCTCGCAAGTCANCAACAGAGCGATTTGGAAGGAGAACTTGCAGTAGCTAGGGATACGCAGCAGCAGATGNCTAGCAGTCATGCCGTTAAGTTTGCCGCACTTGAACAAGCAAATAAGATAGAAGAGACCAGTCGTGTCGAGATTGCAAATGCGCAAAATCTGTTAGAGCAATTACGAATAGAACTTGAAACTTCCTTGATTGCTGCTCAGCTAGATTTTGAAGGTTCCCCGTCTCTTGAGGAGATGGTAGGTATTGTTGACGGACAGCAGAATCAACTTGATCAATCTCAACTCTATTTGAATTCAGCCAACCAGACTNTNGCAACAGCACTTGGTGCGCTAACNNCGCAGCTGCAAGACGATGAAGCAACAAACCGAAAGCTCATTATCTTATCCAATAGGCTTTCTTCGGCCGCAGCCCAGATGGGTCTAGACGTAATGTCAGAGGATGATTTCTCGACTAGTCAGAAGTTAAGACTTTTCAGAGATCGTGTTCGTGAGGAATGGAAGNCGAAGGACGCGAGTTTACGCAAAGAGCTTGTNTCNGTTAGTTCGGAAATNGTTGTAATTGATGATCAAATTATGGACGTAATGTCATCGGTATCTGNGTACGCAGGGAATCCCTCTAGAGAAGAATTCGAAGNTTTTTTTCAGTNAACTAAGGAGAAAATATCAAATCTTAGNGGGCAGTTGACNCTTCTACAAAAGCANATCGATTCAGAGACTGAAGTGATTCAAAACATAGATCTGGCCAAAAGGGAGATGAATGTATTTGAGACCCTTCGGCGNGATCTTACGGATTCACGATTCGTACGNTTTTTACTGGAAGCTGAACGCAGTGAACTTGCACGCGAGGCTTCAGATAAATATGCATCGATGTCCAGCGACCGCTATCGATTTACAAATGACGGCGACTTCAATATTTTAGATTTTTCTCATGGGGGACAGGAAAGGAGCGCACGTACCCTTTCTGGCGGGGAAACTTTCTTGGCGTCACTTTCTCTCGCGCTAGGCTTATCGGAGATGATCTCTCGCAAAGGCGGACGCCTTGATTCTTTTTTCCTGGATGAAGGATTCGGCTCATTGGATGAAGAGCATATTGAGTTGGCAATGGTTGGAATTGAACAGTTAGTTAACGAAAATTCGGACAGATTGGTACTGTTGGTATCACATGTTCCGGCACTGCGGGAACGATTAGAGGATGTAATTGAGCTCGCACGTGACCCGGAAGATGGGCACACGCGTTTGGTAGCGGGCGGAACACGAACTGCCTGATTACTAGATCATTTAGAGTCAGGCGGTATCTTGAAATTTCTTCCCCCGTCTATTCCTCGGAATCGCGCCTTGGCTGGGGCTGTGTTATATACATGTAATGGCTATGAGTTCGCCTGTATTGGGTCGATTAATTCGAGTGGCACTTCGTCACAAGCAACGCTTCTTTTGGACCAACGGTGTAATGATTGCAGCTGCCATTGGCACCGCTGCTCTTCCAACTTTAATTGGTTGGATAATTAACTCTGGTCTAAAGCTTCGAGTAGACGACGGAATTAGTACCGCTGCGGCATCATGGGGTGTTCTTTCGCTTATGTGTGGCTTGTTATTCGTGACCGCGATTGCTCGTGGGGCTTTAGCGTACGGGCAGGCCTATCTCGGTGAATCTCTCTCGCAACGCGTGGCGTACGATCTACGGAATACACTTTATGACCATCTTCAACAACTCTCTTTTGGATTTCACGATAAAGCTCAAGTGGGAGAAATTATGCAGCGTGCCACCCAGGATATTGAGGGAATTCGCATGTTCGTACAGATGGGTGTCACAAGGCTCGTATTTATTACACTCCTGATTATTCTTTCGGTCGGGTTAATTGCATTTGAAAATATGCGAGTCGGTCTTATAGTCATCGCACTTATTCCTATCATTGGTATCTATGCTGGAGTTATGTCGCTTAGGATGCGACCTATTTGGCTGGGAATCGTACAAATGCAGGGTCAACTGGGGATTGTCTTGCAGGAAAATTTGGTTGGGCAGCGGGTGGTGAAGGCTTTCTCTCGTCAAGAGTTTGAGCAGAGCAAGTTCGATGACAAGGTAGATAAGCTTTATCTCGAGTCATATCGCACTACAAAATATATGGCGTTTAACGAGCCGTTTTTACAGGGCGCTTGGCTAGTTGCCGTAGCCTTGGTTTTTTGGGTTGGAATCAAAGAAATACAGGCTGACAGATTGCTGCCAGGAGATCTGATTAAGTTCCAGATATATCTGGTTTTGCTCCAAGTACCAGTCAGGGCGCTTGGTTTTGTTGTAAATATTGTAGCTCGCGCATTTTCGTGTGGTCGACGGTTATTTGAACTCCTAGATCAAGTCTCACCGGTCAAAGATGGTGACAACGCAACCGACATCACGCCCGGTCCGGGGGATGTTATTTTTGAAGGAGTTTCGTTTGAATATGATCCGAACAGAACCGTTCTGGAGGAAATTAATATTCATGCAAAACCAGGACAAACGGTGGCACTACTCGGGCCGACTGGGTCAGGTAAGACTAGTATTGTCCATCTTCTTCCTCGATTTTATGACGCGACTCAGGGTCGAGTATTGATCGATGGTGAAGATGTACGCGACGTAACGTTAAATAGTCTCCGGCAAGCGGTTGGATTGGTTCAGCAGGACGTATTCCTTTTTTCTGCCACAATCCGTGAGAATTTAGCGTATGGCAAACCAGACGCGACCGATGAGGAAATTATAGCGGCAGCCCAGGCAGCTCGGTTACATGACTACATCGTGTCACAGCCTGACGGACATGACACTTGGGTAGGTGAGCGTGGCTCAACTTTATCGGGAGGGCAACGCCAGCGAGTGGCTATCGCGCGAACGCTATTACTTGATCCTCGCATTCTCATATTTGATGATTCCACAGCCGCCGTTGATATGCGTACTGAGTATTTAATTCAAGAGGCTCTGCGAACTCTTATGGCAGGCCGTACTACATTCCTCATAGCTCAACGTTTAAGGACGGTTCGTGAGGCTGATCAGATTCTTGTTATGCGTGATGGCAAAATTGTCGAACGCGGTAAACATGAAGAATTACTTGCGGCAAATGGATTTTATCGAGAAATTTATGACTTGGAGCTAAAAGATCAGGAAGATGCGTCCGTATCGCAAACCGGAAGGGTAGGTGAGTAAATGGCCTACTGGGGAGGCGGTGGTGCTGGGGGCTGGAGTGGAAATGCCGGTCCCGGGCCGACTAATAATAAACAAGGCCGCGTAGATGGTTGGGATTATAGTGAACTTGGTCGAATCTACAACAAGGATTTAATAAAGCGACTATTTCCTTTCATTGCCCCGTACAAATGGCGTGGGATAGCCGCTATTTTTGCGATGATGCTAGTTTCAGTTACAACCTATTCCCAACCATTTCTAATGGCACAAGCATTGGGAGCTATTATCGAAGCTTTGCTCGAGTGGAAGAGTGCAGAGTCGGGGAGTGCTGAAGCGAGTCGCCGCTTAGATGANGTNAATGGATTAATTTTGCGATATGGGGCGATCTTAGTNGGACTGGCATCTGCNGCCTTCGCGGGGATGTTCTATCANCGCAGACTAACCGGATATATNGGTCANAATGTNCTTCGAAAATTGCGCAGTCGCATGTTNGAACATTTAAATCGATTATCGATGCCTTTTTATGACAAGGAGGAGGTCGGTCGNGTGATGTCACGNGTAACATCTGATGTCACCACGCTNCAGGAGTTNATGACGACTGGNATACTTACCGTGCTATCGGACGTNTTTGGACTTGGTTTAATTCTATTTTTTATGTTCTGGATGGATCCATTTTTGGCNNTCGTGTCTCTCTCTGTTATTCCAGTNTTATTTATTTTTATGGCCGTTTGGCAGCGCTATGCGGCTCGCGCATTTATACGCACTCGTATCGCAATTGCTCTCGTCAATTCCAATATCAATGAGAACGTGTCTGGAATNCGGGTGGTGCAAGCCATGCGTCGTGAGTCGACCAATCTGGACGAATTTGATGAACTNAACAATCAGAATCTTGAAACTAATCTTTCCGCAGTTCGTTTGCANGGCCTNGTTATGCCGGTGGTCGAGNTACTTTCATCGATTGCCACAATATTAGTATTNATAGTNATTATNATTCGNCTAATGAACGGNTCGCTCGATCCAGTTGATGCGGCAGCGTTTTCNCTGGGCTTTTTACTGTTTATACAAAGATTTTTTAATCCAGTGCGAGATATAGTTCTGCAATATACCCAGCTTCAGCGGGCTATGGCGGGTGCACAACGAGTCTTTGAGGTGCTTGATACTGAACCTTTAATATANGACAAACCTGGNGCACATGAATTTACTCAAATTGATGGCAAGGTGGATTTTGATTCAGTTGATTTCGAGTATTTACCTGGAGTCCCNGTACTCAAAAAATTTGATTTACACGTGCAACCGGGAGAAAATATTGCGTTAGTNGGTCACACAGGTGCTGGNAAGACNTCNATTACGGCTTTAATAGCTCGCTTCTACGANATTCAAGGTGGACATGTTCGGGTTGATGACATCGACGTCCGCGATATCCANTTAGCATCTTTGACTCGACGAATGTCGGTNGTGCTGCAGGAGCCCTATCTGTTTTCAGGTTCAATTGCTGACAACATCCGNTATGGNCGTTTAGATGCNAGTGANGATGATATAAGAAAAGCNGCTGTAGCTGTCGGCGCNAGTGANTTTATNGAAAACNTAGAAGGTGGGTATGATTCAATTCTTCACGAACGAGGACAAAACTTNTCNGGTGGTCAGCGNCAGCTAATTTCATTNGCAAGGGCACTTGTAGCTGATCCTGCGATTCTAGTTCTTGATGAGGCAACTGCGAATATTGATACTGCGACAGAAAAGGTNATTCAGGAGGCATTGGCTACAATGCTGAAGGGGAGGACATCGTTTGTGATTGCACATCGTTTGTCCACGATTCGCAATGCTGACCGAATNGTAATGATGTCTGAGGGCGAGATTATTGAGATNGGCAATCACGAAGAGTTAATGAGTTTGAATGCTAATTATGCAGATTTGTATCGTATGGGTTTTGAAGATGTGTCTGGTGAAGATGCACTATCTGAGACTACTCAAGGCTAGAGAGGGTTATCGCTTTGNATGCATCTGATTTGAAAAGACGACTAGAGTTGGATACGGTTGCATACTGGCAGCTGNTGGGCATAGAAATTCATGAAGTCTATGGTGCTGGAGANGTCTCGCTTGTTGTTGATATGCGAGAACAGCTTGCCACTCGACTTCCAGATATTATGCACGGCGGAGCGATATCTTCGCTAATTGATTCGGCCGCGGGNGCTGCTGTCTCGACGATACGTACTGACGATGATGCAACGTGGCAAGGACAAGCAACTCTGGATTTAAATGTTACTTTTTTACGAGCAGCCAAAGGTCGAGCGATTGCTCGCGCGACAGTCTTGAAATCATCGCGGTCGCTGGTGTTTATATCGGTGGATGTTAAAGACGAATCTGATGAACTTTTGGCGACCGGGCGTGCCACCTATACNATTATTCGATCTCGTTAGATTCGGGGTTCCCACGAGAATCGCTTGATTGCAATTANNAGTCCAGCAACTCCCCAGATTCCCACGATTGCAAGATGNTCTAATTCAAAGCCNGATCCTGCNGCAAACGGGTCAAAGGCCGAGAGTAACATTCTTGCGAGATGCTGCACCGGAAATATGGCACTTATGTATACCATCCAGTCGGGAGCATTTTCTAGAGGAATGAAGACATCTGACACAAAAAGCAAAGGTATTACCGATGCATTTACGATGGCGGGCGCAGCATTCGCGTTTGGTATCACAGTCGTGATGGCTAGACCGAGCGAAGAAAAAGTAAAGAGTCCCAGAATGATGCTGCAGATCGCAGATGCGGCGGTGGTGCTTGGAAGAGTAACTCCGTAGAACAGGGACCCGAAAAGACTCACTATTAATATGAGTATTATTCCAACCAAGGTCAGATGGATAATTTTGGAGGCTAGAAAGAGCCAAACCGGTAAAGGAGTGCCATAGACTCGCTTAAGGAATCCACTATCTCTGAGGACAGTGACCTGCATTGCGAGCCCGGTATAACTGCTGTTGATTACGGACAGCGTGATAATGGCAGGTATATAGAAAGTAGATCCGCTTGCCGACATACCACTTGGTGTGGTGATCATGTCATTTCCAAACATCGAGGTGAATACGACCAAAAATATCAAAGGAAACGCAAATGTAAAGAAAGCCGCCGCTGGATTTCGCCAGAAGGATCGATTGTCATATATGAGCTGAGATTGGATTTGACGAAGGGTTGATTTCATTGCGTAGCCTGATTTTTCTGATGTGTATCTAGGATAGATAGATAAATATCTTCGAGCGTAGCTTGCCGAACAACTAAGTTATCAAGCTGAAAATTGTTGCTCATTGCTATTGAAGTTAGATGGTGCAGCGCCGGTGTTGGGTCACTGGTGCGAAGAGTGAAAGTGTCATCAAATAGATCTAAAGAGTTATCTTTCACCGCTTGAGATTTATTGATAACTGAGTTGAACCGTGGATCTACCTGAAAACTTATTTGTGATCCAGTGTATTTTTGTCGTAACTCAGGAGTGGTTCCTGAGGCAATGATTTGGCCATCGGCCATGATTGCAATTCGGGTCGCTAGGAATTCTGCCTCCTCCATATAATGTGTGGTCAGTACAACGGTGCACCCGAGTTCCTCCAGTCTCTGCACCATTTCCCACGCAGCTCTTCGTGCTTGAGGATCGAACCCAGTAGTAGGTTCATCGAGAAATAGTATTTCTGGATTTCCAATTAGTCCGATTGCAACGTCTAACCGTCTTTTTTGTCCGCCGGATAATCTTCTAGCAAGAGACGTTCTCTGACTCTCAAGCCCAACGATCTCGAGAATTTCGTCGGTATTCCTTGGTCGCGAATAATATGAGCTGAATAAGTCAACGGTTTCTCTGACTGTTAAATACCCATCTACCGTCGTTTCCTGAAGGACAATCCCTATACGCTCTCTAAAATCATGTGCTCTCTCATTTGGTTTGAATCCTAAAACCGACACACTCCCGCTGGTAGGCGCTCGATGTCCCTCTAAAATTTCGATTGTTGTAGTTTTACCGGCGCCATTAGGCCCCAAGAGAGCAAATATTTCCCCTGGTTGAATCTCAAGATCGATTCCTTTTAAAGCCTCTACGGTTCCATACGTTTTACGAAGATTTTGTATGGTTATTGCGGGTGAGATGGTCATACTTGTGTTAGTAACTAGAAGAGTAATGATGAAAGTCGCCGTGTGTATTCACGGCTGATCTCATGGCCGTTTCCTAGAACATTGAACACGTCGAGCGCGCCAAGTCTGCCACCATCATTTCTGACTGACCGATCTAGTCGAACAGTGCTAAGAAAATGTTCAAGTGCTGTTTGCCATTCTCCCTGTAATGCGGTTCGGCAACCAAGTACATAATGTGCTTCTGCCTGCTCACTATGTTCATGTACATCAGATTCTAAGACCTCCAAAGCCTGGGCGACGGCTTCATCATCTGATCCATCTCTGATGAAATGTATACGGGCAAGCTGTCGTGTAGCGCTTGGTTCTTTTGGGAATTGTTTTAGAATTGACTCTGCATCATCAATTTTGCCTTCTTCAATCAGTAAGGCACCCATTCCTGCATTAGCCCTTGGATGACTGGAGTCATGCTTGAGGGCTTCCTCGAAGAAAATACGAGCCTGTTCAAAGTCACGACTTTGCAGTGCTTCAGCACCTTTCATCATAGATTCGTCAGCAGGCGACGGGGCTAGTTTCATGAAAAAGTCTTTAACTTGAGCTTCAGGAAGAGCTCCTGTAAATTTATCGACTGCCTGCCCATCCTTGAACGCAAAAACTGCTGGGATAGAGCTTATTTCGAATGCTTGCGCGACTTGCGGATTTTCATCCGAGTTGATTTTGACNANACGTACTTTGCCGTTGAATTCAGTTGTAACTTTCTCCAACACNGGACCCANGATTCGACATGGNCCACACCANGGAGCCCAGAAGTCCACAACNACGGGGANNTGCTTTGACGCTTCAATTACATCAACCATGAAGGTTTGGTCGGTGGCTTCGACGGCAACACTAGGCGATGTTTGCTCACCATCNAATGANATTGTGGTCATGATTNACTTCCTGTTCTATGGCTGATATGGGTTTGGGTTTGGACCGAGTTGGGTTGCTAGTACCCGCTGAGCTTCTTCCACAAATTCAACCANNACTGTACGAGTGTCTCTNGGATCAATAATATCTTGTCCCGTTGCTTCAGCGGTNCGAAATGGCGAGGCAATAGCCTGTAATCGAGCTTCTATTTCGGCGGTNTTTGCAGCTGGATCATCAGATTCACGAATTTCTCTNGCNTATGCTGCGGATGCGCCACCNTGAATGTGCATGGATCCCCAGCGCGCACTTGGCCAGGCCCACCGCTTGTACATTCCAGAGGGTCTGTGATGACTTTGTCCTGCGACTCCGTACATACGTCCCATCACTACCTGNGCCCAAGGCATTCTGCTGTCACAGGTGACCATAACNAAACGTGCTCCTGCACGTTCAATTCCACGCTTTTCACTGTCTATTCCAACCATAAATCCNGGCTCATCTGTTAGNGTNATCATTGGNANNTGAAACGTNTCACATAGCCTNATNAGNCNTATAACTTTCTCGCCAGCNTCCACGTCGGTNGTACCACCAAATATCTTGGTATTGTTAGCCATGATACCTACTGGATAGCCATTAATTCNNGCTAATCCAGTAATCCGTGCACGACCGTATTTTGGAGCAATTTCAAAGAATGAATCCTTGTCAACAACGTCNTTTATGATCTTGTGACTGTCGTAGGTCATTCGGGGATCGCGTGGTATGGCAGACANTAGGTCTTCTTCACGACGGTCTGGGTCATCAGTNGGCTCAGTNCGCGGTGCCATTTCGTTTACGTTTGATGGTAGATATGAAAGAAACCTNCTGATGATTTCAAAAGCTTCCTCTTCCGTCTCGGCNAGATTNTCTACTACNCCTGAAATTCCGATGTGAATTCTGTCATCCCCAAGNTCCTCNTTNGTCACGTCATAACCTAGGGCAGCCTTGACTACCGGTGGCCCACCTGGAAATACCTGGCTTATTCCCTTCACCATGACATTAAAATGAGCTAAGCACGTTTCGACGGCGGGTAAGCCGGCAACGGATCCTAGTGCAGCTGAGACTACTGGTACAAGTCTTAGTAGTTGAACATCGCGCTGCGTATTGATATTTCCATCTGGTACATAGGTGCGGCCAAGTGTTTCAAACCCACGAACTGATCCCCCAGCCGCATCTTGTAATCGGATGTATGGAATTTGCCATTCTAGAGCTCGTTCTTTCGTGCCTAATTCACCACCTAAGCCCGATTCGGTTCCTCCGCCAGACCCTCCTCGGACAGTAAAGTCTCCAGCATCTACAGCCACTTGCCGACCGTTGACTTTTCCAAACCCTTTTACTGCACCTTTGGGCACAAAGCTTTCAAGACTTAGCCCATCCTCGCTGTANGACGCCGTGCCCACAAGCGGCTGGATCTCNCGCCATGATCCTNCATCAATAAACTTTTCTACNCGTTCNCNAGCCGTGAGTTTTCCTCTNCGTCGCTGCTCTGTNACTCCTGCTTCACCGCCCATTTTCGCTGCGAGCTCTTTTCGGAGTTTGATTTCGTCAACTTCAGCTTTCCAAGACATAANTANTCCTCCANATAANATTAGNTATGATTTAGCAGCATACTTGCTGAAGTCCTCTATCGCCATATCATCAATATNTNGAGATACTTTNNAGGGGCNAGAGATGCGNGGGNAGNGGTTNATAAGGACNGTGACATGATTAGTTTGAAGNGAAACAATAAGGGCGAATTTGNTGAGGCAAANGGTCGACGGGTTCAAAANAAATCTATATATCAGGCNTATCAGACAGAAGAATATAGGCTCAGTCGAGGAAAGTTCGAGGACTTTCTAAGCTGTGCGCGTTGCTTTTATCTGGATCGTGTCTGTGGCNTGGTTNCACCAGGAACTCCAGGTTGGGCACTAAANTCCCTGACCGATGACCTNTTGAAAAANGAGTTTGATGTCTGTCGGGACCAGGNAANACCTCATAGANTGTTNGCNAAATCTGNCCTCGNGGNTATTNTNCCATTCAAGCATGNAAACATGGACAGNTGGCGTGATTCGCTTCGACATGGACTGGAATTTCNACTCGAAGGCACGGGAATCNTACTNACAGGTGGGATCGATGATCTCTGGTTTAATCAACGTTCGCAGGANGTNATCGTCCTTGATTATAAATCCCAAGCCAGCCCATACCCNGTACGTACCAAAGCATACCTGGAGGGGACATATCATCAAGGNTATAAGCGCCAGTTAGAATTCTANGCTTTTTTANTGACCAANATGGAGTTNNANGTGGCAAAGGTAGGATATTTCTATGTTTGTAATGCNGATAAGCATGCTGCNGGATTTTATGGACAAATGAATTTTGAAGAAACGATAGTCCCGTATACGCTGGATATCNCCTGGATTCCATCGAAGATCGAGGAGATGCTNGCTGTNCTTAATGNCAAANGGCCNCCNNAATCCAATCCAGCTTGTGAAAATTGTGCCTACGCTCGCGAGCGATCTTTGAGCGAGTCAGAGCTATGAATCAGGAGCATAATCACGATGAAATTTGTGCGGAGCAATACCTAGAGTGGAAGCAGAGCCATAAGATAGTGGTCGATATGCGCGGGACCTATGCTCGGCAGGAAATTTTGGCAGCTCGGGCAGCTCGTGACGCACTCGAACAAGTCATGAAGGTTAGAGGCTGCTCAGGTGAAGCCATTCGAAAGATTGAAAAAGAACAGGAAATAGCAAAGCACGGGTACCCACTTTTATAGTTACCATTATTNGATGCTTCNAAACCTCCTNCCGACTGCTCCAGCATTTAGTTANANCAATTATCGATGGTGGACGATTACAAATGCGACAGGNCCTCTCGAAAGAGGTATCCAACAGGGAATACTGGCGTTCTACGTGTTGGAGGTGACTGGTTCTGCNAGTTTGATGGCGGTTTCAGTGGCTCTCCAAGGTGTGTCAGCTCTTTTCATGCTGCCTGCAGGAGTATTGGCTGATCGATTCGATCGGAAATCGNTACTGATTGCTTCGTTATTGTTGGCGGCTCTTGTCACGATCGGGTTTTGTGTGCTNATTACTCAAGGGATTGAAAGTTATTCCCTCATTCTGACTTTTGTCATGTTGACAGGNATTTTAACATCGGCACAAATGCCAATTTCTCGAGCNATTCTNCCTATGACTCTGCCGCGTGAGCATTTNTTAAATGGNATTTCTCTNGGGACTATAACGCAGAGCCTTCCTCGCGTACTTGGTCCNGGTATTGCGGCTTTATTCTACGACTGGTNTGGGCCGGCTGCAGCATTTTTAGTTGGAGCAGTAGTACTTCTTTTCGGGGCNCTTGCTGTATTGCCNATGCAGCTGGGCGCGATCGATNAATATGCAAACGGCGAGGANGAGACTGNCGGTNTGGATCGCACTTTCCGGTCAGATATGGCGCAGGTGATTCAGTTTCTAAGATCTAATCCGGTACTACTTACGATCATGGCANTAATGTGTGTCACTGGTCTATTTATGATGGGACCAGTTAATTACGGAGCTCCTATTATTTTNCGAGAAATTCACGAAACATCAGCNCGCTCNCTCGGATTTGCNTGGGCGATGTTGTCNGCAGGTATGGTNACAAGCTCTCTTTTCATAACACGAGTGAAAGATATGCCGAACAAGGGTGGTTTTTTTGCAATGGCACTGATGGGGGGTGGNTTTTGCACGGCTGCGCAGGCATTGAGCCCAACCGCTGGCATTNCAATATTTTTCTTTTTCATCTGGGGTTGTTTTGGTGGTTTNTTTATGAATATGAGCCAAGGNCTTTTACAAATGCGTACACCGGATAAATTTATGGGTCGGGTGATGTCTTTGAGTAGTCTGGCAATGNTAGGACTTATGCCNATNGGNGTCGCNCAGGTTGCATTAATCGACAACGGGCTTGGATTGGGTACNCANCCCGCNGTTGTGATATCGGGAATNATTTGTTTCTCTGCTGCGTTGGTTGCNNTNCTTGCACACCGAGAATTTAGGCAGGCTCGATAACTCAATCTNAAAGCTATTTATTGAATTCAGGNTCTCGTTTTTGAGCGAACGCNTCAATTGCCTCGTCATGGTCAGGTAATCTTCGTGCGATTTGGTCACGNATACTCTCNCGTTCCATTACAGCTGANAAATCTCGATCCATAGGGTTCTTTTCNAATANTTCTTTTATCATCATCACGGCATCGGTCGGATTGTTTGCNATTTCNTTAGCNCGCTCAAGAGCTTTATCGAACAATTCNTNNGGTGCAGTAACATCAGATACAAGTCCCATCCGAAGAGACTCTTCAGCTCCAACAATNCGGCCAGTGAGACACATGTCAGTTGCGTGGCCCAGGCCAACTAATTCTGACAGGATTCTCGTCGACCCCAGNTCNGGCATNAGGCCCATTTTTATAAAACGAATACTTAGTTTTGCCTCAGTNGAGGCTATTCGGATGTCACATGGAAGAATCATGGTNANTCCGATACCAACCGCATAGCCGTTAATAGCAGCGATCGTNGGTTTGGATTTTCGGAGCATAGTCGGGTATTCATAGGCGCCTGAAACTCCNTGAACNATNTTTTCNCCATCTCCTTTTTTATTCGCTTGAGCACGATCAGCAAAATCACCTACATCTGCNCCTGCACAGAANGCTCGTCCTTCACCAGTCAGTATGATCGCTCCGATGGAGTCATCATCGTTCCAGNNAGCGATNTGATTTCTGATTTCNTGGGACATTTGATTGGTCCATGCATTNAGTTTTTCAGGTCNATTCANTCGAATTACCCCAACTCGNCCTATNGTCTCAGTNAGTATTTGTTCATTGNNCATGATTAAGTTTCTCCTATANNNTNTNTNNNTTATCTAGANACCNGCNGGNTGNAGCACGCTTCNAGCGACTTCTCCCGCCAACATGTCATCNAATGCTTCATTAATTTCATTTAACGGACGGCGTTTNGAGATTAATTCGTCGACCATAATTTTCCCGTCCATGTACAGGTCCACTAGTTTGGGNATATCTCTTTGTAGGGAGTTCGAACCGTAGAAGGACCCGATTAATTTCTTCTCTCTTAAGAACGCTCGTCCTGGCACTGTGACGTCTTGNCCTACGACACCCACTACTACAGCGGTTCCTCCGTCACGAACCATNTCAAAGGCTTGCCTACAAGTTGCTCCNAACCCAATCGCTTCAAACGCGTAATCAATGTAGCCATTTGCGATGCCACGAGCTTTTTCAACNGGGTCACCTTCGCTTGCGTTAACAAAGTGTGTCGCACCAAAATTGGCAGCCATATCGAGCTTGTTATCCATGGTGTCGATTGCAATAATCTTACGCGCTCCTGCCAACCGAGCTCCTTGCACGATGTTAAGACCTACGCCACCCATACCGATTACTGCGATATCAGAACCGGATTGAATTTTTGCCGTATTTATGACGGCTCCTACTCCGGTAGTGACAGCGCACCCAATAAGACACACTGTCTCGAGGGGCGCATCGTTTCGAATTTTTATAGCAGCTCTTTCTGGCATAACGGTGTATTCGGAGAATCCAGCAACACCAACTCCCTGCATGATTGGAACGCCATCTTGGGAGATTCGTGGTTGTTCACCCGTATATGCTCGATCTGGATCGTCAGGCCGCTCGCAGAGCCATGGGGTGCCGTTAATACAGAAAAAACAATTTCCGCCGCAGTTTGGTCGAAAACCAACCACTACGTGATCTCCGGGCGCTACCGCGGTCACACCTGGACCTATTTCTTCAACTATTCCAGCAACCTCATGACCGAGAATTGCCGCTTTTGGCGCGACTATACCCGCAGGCAGGCTGTTGTTTCTGAAATTATTAATCCAGTGCAAATCAGAATGGCAGACACCGCATGCTGCAATCTTTATTAGGACTTCACCTGCTTGAGGCTCAGTCAACTCAACACTCTCCACAGCAAGTGGATCAGCGCTTCTTAATACAGCGGCATTCATTTCAGGCATTTGTGTCTCCTCAAGTAGATTAATTTCGATTGAAGTGTAACGGTTTGTGCTGTTGACTGAACTCGCTAGTAGATCTTTTTTTCAAAATTGATNAGTTATTTTGCATGGAGGNCNNATAGGAAATATNGTTATGACTGTGTGTGGGGGAAATAATAAATTCTCCGGTGATTGGTCAGATTCATTTCTCCAGCTGATCATNTAGTAACAGGTAGTATTTTACGGGAGTCTAAATNATGCAAGATAGAGTGGCGGCATTAATTTCAGAGTATGACGCACAAGGCTGGCATCGGACAGGAACTGATGTGGATGCTCAATCTATTGAATGGATGAGTGACCATGTCCGCAAGATCGGCTTAGAGCCTAGTGAGGTTACGTATGAACTCGATAGAGTGGAAGTAGATTCTGCATATCTGGAATTTGGGTCGACGCGAATTATAGGCACTCCTCTTTTTGACTGTAGTTATACCGATGAACATGGCTTGACTGGCTTATTGGCCCTTAATGACCCTGCGGCTGAGATTACTTTGTTGGACTCGGATAATTGGGGAGCAGAGTTACTTGAATTGCGGAAGAAAAAAACGCACGGTGTCATTGTTGTGATAACCAATGGTCATGAGACTGGTTTATCGCTCGCGAATGCCTTTGATTTTNTTNCTCCGCATGGTCCTCCAGTTTTACAGATTGGCGATGACCAACGGGATGAGCTTTTACGGATCGCTAAGAGCGAAGTNATGACTCGTGTGATTATTCAAGCTCACAGAGTGAAATCAAATTCAGCTACCGTNTTAGTGGAAATTAATGGTAGACNACCTGACCTCGAACCCATAGTAGTAAATACGCCATTGAGTGGGTGGTGGAGTGTAGCGGCTGAGCGAGGGGGTGGATTGGCTTGCTGGATGGAGATACTGCGAAATTGTCATGCGCTGGGATCCGATCGTCCTATTCTATTTGCCGCAAATACTGGGCATGAATTAGGTTTCATCGGACTGGAGAATCTTCTTAATCAGCGGACCGAGTTGGCGACATCCGCGACATGGGTGCATTTTGGAGCCAATATTGGTGCGNGATTAGGCTCAATCGGGAACNTAGTGGCTTCAACCCCAGAGCTTGCTGNACTTGCAATGAGTTTTATCGGAAAGACAGTACAAAGACCAACGACAAGTCGTATTACGAGAGAAGTGCTACCGCTTCGTCAGGGTGGAGAAATGGGTTGCGTTGCCCAACGTGGTGGAAAAAAGTATTTGGCTCTNACTAATGACAATGAATTTTTTCACATGGCNGAAGATCGATTCGATTCGAACGTAGATGTTGACATTGTCTGTTCCTACGCGAGNGCTTTTAGAGAATTAGTATTAAGTCTATCGAATAAGTAATTTTTTGCTTGTGTATTGNCAAAGCTGACTAAGCAGACCCAGTTTGTTCGTTGATTGTTTTTACTGTAGTTTGAACCCAGTTTTATTAANTNAGTGGANTTTGGTAATTACATATAAGGAGTAATAATTTGAAGCCCAATAATTTGATAAATAGACGTTCTCTTTTGCGTGGAGCCGGAGTTGGTGCAGCTGGACTTGGTGCAGCCGCGCTAATTGGCTGTTCAGACTCAGAGGAAGAATCATCNTCGGCGAGCAGTGCATCTTCGTCGAGTAGTGCAGCTACAGCAGCAGCTGCAAGTGGGCCCAAGCAAGGCGGAGTAATGCAGGCTGGTCAGACGGCTGAGATTAACCCTACGACAGGTTATCCATTCGTGTTTTTGGCTGAAAATCCGTACTTAACTCTTCCAGTAGAACCAGCTATTAAATATCGAGACAACCTAGAACCTGAGATGATCTTGGCTGAGCGTTACGAGTTCAATAGTGANCTTACCGGGGCTACTATCCAACTTAAGTCAGGACTCGAGTTTCACAACGGTGCTCCAGTAACAGCNAGTGACTATGTCTTCGGTCTTGAACTTTTGAATGANCCGGAGTCATTTGGAGTTACTGGTTCGTTTCAGTTGAAGAAATTTTCGGATTCGATAACTGATTTTAAGATTGTGGACGATCTGACGATTGACTTCACATTTGATAAGCCCCGACCGAATATGACCGACTTCTTTGCGCAACTCATGGTTACACATCGTGATAGCTATTCTGATGTGCTTGGCGGCAAGGGGATCGTAGGAACAGGTCCATTTACTTGGGGTGAGTATATTCCGGGTGAGAAAGTTACCTTCGAGAAAAACGAAAATTACCATTATTCTGATGTGCTTGGCGGTCCACATATGGATGGCGTCGAAGTTAAGTTCTTCGCAGANATGGATGCTATGGGACTAGCNTTTGAGGCTGAAGAGCTTGATATGTTCTATGGCGATCCAAGTGTGGCTGCCCGATTCAGAGATGATGGGTTGACTCGTTTGACTCCCAAACGTGGTGTTGTGTATGTAGGTATGAATGTCACCAGTGACCAACTTGGAGACCCCCGAGTTCGACGAGCATTATTTTATGCGGTGGATCGTACCAGAGCGGTGACGGAACTTGGTGAAGGTTTTGGAGAAGTAACGGCCCAGTCTTGGCCCAAGGGCTCGCCTGCTTGGAGAGAAGCACTGGAAGCTCCACTCTATTACCCTGAGGATGCCAAGAAGCTTCTGGCTGAAGCAGGATTCAAACAAACACGGCCAATTGTGATTGATCACCGATCAACGCAATCTTATATCGATCATGCAACACTATTGAAAGAGAACTTCGAAGCAATTGGTGTTGAAGTTGAGTTAAATGCAATGGANCCAACTGCCTTCATTAAGCGACTGAGAGCTCGTGAATTCCCAGATTTGTGGATTACTGCTCATGCGTTTGCTAACCTCTCGCCAGTCACGAATTTCTTGATGACCTTCCCATTCAGGGAAGGCAACATGAGTTTTTACGAGCCCGAAGAATATATATCGATTATTCGNGCTCTTGAGACTGTNCAGGGTACGAGCGATGCGGCTCANGCTCAGTATGATTTGTTTGAGAAGCTATGGATAGAAAACCCATGGCTGATTCCAATGCGACCGACTCAAAGTATTATCGTTAAATCTAAGAAATTACAGGGATTTGACAAAGTGAGTATTGCTCCACAGGAGCCTCCTTACGCCGAACTTTGGTTGGATTCATAGAATTTAGCTGATTGTCTTCGGGTAGGTTTGGATNGGATATATGTCTGTTCAAACCTACTCGAAGAGATTCTCATTCTTTTTATTAAACTCATGTGAGTATAAAAATGATGTGATAGAGGCCCCATGNTAGAGTTTGTCCTGCGTCGACTCATTCAGACAATCCCTGTCCTTTTGATCACGAGTATTGCCGTTTTCCTGGTGGTTCGGCTTATTCCTGGCGACCCTGCAGATTATTTAACGAGTGAAGATGCACCACCAGGTACATATGAACGAATACAGGCCGAATTAGGTTTAGATCGCCCGTGGCCTGTGCAATATGTGGAATGGGTGGGCGGCGTGATACGAGGTGATTTTGGTACATCATTTCGAACAAAATTTACGGTCAGTGATCTTCTAAAGAGATCATTGCCACCAAGCCTTGAACTCGCTGCCGTATCCTATGTGATAGCGATGGCGTTTGGAATCCCATTGGGAGTGATGGCTGGAGCGAGGCCGAAGTCATACTGGGACTGGGTGCTTTCAAGTTTCACAATGACGACCATAGGCATCCCCAATTTTTTATTAGGTATTTTGTTGCTTTGGGTNTTTGCTGTCATTTTGGATTGGTTTCCTGTGGCGGGTCGGGTTAGTCTCTTTGAGAATCCGATTGATGCTCTCTGGCGATTAGTGCTTCCGGCACTCACATTNGGCGCTAGCCAGGCTGCTATCTTGGCTCGTTATACGAGAACGTCNGTGCAGGAGTCGATGGGCCGAGACTATATTCGAACTGCCCGATCAAAAGGACTTACTGAGCGGGCAGTCATATTTCGGCATGGGCTAAGGAATGCATTAATTCCGGTGGTAACGATTGCCGGCNTGCAGGTAGGTACACTTCTATCCGGGGTGGTGATTATAGAGACTGTTTTTACTCGACCAGGTCTTGGACGAACAATTATCGAAGCAATCCAGAATCGTGATTATCTTGTAATACAGGGGATGCTTCTTTTTCTGGTGACTTTATATATCCTCGTTAATCTAGCAGTCGATATTACCTACGGTTTCCTTGATCCTCGATTGAGGAGTGCTAAGAATGGCTAGTTCTAATGAGTTACTCGGTTCCGTCACTTTTTATCAGCGCTTCAGAATTGGAGAATCTCAGTGGAAGTTGATTCTCTATAGATTTTTTTCGAACCCTCAGGGTATCGCAGCGGCATTTGGAATTGGGCTTCTAGCATTCTGCGCAATTTTTGCCGCCGTGATTGCACCAGATCCAAATGCTCAGGACGCGACTGCACGATTCCTTCCGCCTTCATGGGATCATTTTTTTGGCGTAGATCAGATGCGCCGAGATATGTTCGCTCGTACAGTTTATGGTCTCCGAATATCGTTACTTATCTCATTTACGTCGGTAGCAATTGGATCGACCCTNGGAATTATAGTCGGCTTGGTAACCAGTTATATTGGTGGTTGGGTTGAATCTGTGGCGATGCGTTTTGTGGATGCTCTTTTAGCATTTCCTGGTTTACTCGCGGCTTTAGCTATTATCACGATTCTCGGTCCTGGGATCAGAAACGTGGGTATTGCGATAGCGTTCTTTAGTATTCCCTCATTTACACGATTAGCAAGAGGGCAAATGCTCTCTGAGAAAAGAAACGAGTACGTTGTCGCTGCTCAGACTATCGGTGCAGGCCCGACACGAGTGATATTCAAGCACATCGCTGTCAATGCNATTCCTCCTCTACTCACACAAGTGGCGTTATTTATGTCGACAGCTGTGCTTCTTGAGGCATCATTAAGCTTCTTGGGGCTAGGCCAGCAACCTCCTGATCCATCACTAGGCGGACTGATTAGCGCATCAAAGACTTTTNTGCGTCAGGCGTGGTGGTATCCTTTATTTCCAGGCGCAACACTGGCACTCTTATTGGTGTCTCTCAATCTTTTTGCGGATGCAGCGAATGAGGCNACAAGTCCATGGGCTCGTCGCTAACCCATTACTGACTTCGCGACGGNATATGAATTATTGTAGTTTTTGTTTTGCAAGCTAGCTCAGAANTTTTTTTATCTTCTCAANATTTTCCTGTGGGGTAGAGTCATGATTGAAGACAGCTGANCCTGCTACCAGTATATTCGCACCAGCATCGATACATAATTTAGCGTTATCCGGCTTTACTCCGCCATCTACCTCTATATTCAAAGATAAGTTCAACTTAGTGCTAAGTTCTCGCAACTCTGTAACTTTATCCAGTAATGCTGGGTTCATCTGCTGCCCCCCCCAGCCCGGCCGTATCAGCATCACAGTTACCTGCTGGATTTCAGGAAGGAGTTCTTCAATCTCGGTGACGCTAGTACCTGGACTTATAGCGATGCCTACCTCACTTCCTGTTTCTCTTGCTCGAAGCACAGTCTCACCAAGACCAGGCCCTCCAAGATTTGGAGCCTCCATAGCGGCTTCATAATGGAATATTAGCCGCGACGCTCCTGCCTTCACGAAGTCGTCAAAATGTTCTGTAGGATGGGCGACCATGGCATGCACTTCGACCANGTTATCTGTCATTTCTGATACTGCCTTGATGATTTCAGTTCCGAACGAAAGCGGAGGCACAAAATGTCCATCCATTACATCAAGGTGCCAGATCAGTGGCCCCGATTCGTCAGCCGCCTCTATCTGATCTGCTAATCGTCCAAAGTCAGCCGTNAGGATTGAGGGTGCGATCAGACAGTTATTCATTCTTGTGTAGCTTCTTNACTCAGCCTTATTTGAGCTGATTTTCTAGCAGCTTGGACGGTTCCCGGTGCTGTTCCCCCAGTTGCCGATCTNGCATTAAGTGAATATTCGATCGTGATTTCNAGAGCGCCTTCGTCAAATTCAGGATGTATATCCCTTAGCTCTTTAAGCGTGAGCTCTGCGAGAGATTTGTTCTGCCGTTCACAAAACGAAACCATATTACCGACCGCACTATGGGCTTCACGAAATGGGANGTTTTTTTTNGTTAAATAATCAGCATAATCCGTTGCAAGAGCAAAGTTNGCNTGTGCGGCAGTTCTCATATGCTNNCTATTNAACGAACAAGTGGGCANCATTGCGACCAATATATTCATGGTGTNGAGAACTGTGTCGACTGAGTCGAATAATGATTCCTTGTCTTCTTGCATGTCTTTGTTATANGCGAGTGGCTGACCCTTNAAGAGAGTCATTATTTGAACCATATTACCTATAGATCGAGCGCTTTTTCCACGNGCTAGNTCCGCTAGGTCTGGATTTTTCTTTTGTGGCATGATGCTNGAGCCCGTTGAGAATCTATCGTCTAGGTTCAGAAATCTAAATTCAGCGCTCGCCCAAAGGATAAGTTCTTCAGCGAGGCGTGAGATATGAATCATAGACAACGCGGACGCAGAATGGAAATCAAACACAAAATCTCGGTCCGACACTGCGTCGATCGAATTNTCAATAACTCCATCAAATCCAAGTAGATCCGCCGATGCAGNTCTATCAATNTCATATGAAACTCCGGCGAGTGCGCCCGCTCCAAGTGGTGATTGATTTGTACGCGATCGCGTTTGTATAAACCTTTCGGTATCTCTCGTGAACATNGCTTCGTACGCCTGTAGATGATGACTCAAAAGTATTGGTTGGGCCCGCTGCAGGTGCGTGTATCCTGGCATTACTGTTTCGGCTTCTTTTTCNGCCAACTCAAGTAATACAGATCGCAAGGCACGCANTGACGNAATNNCTGAATCNCANGCTTGTCTAACAAATAATCTAATGTCAGTAGCTACCTGATCATTTCTTGACCTAGCAGTATGNAGGCGGCTACCCGCNTCACCAATTTTTTCAGTTAGGGCAGCCTCAATATTCATGTGAATATCCTCACGTTCGAGGCTAAAGACNAACGTNCCTTCNGTGATTTCCTGTTCGATTTCTATTAGTCCATTTATTATTTGATCNCTATCTTCANGGTTAATAATATNTTGNGCGGCAAGCATTTTGGCATGGGCTATCGAGCCAGCTATATCCTCTCGATAAAGTCNCTTATCAAAAGANATTGAGGCNTTGTACTGGTCGGTGAGTGCATCAGTGTCAAGTTCGAAACGTCCGCCCCANAACTTGTCAGATTTGTTTTCAGTCACNGTTCTACTCGTTTTCTGGTGCGGCTAAGCGCAACAGATCGCCATCACTTCCGGTAAGCGATTGTCTTTGTGCTTGGACTTGCGCCGGTAACCCATGNAGNCGAATAAATCCNCCGGCTTGACTTTGGTCGAAGAGGTCGCCCTCTTTGTTGTAGGTTGCCAGTTCAGGAGAATANAAAGATCTATCAGCTCGTCGTCCTGTAACTGTAACCGAACCATGCCAAAGNCGGACTTTTACGTCGCCTGTCACGTGNCGNTGTGTTGATACCACGTATGCNGCNAGGTCACGGTGATGAGCACTNAACCAGAGTCCGTTGTACACGAGATCNGCATATTCCTGCGANGCCGTATTTTTGAANCGTGANTGAGCTTTAGTAAGGGTTAAATCTTCTAGTGCTCGATGGGCTTCTAACAGTATTANAGCNGCCGGCGCCTCATAAATCTCTCTGGATTTAATACCTACGAGTCTNTTTTCTACCATGTCAATGCGTCCGATTCCATGTTGGCCACCCTGATCAGATAGTTGTTGGACTATTTCTGTGGGAGAGANTTCTTCACCGTCTAGTGCAATGGGGACACCTTTTTCAAATCGTATGTTGATTTCTTTTGCTGCCGAAGGCGTTTCACTCAGAGGNTTTGTCCACTCGAATACGTCCTCAGGAGGTTCCAACCACGGATCCTCAAGTACTCCAGCCTCAACCGATCTGCCCCAGAGATTTTCGTCAGTTGAATATGGNGAGGCTGTTGTTTGCCGAACGGTGATGCCGTATTTTGCTGCATAAGTTAAGGCCTCGTCACGAGAGACAGAGTGCTCTCGGGTGGTTCCTACTATNTTCAGGTCAGGTGCAAGAGTTTGTACACCGACATCAAGCCTGACTTGATCATTTCCTTTTCCAGTACAGCCATGTGCAACGGCAGTTGCTCCAATTTCTCTAGCTTTATCAACAAGCATTTTTGCAATTANTGGNCGNCCTAATGCGGTTGCGAGTGGGTANCGGCCTTCATAGACTACGCCAGCNTGTAGNGCAGGCCAGATAAAGTACCGGATAAACGTATCTTTTGCGTCGATTATTTCTACNGAGGCAGCTCCNGCCTCTTCACCNCGAGANCTAATTCCGTCGAGGTCTCCNAAGTTNCCAAGGTCGATGGTCAGACAGTGGACTTCNTATCCACGTTGGTCTCGTAGCCAATGCGCAGCCACGGATGTGTCTAACCCTCCCGAAAATGCCAGTACGATTTTTTCTTTTTCNTGATTCATAGGCTTAGTCTACATGCACTGCACCTAAAAGAAAAAGTTCTAGAANTAANCNTATNTAGGAACAAGNGTTCACATAGATTTNGGTGCACTGATTCCCATTAGATCTAAAATTCTCGCGAGCACGTTCCTTGTGGCTTCCAACAATAGGAGACGCGATGAGCTGAGTTCAGGATTTTCAATCTGAACTACTCGACATTGTCCATAAAAATTATGAAAAGCAGCNGCNAGCTCACGAGCATAGTGGGNCAGGTGGTGNGGNGCAAGATCAGACAAGACACGTTCNACTATTTCTGGGAAAAGNANNAGCGACACGATAAGNTTNATNTCGGCTGGGTCAGTGAGNAATTCAGTANTTGCATTCGTGGCATCGAGTTTTTGTTGGGCGGCGAGGTCGAGGATTGAAGAAATTCGCGCGTGTGCGTACTGAATGTAGTAAACAGGATTTTCATCAGATTGCTTTACCGCNAGCTCGAGATCGAACTCCATTGGCTGATTGGCGCCGGTNGCTAAAAAGAAATAGCGCGCGGCATCTTCACCNACCTCGGCAACAACATTTGCTAATGTCACTATCTCACCAGCCCGCTTGGAGAGAGGGACTATCTCATCACCNCGNCGTAGAGTGACCAACTGATAAAGCAAGACGTCAAGCGCCTCTGNTTCACCTCCNACNGAATCTATCGCGGCTTTTAAACGAGAAACGTGCCCCTGATGATCTGCTCCCCAGATGTCAATTACGCGGTCAAATCCTCNTTCGATAAATTTTTCATANTGNTAGGCAATGTCGGTNGCATAATATGTAGGNGTGCCGTCCGATCGGACTAATACATTATCTTTTGATTCACCTAATTCGGACGANGCAAACCAGACTGCACCGTCGCGCTCGGTAATCTGTTTTTTCTCAGTGAGAATGGACATGATATGGTCGTACTGACTATTTTCTTTCATCAGACTCTTTTCAGAGAACCAAGANTCAAATTCCACTCCGATTTGNTCCAAATCTTTTTTGATTTGCTCGATCATAATATCTATTCCGAGAGCGCCCATTTTTTCAATAACGGACTCTTTGTCTTGCTCCAAGAACTCTTCTCCATGACGGTTNTTCACCTCCTGAGCTAAATCGATCATGTAACTGCCNGGATATCCGTTATCAGGGAGATCTGCCTGATTTCCATGGAGTTGCAGATANCGCGCGTAGAGCGTTTGCCCAAATATTANAACCTGATTGCCTGCATCGTTNATATAGTACTCTTGCTGCACCTGATACCCNGTAAACTTAAACGTGTTAGCTAANCTTGANCCGATTGCTGCACCCCGGCCATTACCCACATGGATTGGTCCGGTAGGGTTGGCTGACACATACTCAATTTGAACGGACTTNNCTCCTTCAATTGGAATTTGNCCGAACGANCNATCATTTGCTATCACGGCGGCTTGTTGNGCTAACCATTTGTGNTCAAGAAAGAAATTAATGAATCCCGGTGGNGCTATNTCAACTCGTTCGACCGCTTCGTGCGATGGAATATGCTCGATGATAATTTCAGCAAGATCGAGAGCTTTTATTTTCACCANTCCTTGAATTTTAAGGGGTAGATTAGAGGANAAATTACCGTGTTCGTGGCGATTTGGATGTTCAACCGTGATATTGTGATTTGGAACAGACGAGATGGCATCCGCATGCTTCGCCGATTCAAGAGCCTGCTCAAGCAGTGAAATGATTTCGTCTCTGATTAGCATATTCTAGGTACCTTGCTATCCATGGTTAGTCTTTAAAATAATTGATTTCCAGTGCATCTCGCACATCTTCCATTGTCTCTTGAGCAATTCTCCGCGCGTGATTAGATCCTGATTCCAAAGCCTCTCTTACCAAATTCGGCTTACTTTCATATTCCTGACGTNTTTCGCGCGAGGGCTCTAAGAANCGNTTAATTGCNTCCGCNAGNAGCNTCTTTACCTCNACATCNCCGACAGTNCCCGCNCGGTATCGTGCTTTTAAATCATCTACTTCGTCAGTATTCGGGTTNAAGGCGTCATGNTAGATGAAGACTGGATTCCCCTCGACACGGCCTGGGTCNGTGGCATGAATCCGATTTGGATCAGTGTACATTTTCCGAACNTTTTTTAGTACATCTTCCTGAGAATCTCCCAGNAATATTGCATTATTAAGNCTTTTACTCATCTTTGCTTGTCCGTCGATACCAACNANCCGTCCCACTCGACCTATCAGACCTTGAGGTTCGGGAAATANTTCTCGCCCGCTAANATTATTAAANTTCCTTGCAATNTCNCGACTCATTTCGATATGTGGTTGNTGGTCCTCTCCTGTTGGGACAAGATTTGCTTTAGGCATCAGAATATTTGCAACCTGCATCATTGGNTAATTGAAAAAAGCCANAGGTGCCGATCGTTTNGTCGANTGATTNTCGATCTCNGNNAGTTCAGCTTTNAGAGTNGGGTTGCGCTGTAACATGCCCAGCGGTGTCCACCATGACAGCCATGTGGTGAGTTCTGCNTGCTCAGGCACGGCNCTTTCTATTACAAAATGACTCTGNTCNGGATCAAGTCCAATTGATAACCAGTCAAGNGCAACCTCNAAAACACTTTTACGAACTCTATCAAAATNATCAGCATGGTCGGANACTTGATAGTCAGCTATCAAGAAGAAACANTCATATTTNGGCTGCAGATCGAGCCAGTTNTCCAATGCACCGACGTAATGACCNAGNTGTAACGGCCCGGTAGGTCTGACTCCTGTCAAAATGCGTTCATTATCAGAGTGCTGCGAGTCTTTTGTCATCTATCGACTTTCTAACAAATGAAGTTATTGATCNATCTTAATCCTGGATANGNCTATATGTTCNCNCCTTTNGGTTCNGTTAGAGCATATTGCCNAGGGTATTATAAGATTTTTNGAACTATGNAAGCTATCTTTTTTCGATTGGTACNTATTCTCTATGAGCTTCACCAGTATAGATTTGTGTNGGNCGATAAATGCGATTNCCACTTGCCCATTGNTCTTCCATGTTCGCGACCCAGCCTAGAGTTCTTCCGGCCGCAAAGATTGGGGTAAAAAGCTCAACTGGTATNCCAATCGCCGCAAAGACACATCCACTGAATAAGTCNACATTTGGGAATAATCCTCGATCNCCTAAACGNGCAGTGGCAACTTCCTCGACTGAGAGNGCGATTTTGTAATAATCATCNACTNTTGAATTTNCCTNAATAATGTCTGAGGCGAGTCGTTGAATAACTTCCGATCGTGGATCCTTGACACTGTAGACGCGATGGCCGAAACCTGGAATTTTGAACTTATCGTCTAATTTTTTACCTATTTCAACTTCTGCGTTATTGGGGTCTCCGATTTCCATGAAAAGTCTTAGGGAGCCTTCATTCGCACCACCATGAGCAGGACCAGAAAGTGCCCCAATTGCAGCAGAAACGACGGCCTCAGGCTCAGCCTTAGTTGAGGTCACCACCCGTGAGGTGAAAGTCCCAGCATTCCCTGCAGAATGATCCGCCTGGAGAGTTAACAGCTGGTTCATTACATCCACATGTCCCTCTGGATGAATCTCATTGCCAGTAATCATTCGCAGGAGCATCTCCGCGTGCGATTCGTCATCACGGGGTCCAGCATAGGGTCGATCCGTATAAGCCTGAGCAACGACGCCAACTGCTGTCGCCACCTTCGCAACGAGAGCAAGCGAACGGTCGCGGATGGAATTAATTTTTGGTTCGAAGTCGTTATCTTTAGGCCCAAGAAGTGCTATCGCCGCCTGTATCGCGAACATTGGGTGTGTATTTTTTGCGATACTTCTTATTATTTCAACAACTTCGTCACTGAGATTGCGTTCTCTTTTTAAAATAGAGCCAATCTCGTCAAGTCTGGTTCGACTTGGTAATTCACCATCAAAAAGAAGAGCGACGGTTTGTTCAAACGTCGCTCCAGGTAGAGTGAGGTCTTCAATTGAATATCCCCGATAGGTCAGGCGACCAGCTTGTCCTTCAACCAATGATAAAGAAGACTCGCAGATAGGAACGCCCTCAAGCCCTGGGCTGTAACTAGGTGAGCCAGTTGTCATATTGATTCCTTTCATCAACCAAACCGCAGTTAACATGAGGCAGCAGACCGATAGGTTTTCGTTGCCTGTTAGATCGTTAGAGAATGATATCACCCATCGCTGAGCCCTTCTACCACAAAATATTATGACTTCGATTGGGATTTGGGCNTTTTTGTGAGTTAGCATGTACTTAGCAGAGCTTGAGCAAACATNATTTTTACGGGGCTCAGNTATTTNTTTACATTGACTGAAAGAGNGAGNGATTATGGCTTCAGGGACNGGACGATTTGGTCTTCCAAGNAATGATNAAAATGAAGATCANACCTCAAATAATTTGGAAGAGATGACTTTGTCCATNAAATCTNCAAANGCGAGACCAGCAGAAATAGAAGGTGAGATGGATGTTCAGCTAGATACTTCTCGTGGAGATGTCACGCTACATTTTAGACCTGTAGAGGGTGCGGTAAGTGCAACAGTATTCGTAGGTGGCGCTGCAGGTGGGGTTAAAGGTCCAGCTGATGAAGTTTATATTCGATTAGCGTCTTCACTCGAAACCAATTCGATAGCCTCGATCCGAGTGGAATATAGGGAGGCCGGCGAGTTTGAAGAATGTGTTTTGGATACCCTTGCGGCGTGCTCTTTCTTGAAAGGTATAGGGGCGGAGAAAATTATTTTGGTTGGGCACTCATTTGGGGGAGCAGTAGTGATTAAGGCGGCCGCGTTGGCAGAAGCAGTGGTGGCTGTAGGCAGCCTTTCGGCACAAAGATTTGGAACATCAGAGGTAGATGTGCTCAACAAGCCACTATTACTAATTCACGGGTCAGCCGATGATGTTTTGGATAAGGCTGCATCTGAAGATATTTTCAGTCGTGCGAACGAGCCAAAAGAAATAGTCATAATTGAAGGCGCAGGGCACGGCCTTAGCGAGGGTGCAGCCGATGTGTTTGGTTTACTGAAAAATTTTATTGAAAAGCATGGCGTCGACGACTGAAACTAGGTCACTCATCGGTTGGTGCGGACTTGTGCCAGTCAGTAACGCTTTGGTATGCGTGGGCGTAGCCGATTAAATCTGCTTCACCAAAAGCTTTTCCAATCATCTGGAGACCGATTGGCAAGCCCTCTGAAAAACCGCAAGGCGTGGAGAGGGCCGGGAGGCCAACTATGTTTGCGGGTAATGTGAATAAATCATTCAGGTACATTTCTATCGGATTGTTTACTTTAGAGCCAATTTCGAAGGCCTTAGTTGGCGTGGTTGGCGTGAAAATAGTATCAACTTCATTTAAGGCTGTATTGAATTCCTCTTGAATAACGGTCCGAACCTTCTGTGCCTTCAGATAGTAGGCGTCATAATATCCAGCTGATAACGCATATGTGCCGATCATTATTCTTCTTTTGACCTCTGGTCCAAATGCTATTCCGCGGCTAGCTGACATGACCTCTTCTGCATTTTTGCCATCCAGCGCTGAAAACCCGTATTTCACCCCGTCATAGCGTGCCAAATTTGCTGATGCTTCGGATGGCGCTAGTAAATAGTAAACTGGTAAGGCCGCCTTAATCGAGGGAATAGAAATATCTCTGTTTATAATCGCGCCTCTAGCCTCGAATTCGCTAATTGCGTGCTCAAATAACTCAAGAATATTATCTTCAACACCTTCTTGTAATAGTTCGCTTGGAATCCCGATTTTGACCCCGTCAAACCCTTGGCCAAACGTAGATTTGAAGTTGGGAACAGGCTCATGGGAAGAAGTCGAATCCTTTTCATCGTGACCAGCTATCACTTGAAGTAGGTCAGCCATATCATTTGCGTCTCTGGAGAACGGTCCCACTTGATCAAGTGAAGAGGCAAATGCGACTACCCCGAACCTAGACACGCGACCGTAGGTGGGTTTGAGGCCCATTACACCGCATAAAGCAGCAGGTTGTCGAATTGACCCTCCTGTGTCTGTTCCAATTGAGAGCGGAACTCCTCTCGCCGCAACAGTGGCAGCAGACCCCCCGGACGATCCGCCTGGTACTCTCGATAAATCCCATGGGTTGTGAACCTGACCGTACGCAGAGTATTCATTCGAAGACCCCATAGCAAATTCATCTAGATTTGTTTTCCCCATGATTACAAGTCCGGCATCCTTTAGTTTTTGCACTACGGTGGAGTCCTCAACGGGAATAAAGTGTTCAAGCATTTTTGAGCCGGCAGTTGTCCGCTGGTTGGCAGTATTGAGCAGGTCTTTGACCGCAATCGGTATACCGATCAAAGGACCATCTTCACCTGATTTAATGCGCTGTGTAGCATTTTCTGCAGCTGACAGTGCTGCCTCGTCAGCAAAGGAAATGAACGCATTGAGATTCTTATTTTGGGATATTATTTTGGCGTTTAAAGTCTCAAACAAATCCGTGGGTGTGTATGCATTTGATCGGAAATTTACTGCGTGTTGGGCAGCGGTACCACCTATGTCAGAATCGATCGTCATGCGGATACCCGTATATTCATTAGTCGAGAACCCCTTTTATCCTAATGAATCCATCTTCTATTCGAGGAGCATTGTGGAGTACTTGATTAGGTGAAAGCGGACTTTCAATCCTATCCTTGCGGAGATTCTGATGGGATTCTTCAAGATCCTCTCTTGCGAGGGTAATTTCTTCCCCGGATACATGTAAGGTTGGATCCACCTCACTGGTGTCTACTTCGTTCAGAGATGCAAAGTGATCAAAAATCAGTGAAAGATCTTCTTGTAACCTAATAGCCTCGGCATCGCTAAGTTGTACGCGAGCCAGTTCAGCCACGTGGATAACGTCTTCCTTCGAAATTTTCATGGGTCTAGCATACGATCGGGGAGACACTCAATCTAGTCAATCTAGATAGAATTTCTACGACTTTCAAGAGTTCTATAGGAGTGGCATACTTAAAGCAGGTTACCCGAACATATGATCACTTAGATATTTTAGGACTGGAAATGGATCAAGCTAACTTTGAACCTGTGGCATCACGTCGTGGCAACCCATCTTACCTATGGAGATTTGGGCAAGAACGTCGACTAGACTTTATCAGGCCATTTCTTCACAAACCTGACGACTTGATTCTTGACTTAGGATGTGGTGTAGGCGAATATGTACGCGCGATCAAGTTGACGGGTGCTGAATGTGTTGGAATAGATATTGAACGCCCCCGACTACTTGATGCAACGGCAAGAGACAAATTAGTGGACGCGAGTCATTTTACACCTGCTAGCTATTTGCTTGCTGCCAGTGAAGCACTACCCTTCGAGGGTGAGTCCTTTGACGCTGTGCTGATGAATGAAGTGATTGAGCATGTGCAAGATGATAAAGAGACTTTACGAGAGATCTATAAAATACTAAAACCTGGTGGTGTTTGCATTCTGTTTGCGCCAAATAAAGGTTACCCATTTGAAACTCATGGGATTTGGTGGCGCAACAAATATATCTTCGGCAATATTCCAGTTGTGAATTGGTTGCCTGCGAGACTGAGAAATAAGCTTGTGCCACATGCAAGAGTATACGGCCACTTGGAATTCGAATCCTTAATCCAGAATCTTTCCTTCACCATCTTGGAGCACTCTTATGTTTTCCCAGGATTCGACAATATTTATAGGCGATCTAAGGTTTTAGCTAATGTATTGCGCTTTGTCTGTTATCGACTTGAACGAACGCCACTATGTAGGCT
>NZWK01000035.1 GCA_002701625.1 Chloroflexota bacterium
TCTCTGATTGAGTTCGGATAATTGATTTAATCTTAGGATCAGTGGTGATTGCGAAATGCCATGGTTGCATGTTCGCGCCGTTGGGTGCACTTCCTGCTGCCATGACTGCAGCGCGGACTATTTCTTCTGGAAATGTGTCAGTTGAAAAATCTCTTACTGTTCGCCTCTTTTTGATCCGGTCATAAAAAATCTGCGAGTTTTCAATCATTGTCGACTCTGATTGCCTTGAAAAATCGAGGAGTGTTGTTTTCATGCCGCATCTCATTTCACTAATAGTTCGTGCTTTCAGATGGCACGATATTTATCGTTAATAACTGACTAGACTAACGATATCAACTAATAACTCCCCGATGGCTCAAAAGCGGAGTCAGGAATTTCTGAGTGGTTATCGATACAACTTCAGGCGTATAGCCGTAGGATTAGAGTATGGAACATTTGATGGGTTACCTCGTACCGGTACTTATGAGTCTTATATATCTCTCATTAGGTATTTTTATAAACAGTCAGAACGCCCGTTATTTATTGGCCGGATACAATACGATGAGTGAAGCGGATCGTTCAAAATTCGACCTTGACAGCTATCTGTATTTTTTTAAGAAATTTTTCAAAGGACTCGCTGTATCTTTACTGCTGATTTGGATTTTGCTAGATATTTTTATTGGGCTTGGTGCAGGGATCGTTGTGTGGATCCTTGTCCAAATACCCGCATATAGTTATTTTATTTTTCGCAGCGTACGCTTCTAGACAAGTTTAAGACCATAAAGGCTTCAAGTAACTGTAGTTAATTGAGGCGTTTATTAGCGAATTTAGCTACCAACTTTCTTAATCCTTGGATCAGCAAGAGAAGCAAGCCTATTCCCGTGAATATAAAGGCAAACGGTAGATATAAACTGTCATGGAGTATTCCATCAGCATCGACATACCCATAATAGGTGTTCTGAATACATAGAGATGCTATGCCGAGAGCAATAAAGATGACTCCTGCTATTAGAATTTTAGACATCCTATATAACTTCATTGACTAGCTTGCATCGAATAGATTCACTGATCACTCCGAGTCACGGGGTCGGCGCAGATCGGACACACTACGAAGCGCCTCTTGCAGTTGAAACAGCACATCCTCTTTTTGCCCAGAATCACCACTCCAATCCCAGGCTTGATGTAGGCGGGGGATTGTTTCGGTCTCTAGTAAATGGGACAGTCGTCCCACCGCGTCAAGACTCATGCGACTCATGCCAAGAGTCATGCCATACTTTGTCCGGCGGTAGTCCTCAGCATAGAGTTGTAGTTTTTGAGCATCTAGAAGCGCATCAATTTCTTCTAGTTCAGTGAGTTCAACTTTACTAAATGTACGTGGCTTGTCCTGCTCAAAATTTGTTCTTTTGCTGATTTCTTCTCTAAACCAAGAAATTCGTGTGTCATTGAGATGCGCATTTTGCTGACTCTGTACTTCCTCAATAGACGTTGACGTGCCTTTTGCGATCAGTTTTCTGGAGTTCTCCAAGTACGCGCCGACGTGCTCCCTCAAGGTTTCGTCAGTCAGCTCGTAAAGTTGTTCAGGTTTGGAGAACTCTTCATTTTGCATTATGAATTTTCCTGATCACGTTAAATCCATCAAAAGATGTAAGTCATAACTACGATTGCAATTGGTAGTTCACCCGCTAGTTTCTGATTTCTTTGTCATGCTGAGAGGGTAACAGTCTAGTTATTAGTTGGACTATTAAAATTGACAAAAGAAGATCTAAACTTAGCACCCCACCGACCATCTTCGTTAGTGAATATCCACAATGTCTCGAACGACAGGTACTCAGTATCATTTTCGTTTCGTCTGGATTGTCTGATAATGAGATGAACTTTCTCTTCATTGGCTTGAGCAGCTTCTATCGATACCGTTGTGGTGTGATGCCATCCTTCGGCCTTAAGTCTTTCGGTTTGCTGGGGCTCCTTTGCACGCCATTCGTCCGGAGTTTCCCATACAGCCATCTCTTTTTTCGCAATTCTGAAATGCGGGAAGTGCATTGAGTTGAGTTGTCCATCCTCATCTCTTTGGTTGAATGCAGTATTCCAACGGTGGAACGCAGCAATAGCTTCTTCTTTTGGATTGTTAGTCATTAGAATTTGCCTTTCACAGCCTTACGCCTCATATACTAATTTAGCTAATTACCTGNCGTCACGACTAGAGGGTTACAGCTCACGATGAATCAGGGGCGTCTCCTAAGGTGTGGCTAATAAGGTTATGCACGAAAAAACGTCTAGAACCCCTTACACTCTCGGCATGGAAATTACTGATATNGCCCAAATCGTTACGGGGATAGCCACTCTTGTTGTGGCTCTNATTCTTGTGTCGCAACTTTATCAACANCATAAGGACACAGAAATTCAGTTGACNATGGATTCTTGGCANTTGAATCAAAGTCTTATTCTNGCCGAAATAANTGACGTTGANTTGTCTAAAATTTTATCTAAATCAGAAGAAGGACTAGNNAANCTGACCAGAGAAGAAGAAGTTATTTTTAATAAGTGGTTGATGCTGAAAATGGGCAGATTGTCTACTGAATGGCGACTTGGTCGAATGTCCAATGACCCCCGATATTATAAAATCCACCTATCCAACTTTTTCTCCAATAAGGGTGTGTTAGAGGCGTATGAAAATTTTGCAAGACAAGGNACGATTGATGGTACGGTATGGAAACCAGGGTTCGTGGACATTGTCGATGAAGTTTATGCAAGATTATCCAAAACCAGTTAAACCAAGAGCCGGATACCCCTATTATTTGAAATATGGCAGATAGAGATAAAACACCNGAAGAGATTGAAAAGGCTCAGCGCCTCAAAGCTGCGTACTCGAAGTCAATGTTGCCAGCAGATCACCCGTTATCANCATTNGGAATAATCTCAAATCCAACGGATCAAGANAAGAGTGATTCGNTAGAAGAAAAAAGTGATCCTGTACAAGAAGCACTTGATGCACGAAGACANGAAATACTTGCTGCAGAAAATGCTAAAAGGCAAAAGAGGCAGGACAGATTAGGTGGACCTAAGGTAGTTAAGTTATAGACGTGTGCATGCCACTCGACTTAGCTCAGTTATTGGGAGATCTCCAGTGAATCAAAGAGATATTACCCGTCGACCGTTGCACGGGGTAAAGGTATTAGAGTTCGCAACAATTTTGGCTATCCCTTCCTGTGCGGTTCACCTCTCGGATATGGGGGCTGAAGTAATCAAGGTGGAGTCCCTGACAGGTGATCCGCATCGATATGGATTGGGNCCAATCCTTCCAAATGAAAGTAAGGGTTTCACAGTAATAAACAGAGGAAAACGGAGNATATCGATCGATCTTGGTGCCGAAGAATCGACCAAAATCATTCGGGAACTTGTGGAGCAGTCGGACATCGTTTTGATGTCACTGAAACTCTCAGATCTGCAGAAATTTGGACTGCGTTACGAAGATATTAATGAGTGGAACCCATCTATCATTTACTTGGAGCATGCTCCATATGGTCCAAAGGGTCCGTATGGCCAGGAAGGGGGATATGATGTGGTTGCTCAGGGGATGTCAGGNCTGGGNTCTATCATGGCAGGTGATATTGCGGGAGTGCCAGGTACTATTAATCCAGCGGTAGCTGATGTGGCCACTGGCCTAGCGTCAGCATTGGCCGTGGTGACTGCNCTCCGCCATCGTGATAGTACAGGTGAAGGTCAAAAAGTTAGTACTAGCTTGCTGCAAACATCTCTNATACTAGCCATGAATAGAATTCACTGGTTTGCTGCNACNGATCCTCCAGCTTGGGAACGAACGTCCGTCGCTTTAGCNGAGGCTCAAGAAAGTGGCGCTGGATTTGCCGAACAGCGAGATATTTACAATCAATTCACTAATCCGGGAGGCGGACAGGCAACAAATACGTACTTTCGATATTACAGAGCCAACGATAAATTNTTTGCTGTCGGCGCATTGAGNCANGGANTAAGGGTAAAGTTTTGCCGAGTTCTTGATGTGGTGGACCCACGGACAGAGGATTTTGATATGAATCGATCGGAAGATTATGACAAACTCGTTCAATTTACTCGGCAGTGTGAGGATATTATGAGAAGTCAGACGGCTGATTTTTGGATCGAGCAGCTACGTCAGGCCGGTGTGCCATCAGGTCCATTTAATTTTCCTCATGAAATATTTGATGAGGAACAAATCCTCGCTAACGATTTTGTATTGAGCCTAGAGCATTCCAAATTAGGGCACTATAAGACGTATGGTACTGCCATCAAGATGGAGAAGACCCCCGTGTTTCCAACGGTTTCTTCTCCGGGATTGGGAGAGCATTCGAGGCAGATACTGGAGGAACTGGGTTACTCAGAGGATCATATTGACCAGCTAATTCAGGATGACGTAATTATTCAACCCGAGTGACCATCGAATTTTCGCTTAAACGAATCTCTTCCTAATCATCTATTTACGCAGGCATTGCAAAACTTTTTGATATCATTCTTCGGTAATTAAGATGGAGTATCCAGATGAAGAGACAAGATATTGACGATGCCATCACACTGGCTGGCCTACCAATACCCGACTCTGATATTGAGATATTTGGTGAGGATCCTGTCTTTTATGGACCATTCCATCTTGCCGAAGGTGCAGCCGTCACACAAGCACTAATCGGATCACAAGTTGACCAGATCTGGAGAGAGCAGGGGNATGCGGCACAACAGATAAAAGTTGATGTGCGTCATGCGGCAGCGTCATTGAGTTCCGCGCAATTTTTGTCGGTTCCGGAAATGCCCGTGAGGGACACGCTGGGCGAAAATCTCAGGAGAATCTACAAGTGTGCTGATGGAAGATATTTTCAGCTGCATAGTAACTTTGGAGATACTCATGATTTGGCTGCGTTGTTGGGGGTTAGTACGCATGCGAGCGTGCAGGAAATCGCAAGTGTTATGTCTGTTCGGAACTCTTTTGAGCTTGAAGACTTACTTATTGAGAAAAATATGACAGGTGGAGTCGTGCGCACTACCAAAGAATGGGCAGCACATGCGCAGGGGAAAATCCTATCGAATAAACCAGTAGTTGAGCTCACTAAAATCGGAGATTCACCTCCTGAGTCTATCGAGCCTGGATCAAGGCCACTTTCAAATTTGCGCGTTCTCGACTTGACGCGTGTATTAGCAGGCCCTACTTGCGCAAGATCCCTTGCAGAACATGGCGCCGATGTATTTCATGTTGCGTCTCCACATTTACCTACGGTTGAGGTATTTGAGATGGATACTGGGCATGGGAAACGTCAAATACATATAGATTTGAATGATTCTGGTCAGGCGGACCTTCTTAGAAATCTTGCCAAGACGACAGATGTCTTCAATCAGGGATTTCGAAAAGGGGCCCTTGATAAAAGGGGATTCGGTCCGGATGACATGGCAAAATTGCGACCCGGTGTCATCTATGTATCTGAAAATTGTTATGGCCACGAAGGACCATGGGCCAATCGACCTGGATATGAACAGTATTCACAGATAATCTCTGGACTCGCTGATCTTCAAGGAAAGATGGCACCGTTGGAACCTAATGACGACACTAGAATCGCGCTTGGTGACGACCCTCAGGCACCAAGACTTGTTGGCGCGGCAGTGAATGATTACACGACCGCATATTTTGCGGCATATGGGGTTTTGGAAGCATTACGGAGACGAGCGACTGAAGGTGGTTCTTGGCATGTTCAAGTGTCATTGACTCAGACTTCTATGTGGTTCCAAAAACTTGGCTTAATTGAAAGCGTTGCTCCTGATAATAAGCTCGGCAACGTGTCTGAGTTTTTAGAGAGCCACGACACGCCCTATGGTGAAATGACGCACCTCGCTCCATCACTTCAAATGTCAGAAACTCGACCATATTGGGCCTTCGGCTCGCGTCCACTTGGGAGTGATTCTCCTGAGTGGTAGACGCATTTGGGCCATGCGGATGAGTTACCATAGGCGGCAGGCAACCGGTTTCTAAGTTTGCCTGAGAAGAATTGTATTAGGAGCGTGTTATGCATTACGACGATTTCGAAGANTTACGGGTCACTATCACTGACAGAGTTGCAGAATGGCAAATTGTCAGGCCTGAAAAGTTAAATGCCATGCGNCATAAGACATTTTGGGAAATTATGGAGCTTGGTCGACGTCTTAACGCAGATCCGGACGTTCGAGTTGTAGTAGCAACACATGAAGGAAGAGGGTTTTCCGCAGGAGCAGACTTGACGACTGANGATCCTGGTGCAGAGTCCTCATCTAATCCACGACCTGGGAAGAATGATTCCATGGGTGTGAGTGGAGTTGGTATGGCAATGCCACTGATAGATAAACCCACCATCGCTGCTGTTAATGGCATATGTGCGGGNGGTGGTATGTCTCTAGCTCTGTCTTTTGATATTCGAATCGTTGGGCAGGANGCGAAATTCCTCACCGTATTTACGAGGCGGGCCCTAGGTCCAGACTGCGGGCTCACTTATCATCTGCCTAGATTAGTCGGTCAAGGGAGAGCCCTTGAACTCATGTATACAAGTAGGGAAGTTGGCGCTGAGGAAGCTGTCCGTATAGGTTTGGCTAATACCCTCGTTGATGACCCAAGAACACATGCTCTCGAAATGGCTAAGGAACTTGCTGATGGTCCACCNCTCTCACTTATGTGGGAGAAGCGAGAAACAATGCACACGTGGGAAGCATCTCTTCAGGAACAGATCGAATTTGAATGGTCAGCACAGAAGCAAATTGAACGAAGCAGCGACGTACTTGAGGGTAAAAATGCCTTTGTTGAGAAACGCAAAGCAAATTTCACTGGCCAGTAATTAGGCTGAAATCTCATTTATGAATATTGCTCTTGTTGGCGTGGGTAAGATCGCCAAAGCACAACATGTACCTAATATTGCGGCAAGCGATGCATGGGATCTTGTCGCGACCGTTGCTCTCGAAGGTACAGTCAATGGCATTGATTCATACACAAANTTTGATACTTTTCTGCAGAGTCGAAAAGATGTTGAGGTGGTTTCATTCTGTNTGCCNGCCATCGCACGATTTGATTATGCGGTAAAAGCACTTCGGTCAGGTCTGCACGTTATGCTCGAGAAACCACCTGCAGCAACGATTGCCGAGATGAATTATTTGCGAGATTTNGCTGATGAGTGTGGCCGNACTTTGTTNACGACCTGGCACAGTCAGATGGCCCCAGGAGTGCGGCCAGCCAAAAAATGGCTATCGGATAAGGTTATAAAAGAAGCGTCAGTGACTTGGTTCGAGGATATACGGCAATTTCATGTCAGTAATCTTGACGAGGACTCTGGATCTGGTGGCACCAAGCGAAATCAGGACTGGATATTTGAACCTGGCGGAATTGGGGTGTTTGATACTGGGATTAATGCTATTTCAATCCTGACCGAAATTATGCCAAATGGGCTCAGAGTGACCGGTGCCTCCCTTGTATATCCAGAGAATCGCAATCAGCCTATTGCCGCTGAGTTGGTATTGAATTCAACTATTAATGCCTCATTTAATTTTCGACATGAAGGTNCACCAGTATGGGATATGCATATAACTACANACCAAGGAGAGATTTCTCTTGAGCGATCAGCCACCATCCTGACCATNGACGGTAAGAAGATTGATTTAGGACCNAGTCAAGAGTACGCANATTTATATAAGCGAATGGCCGAGNTGATNCNAGCTGGCGAGAGCGAAGTGAATCTTGATCCGCTCGTTTTAGTGGCTGATGCATTTATGTTAGGTACGCGAGAAGTCTCAGATGCTTTCAATTTTTAGCAGGAATTGATTGTNATGGCAGGTCAATGCTGCTTTTCAGTGTGTCTTCAACATTCTTTGCTTTGCCGACCGATAGGCATTTCGCCGTCATGTTGGAGGTAATTTAANGAGATATCTGAAAAGAAAATACAACCCGCGCGTGAGCAGTTAAGTTACGCTCTTGAGGGCTTGCAATCGAAAAAACTATTTAGGTGTTCTGCGGTTTTTTTGTTATAGAAACCGTCGTAATTTATTAGGGGTAAAGCAAAAGGAATATTTATGCGACTCAAAGGAAAAACAGCNATTGTGACNGGTGGTGCATCCGGCTTTGGTNAGGGGATTGTTCGAAAATTTCTTGACGAGGGCGCACGAGTGGTGATCGCCGACATAAATATTGATGCCGCGAATAGGCTTGCAGATGAGGTCGGCAAAGATGCCATCGCTGTATATGTCGATGTGACGAGTGGAGCATCAGTCGAGCAATTGCGTACAGATATAAAGAAGAGCTTTGACAGCATTGATATCGTTATCAATAATGCTGGTGTCACCCATTTACCAGCCGCTCTCGATGAAGTAAGCGAAGAAGACTTTGACCGTGTTTTTGCGGTGAATTGTAAGTCTGTCTATTTGATGGCAAGAACATTTATTCCAGATATGAAAGCCCGAAAGGCAGGCGTAATTTTGAACATTGCCTCGACTGCGGGAGTCTCCCCAAGACCTAATCTAAACTGGTACAACAGTTCAAAAGGCTGGATGAACACGGCGACAAAAACGATGGCGGTCGAGCTTGCGTCCTTTGGTATTCGAGTGAATGCTGTAAACCCAGTTGCAGGGGAGACGCCATTACTTCCTTCTTTTATGGGGGGAGACACCCCTGAACTTAGGCAAAAATTTATATCTACTATACCGTTGGGCCGTTTTTCGACCCCTGAAGATATCGCCAACGCATCTTGTTATCTTTGCTCGGATGAAGCCAGCATGATTACGGGTGTTTGCATGGAGGTTGACGGTGGTCGAGTCATCTGACGTATAGACACGATCTTTTATTAGTGAAAATGTTTTAGAACCGTGTCCTAATGTGTGCTCAAATTATCCTGCGGTTTACCAGTTCGTGTGTGAACCGTCGGCACGGTGCGGGTGGGGTGGTTCCCAGAATTCGAATGGTTTCGTTAGTTTAGTCTCATCAACATCCACTCCAAGTCCGGGTGTTTCGGGCACTTCATAACCATTTCCCGCGAAGACTAGTTGTTCAGGAAAAATTTCGAAGTCCGGGTTATTAGCACGTTCGAGATTGATCTCTAACCAGGCGAAGTTAGGCACGGCAGCACCAAGATGAACAGAAGCGGCTGTGCATATAGGTCCTAGGGGATTATGAGGCATTAGATCGATATAGTGAGCTTCGGCCCAGCCAGCCACTTTCATTGATTCAGTGAATCCTCCCACGTTGCAAATATCCAATCTCACATAGTTGGTTATCCCACGCTCAATGTACGGAAGAAATTGCCATTTCGACGCAAACTCTTCTCCTATTGCGAACGGGATATCTGTAAGCCTACGAAGAGACTCATACGCTTCAGGAGATTCATCTCGTATTGGCTCTTCAAGAAAATCTAAAGTGTGTGACGGCATCATTTGGCAGAAAGAAGCTGTCTCAGATACTGATAACCTGTGATGGTAATCGACTCCTATTATTGCGTGATTGCCAAGCTCTTGCCTAGCTTGGATTAGCCATTCGGTTGAATTAGCTATTGATTCTCTTGGTTCAAATACGCCACCATTTTGTATGTCCATGCTGTCATGGGATAACCTGAACGCATTGATGCCTTCCGCCATAAATTGCTTTGCCTGTGAGATCATTTCTGGGCCAGGTGGAGCTGAGGTTGTGGCAAAAACCGGCACGGTATGTCGATGTTTGCCTCCCAAAAGTTCGTAAACGGGCACCCCTAATTTTTTGCCGACTATGTCATGGAGAGCCAAATCTATAGCGGATATCGCAGCGGTGAGTGTTCGTCCACCCTCAAAATATTGGCTTCGATACATTTCTTGCCATAATGCACCTCGGCGCATGGGGTCTCTACCGATTAAGAACTCCCTATAGTGCTCAATTATGCCTTGTACACCGAGCTCCCTACCAGAGAATCCAGATTCTCCCCAGCCATATATACCCTCATCTGTCTCTACTTTGACCAGCATTTGATTTCGTCGGTCGATCCATACGGCATAGGGTTTGATATCAGTTATTTTCAAATTCAAATCCTCTCGATAGGGTTAACATCGTTCAAGTGAGCTAGAACTACTCGCGTGCCATTTCCGTTTTCCCCACGCCATCAAAGTCCAGTTCCTGATCATCCTTTAAATTCACTGTGACCTGGCTGAGTTCTCCCGTAAAGCTAAATGGTGCATCGTACGTTCCCACAGGACTTCCACGATCGAAACCTATATCAAGACCAGACCACGAGACCATCAGAAAAAACATCCGATCGGTGTTCAGACTTCCGACCACCGCGCCGTCTACGATGAGCGAGGCTTCACCTTTTACAGATATCACATTTTGCTGATCATACGACTTATTGTTGGGGTCTCTTGTTTCTATCAAGCGATTCATTTGAAACGAGACGTCATGCTGACCTGGTGAAAGAGGGGCCGTACTTTTAAGTATTTGATGGTCACCACCAATGTTTAGATCGTGACACAGAAATCCGTTTTCGAAGTAAAAGGAGTAACCGCCTGTCGCGTCTCCGTGAGCGATTAATACCCCATTTTCAGTGACTGACTTAAGGTCAACTCTCGCGGAGATGGTATAACTTCGACTGCGAAGATCGGGTGCAACATCGCTGGGAAGATGACCCATTCCCGGCCAGAACGAATAGTTTGTACGTCCTCCCCGATGACGTTCTGCGTTCTCAGCAAATCGTGGTCCGAATCGATCATCTAGTGGAAGAACTTGGTTGGATTCAGCTTCAATCCACCATAAATCTTTTAGGCTTTTTAAACGTATAGCCTCGATATCTGATAAATCTGAGAGTTCATTAAAATCGTTATTG
>NZWK01000036.1 GCA_002701625.1 Chloroflexota bacterium
GGACAGAACGAATGGCGAAACCAGAAGAATTTGCATCGACACTTCAAGTAGAGGATGCGTTAGGAATAGAAAGACTCGAAGCAACAAACGGTATGGCACGCTATCGAGTGGAAGAGCTAGCGAAATATTCTCATTGTCAAACCGTTGCAATCACCACTGCCGTGGACTTGGCGCTTGTAAGAGCAGCAAGTACTGCTATTGATCACGAAACGGAAGAAATGAATGGTACTGTCGAGTACAATATCTCTTACTTCAAAACTCCGGTGGGTAATGCGATAGTGACTGCCCGTGTCTCAGGTCGTGGCACAAATATTGCTGTAGTTGAGGTATCAATCACAGACGCCAACCAAACACTTTTTGGCCTAGGCAGGGGCACATATTCAGTAATAACTAAGAAGAATAACTAAACATGCGAGACGGTAATTTAAGTCAGTATCCGTTTGCGGACATACTTGGAATTTCACTTGATTCTGAGGACGATGAAAAAATCGTTCTCAGAATGAAACGAAATGAGGTCAACGTAGGTGGCGTCAGAAATTCGATCAATGGTGGCATTCTGGCCACCTATGCCGAAATTGCAGCACACGTTGCAATAAACTCTAAGATACTTGCTGGGAGTGAAATAAAACAGACTCAGGATCTAAGTGCCGCCTATCTTGAGTCTGCGGTTTCAGATTTCATTATGGCGGAGGCTCATGTACAAAGAATGGGGAGAACCGCGACTGTTACAGTAAACCTGAAAGATGAAACGTTGGAAAAAACCTTTTGCATCTGTCGTGTCACTTGTTCGGTCGGAAAAATTGACTGACTAATTTGCAAGAAAGAGACTCAATATGCCAATATTTGCAATTGGAACCAAGATACCAAAAATTCACCCCAGTGCTTTTATTGCACCTACTGCAACAATTGTCGGTGCGGTTACAATCGAAGCCCACGCATCAGTATGGTATGGCGCTGTGCTGCGAGGGGACACCAGTTATGTTGAAGTTCACGAGGGCGCCAATATTCAAGACGGTGCTGTTGTGCACGGGCGAGCTGATCTGCCGTCTATCATCGGACGGGAAGCCTCTTTAGCTCATAACTGCGTGGTACATGGTGCCATAATCGGCGAACAAGCCTTAATAGCCAACGGTGCCCTGATTCTTGACGGTGCAAAAATTGGTGCAAAAGCGCTAATTGGAGCGGGCGCTATTGTGATGGCTGAAACCGAGATACCGGATGGAATGCTGGCCGTAGGAGCGCCTGCAGTAGTCAAACGGTCAATTATTGGTTCTGCCTCTGAAGAATGGGTTACAGGCAATCCTGGAAGATATGAAAATTTGGCCCGTGAACACATAGCCGGTCTCCGAGAAATTTCTCGAGACGAGACAGTTTGAAGTATTTTCAGTAGTGCGCCTTTTCGTCTATTTCATAAAAGGATTACTCGCCAGCTTCGGCTAGAGCAATTGGAAGAGATTGGGCAAATAAGTCTAAATCCGAATTTGTGCCGCATGTCACTCTGATACAGCGATCCAAAGGAGCTACAGCAGGCATTCGCACGAAAACTCTCATACGAATTAGAGATTCTAATACTTGTCTCGCATAATCTCCGTCGTAACCACAATCTATCGTTACAAAATTGGTGTCAGATTGGATGACGCGGAGTCCATTGTCAGCCGCAATCCTATAAATTCTTGCCTTAGATTCCTCGACAAGTCTTAATGTGTGAGTGATATGTCCTTGATCCTTGATCGCTGCCAATGCAGCGACTTGCGATAACTTACCCACACCGAAATGATTTCGAATCTTTTCAAACTCTCGAATTAGATCGCGATGACCTATGGCGTAACCGATGCGTAAGCCTGCTAATCCGTAAGCCTTGGAGAAAGTTCGGAATCGTATCAAATTAGTTAAAGACGTATTAATAGCTGGTAAAACACCATCCCCAGCAAATTCTCCATATGCTTCATCTAGAAGAATCAGGCTTCTCTCTGATATTCCTGACACGAACTCGTCAATATCTTCAGAATCCCAACTGGTACCCATGGGATTATCCGGATTCGCCAAATAGATCAACTTAGGATCTTTGATGCTAGCTGATTCTGCTAAAGATTTCAGATCTACGTGATCACTCACATAAGAGATTGAGTGTATTTGCCCTCCATGCCCCTTGGCATGAAAATTGAACGTTGGATAAGACCCATCCGATGTGATTACAGTATCACCTGGATCAATAAATAAGTGACATACGTAGCCCAATAAGGCATCAATTCCCTCACCTACAACAATCTCGTCAATATCAACACCCAAAAGATCACTAATCGCTGAGCGCAACTCTAATAACTCCGGATCGCCATATTGCCATGAAGTTCCCTTGAATCGATCAATTTCTTCAAGTACGTTCGATGATGGCCCGAATACATTTTCATTTGCACCGATCCTCGACAAAAATGTTCGCCCAGACGATCGCTCCAAATTTTCTGGTCCTACAAATGGGACGGTAGCTGGTAATTCCTCTATAAGTCGGGCGAAACGTAAAGTGCTCATGTCTTCTCTCCTTGACCACGAGGCAATCTTACCCAGATTATGTTTAACGTGCGGGTAAAGACACAACACGAAATAACATCTATACTTACCCGACAGGCAATAATGATAATTCATNACTAATTGAATCAACATTATCGAATTTAATCAAAGCCGGAGGGGGTCTCAGATGCTAGGGTCGAACTCATCGACAATTAGTTCATCGTTCATGATGGCGTAGTTGCTATCTGAGACTTCAACACGCTTATCCCTCTTGAATTCATTTCTCAGAAAATCTTATGACTGAGGGAACACACAATTAATTTAATAGAAAATCTACTCCGTTAAGTACTGAGTAGACGAAAGGACAAATCAAATGTCAGAACATCGCTTTGAAACTCTGCAGTTACACGCAGGACAAGAACCAGACCCAGCAACTAATTCTCGAGCTGTACCTATTTATCAGACCTCTTCNTATGTGTTTGATAGTGCTGAGCATGGTGCCAACCTATTTGCTTTAGCCGAATTCGGAAATATTTATACCCGAATTATGAANCCAACAACTGATGTGTTTGAAAAACGAGTTGCTGCCCTNGAAGGAGGNGTCTCGGGACTNGCAACAGNCTCNGGACAAGCTGCTCAATTCCTAGCAATTGCNAACATGATGCAAGCTGGTGATAGTTTTGTATCAACNTCNTTTCTCTACGGTGGAACNTACAATCAGTTNAAAGTGCAATTCCCNAGATTAGGCATNAACGTNCGNTTTGCCGANGGTGATGACGTTGCAAGCTTTGAAAANGNAATTGACGANAGTACTAAAGCTATATATCTCGAATCCATGGGGAACCCNAGATTCAATATTCCGGACTTNGAAGGAATNGCTAAACTCGCACAGGCACACAANATTCCNTTGATAGTGGACAANACNCTNGGTGCCGCNGGAGCTCTTATTCGNCCCATCGANCATGGAGCTGACATAGTTGTTCAAAGCGCNACTAAGTGGATCGGAGGACATGGAACGAGTATTGGCGGAATAATAGTCGATGCTGGCACGTTCAACTGGGGAAATGGNAAATATCCTTTATTCACGGAGCCCAGCGACGCGTACCACGGTCTAGTACATTGGGACGCATTCGGTTTTGGTAGNGANATTTGTAANGCTCTTGGCGTGCCGGATAACCGAAATGTTGCGTTTGGCCTTCGAGGTAGAGTAGANGCTCTTCGTGACTACGGAGCTGCTCTAAGTCCGTTCAACTCGTTNCTATTATTGCANGGTCTTGAAACACTAAGTTTNAGAATAGAAAGGCATACGGAGAATGCNCTTGCACTNGCACAATGGCTAGAACTGCANCCACAAGTAGCGAATGTCACTTACCCAGGNCTTAGTTCAAGTCCNTATAGAGCGNCNGCTGAAAAATACCTAACACGTGGGTTNGGTTGCATGCTTAATATCGAGCTCAAAGGCGGATACGATGACGCAGTGAAATTTATCGATAACTTAGANCTGGCAAGTCACTTAGCCAATGTTGGAGACGCCAAAACACTAGTTATCCAACCAGCGTCCACNACACACCAACAGTTAACAGCTGATGAGCAAGTATCTGCTGGTGTTCTTCCNTCAATGGTCCGAGTATCAGTGGGNATTGAACACATTGAAGACATTAAAAATGACTTCCAGCAAGCTTTTGAAGCAATAGGGTAACTTAGGCATATCATTAGGGNGAATGGAGNGTATGCTTCATTCACCCTAATGATATGTAAAGTAGGCACGTAATGACTCTAATCATTCCCCCTGACTACCANGCCTTGCGGCTTATNGAAGAAAATGGAATTGGNTGGATTCCNCTCGCNAAGGCTGCTAGACAAGATATTCGACCACTTCGGATCGGCTTATTAAATATTATGCCGCTAGGAGAACAGTATGAGTTCAACTTACTAAATCCACTTGGCTTATCCGCNCTGCAGATTGAGCCAGTCTGGATTCGCCTGGAATCTCACGCTTATAAAACTTGGCCGAAGGGTCACCTCGACGAACTTTATCTGACCTTTGCNGAAGCAACCAAAGAAAGCCCGCTCGATGGTCTAATCGTTACTGGTGCACCAGTAGAACATCTAGAATTTGAAGAAGTCGAGTACTGGGATGAGATCACAGAACTTATTGATGCTGCACGATCCACATGCCCGAGCACTCTCGGACTTTGCTGGGGCGGGTTTGCTCTGGCATACTTAGCCGGAATTGAAAAAACAAATTTCGAACAAAAANTATTTGGTGTNTANGAACTGGAGAACTTGAAACCAACTCATCCAATCATGAANGCTTTGGATGATAAATTCTATTGTCCNCAGAGCCGCTTTGCAGGTCTANGTGATACGGCGATGGAAAGTGCNGCTGCTGATGGGCGAATCAACNTACTGGCTTATGGGCCTGAATCTGGCTANACAATTTTTGAAAGTAGTGACCAGAAACAGCTTATGCATGTTGGACATCCTGAGTACAACGCGAGCCGGCTGGCNCATGAAGCTATTAGAGATCAGAACGATCCATTAGTCCCACCGATNACNAATTTTGACTTTGAAAATCCTGTTAATCGATGGCGAATGCACCGAAATACGTTTTTTCAGCAATGGATTCATTCTTGTTATACAAAAATTAGCCTTTAGNAANCGTAAACCCTNCCGCTCTACACTGGCTCAAGTAGGTATATTCCGTCTAACCCTCTGAAACGTTGCTCACTNTCCATCCCAAAACCCACNACCCANGCNTCAGAGTCAAGTTCAAATCCATAAAAATCTGGTTTTANGTCGACCTGCCNTGGCCGAGCCCTCTCCANAAGAACNGCAAGCTTCGTAGATTNAATCCCTTTTTTNGAGATGAGATTCATCAACTCACACATCGTNGTGCCACTATCTAATAAATCATCTAGAACAAGNACGGGNGCTTCTGATTGTATTCTTGCATCAAAAGTTCCAGGAAATTCGATAGCTGGTTCAGAGATCACAGAATCTTGAATNTANGCTGCAGCAAAAACTGGNACTACAATCCATTTTCCAGGNGCTCTACGNTCAAGATCAGTNAGTAATGCAGAGGCAAACTGCATACCACCAGTAATAACCGGGACAAGATTGACCGTCTCAAATGCCTCATAACATTCAGTTATTTCAGCAGCCAATCGATCTATAGCAGAAAAAACTTTACCTCGATCAAAAAGAACTCTAAGACCTTTTTTATGAAGATCTGGCATATCACTGTGACTCAGCCCATCTGAAGTCATCAATGTCCCCCCAATTTCCAGACTAGAACTTTCACTCTAAATATTCCTTTCAGCAAATGCAAGTATCTACAATACAAATATTAATCCGGCCAAAAAGATTCACCCAAAGCTGAAGGTGCAGTCCCACGAATCAATCGCCCTATGCCCTTGAATCGCATCGTAAAACCTTGAACTACTCGCATATTGAGAAAAACTAGTGTCAGTATCATCAGCGGAAAAGGTGCAATAGGAAGAACCTGCGCAAGGTCAGGTAGACTAGGTTGCATTTTTAAAGCGATAATCTGTATGGCTCCAAATAGATAGCATCCAAATGCAACTCGAAGTGGGTGCCAGCCTCCAAAAATAACTATCGCCAGCGCAATCCATCCATAATTGGCTATGTGCCCTTCTGACCATCCCATCTTGGCATCAAGGGAAAATGCNGCNCCACCCAAACCNACAAAAGCACCNCCAAGAATTGTATAGAAATATCTANGAGTATTCACGGAAATTCCTCTAGCGAATGCGGCCTCTGGTCGTTCNCCTACCGCNTGCAGATCNAGNCCTNGTCGNGTATGAAAAATAAACCAAAACGAAACNATGATGAGGAAAAAGCTGAAATACACGAGTGGATTCTGTTGAAATAANACCTCGCCAANAAAAGGGATNTCTTCAAGTCCTGGTAANGACATNTTTTGCACGAACGGACCGGGCTTGCGAACAAATTCACCGCCTAGCAGNGCTGATANTTTTGTAGCAAAGTACGTCAGGATAAGACCAATAGCTATCTGATTNAGCCTCAACCNAATNCCNCCAAATGCAACTATNAANGCAACAAAAGCAGATGTCCCCATCCCACCTAATAATCCAAGCTCAACNCTCCCGCTTGTGTAAGCAATCGCAAAGCCNGTCATAGCNGATAAAAGCATACTCCCATCAAGTGACAAATTAACTACNCCGGCCTTNTCAGTAATNGTTTCGCCGATNGCAGCNAAGATCAAAGGGGTTGCAGACGCAACAATAATGGCAAAGGTAGCNGCGTTCATGGTGCAGTCTCGTCCCTANTAGTTATTTGTNCACGATGCCGTCGTACCTCTTGGTAGCCCATCACCAATACAACNGACAACACCAAAACACCCTGAATAACTCCGCCCAATGCCGAATGCAGTCCCAAACGAAGTTGCCACTGAAAACTTGCCATCGCTATGGTGGCAAAAAACAAAGCTATCGGTATCACCCAGAAACCTCTGAAACGTGCGAGAAGCACTATTAATATTGCAAGAAAGCCATATCCACCAGAAATTGAAGGNACAAGCCTGTGNTACACCGCNCCAGCCTGNGTTACGCCNGCNAAACCAGCTATACCACCACCAATTATAAAAGCCATAANCAAATATCTGCTGGTTGCAATCCCAAAACGATTTGCCGCAAGTGAATTTTTGCCGGTAGCCCGAAGTCTTAAACCAAAATTTGTTTTGGATAGCAGAAACATCACACTAATAAGCGCCAGGAATGCTATAGCCAAAGCAAGAGGAGATGCTCGTAAGCCATCAATAGTAGGAAACCACGCCTGATCTCTGAATGGCTCTGTTCCACCAGTGGACGCCACCCCATCTCGACTCCATGGTCCGATTACGAGGTAGACAATTAAACCGGTTGCCACAAANTTGAGACCNATACCACCAAAAATTTCGTTCACACCNCCCTTAACACGCANTACTCCNACGAGGAGTCCCCAAAGCGCACCTCCAACAAANCCGCCAANAACCATAAGCGTNAGNACNACAGCTGTTGANCCTTGCACCTCTCGAGCTATGAACGATGCCGCCACNGCACCAGCAACAATTTGCCCCTCAACTCCTATATTCCATAGACCAGCGCTAAATGTCACCACTAGTGATGCCGANGCCAAAAGAAGAGGCACCCATATCATAAAAGTGTCACCAATTCTTTGATTAGTNCCGAACGCGCCTTCAACGAGTAATTTNGCCGTATCAACTAATGGTGCATCAATTAACCACAAGAAAAATATACTTATCAGCAAAGAAATAATGATCGCACCCGTAAAGTACTTGATCTGTTGAACTGAATTCATCGTTGAGGCACTCCACCAATTAGCAGACCCAACTCTTCAATTGTGGCTTGCGCTGCATCNATTTGACTAATAATTCTCCCGGAAAAACAGACAGCTATTCGATCGCTGTAAGTGGTGAGTTCTTCAAGATCTGATGATGANAAAATAATACTGGTGCCAGACTCCCTTAACATTTGNAGATAACCCCAAACCCAAGCTGCTGACTCTATATCCAGTCCCCTGGTTGGATGCTCCATCAGAAGCACCGAGGGTGCCTCAGGCATGAGNGCTAACAAGAGGCGNTGTTGNTTTCCTCCGGAAAGCGATTCAGGTGTCGATTCCATNGTACCNTTNATTGAAAANTTTTCAATTCGTCNGATGGCTTCTGATCGNGCNACGTTCCAGTCAATAACCGCNGANCNNTCTGACATACTGAGCGCTACATGCTCAGTAATTGACAATCCATCTATAAGACCTTCACGTTGGCGATCTGCTGGCAAATAATAAAATCCCAATCTTAATCGCTCTAGATAATCCAGCTCCCCAATCTCAATAGCTTCAAGTGTGAAGCTCCCAGCAGAAAACGGTACAAAGCCGGCCATAGCTCGGAGTAAGGTTCGTTGGCCGGCACCTTCCAATCCTGCTAAACCAATCACCTGTCCTTGGTTCACTGATAAGGTCACGTCCGTAATTTGTCCGGTGAGTTCTGAAGCGGAAGCGCTCATGAGTTCAAGTAAAGATGAGCCGCTAATCTGAGATCTATGAATCTCTGGTAATGCTCCTGTACCAAACATCTTGCTCACTAAATATTCGACTGACGAGGGCAAATCAACCGATGCCGATATCTTTCCCTCGCGCAGGATGGTCACTCGATCACAGATCTCCTGCACCTCCTCGAGCTTATGAGACACAAAAATTACTGACATCCCGTTATCCGCAAGACCACGTATCGTCGCAAACAATTTCTCGCGCTGGATGGAAGATATCGCTGTGGTAGGCTCATCCAAAATTAATACCCGTGCACCAAGCCACAGTAGCCGAGCAATCTCCAGCTGCTGTCTTTCCCCTATGCTGAGGTTCGATGCACTCACATCAGGATTAAGATCAAAACCAAACTGCTTACTTATCCGCGATAAGGCTTCATAGGCCTCCGCATGACCATATTCCTTAGGCGACCCTATCAAAAAGTTATCTACCACAGAAAATGGCAAAAACACCAGGGGTTCCTGATGCAAAATGCCAATTCCACTGGCTACTGCCTCATTAGGTGAATCCAGATCAAGTTTGCTGCCATCAAGCTCGATTTCTCCTTGGTCTCTTGTTACGAAGCCAGAAAGAATCTTTACAAGAGTAGACTTGCCAGCTCCATTTTCACCAAGCAGACCATGAATTTCTCCGGGTCCGACGCTCAACGAAATTGTATCGTTTGCAACGACGGACCCGAAACGCTTAGTTATAGCTCGAAGTTCCAGGCTCATACGCTAAGGTATAAGTTATTTCATTACTATTCCGCTGGACCATCCATTCCTTCAAGAAGACTCGGCATATACCAGATTTGCAGATCAGTCGCAGCAACGCCATCAGCTAAGAAAGAGCTACCGTCCTGAAAATTCAGTGGTCCGGTCCACAAGTTCAGGGAACCGTCACCCAATGCTGCTATAAAGTCATCCAACTTCTCAGCATTTGCGGACGTAAGTCCGTCACCCTTCAAAAATCCTATTGTGCTCGTGTCATGGTTGTTTATGTCGTTCCAATCAGGGCCTACCCAGTCAAAACTTGCGCTAAATTCACCATCGATAACCGATTGAGCATTCTTGAGATAAGTAGGTCCCCAGTTGAAGTATGGAACACCTAGACAGGCCGCAGGGGCTTCAGCACAGGCACCTTCATAGTCGTATGGTATAGCCCAGACCTTATCCCCAGCAGAAGCTTTCTTACCAGCCTCAACTATGGCCTCAGTCGTATCAATACCAGAAATGATTACGTCCGTTCCAGATGCAAAGAAGTCATTTGCTACAACAGTCGGATCAAGAGTAAATCCAGGTATATTGAACCAGAATCCAATCCAATTAACGTTGAAACTTAGATCAGAAGCTGAGTTACCTAGTACCTCAGTCCAACAATGTTGTGCGCCCAAATAAGTTGAACTCACCAATCTTCTCGTCTCATCATTAATTAGAGGCCCAAGATATGAGATTTTTCCGGCGTCTGATTGTAAAGCAGCAGCGCATCCGGCAATCATCTTACCGTACTCCATTTGTGCGAAGAAATTACCCAACATTGGTAATTCAGGATGATGAGCCTTGCCAGCAGCCCACGCAGAATCTCCAGAGGCATGAATCATTGGCATATCTGGATGAGCCGCGGCGGCTTCCAAAATTCCATCCTTCATGTCATCAGATGTCGCAATAATCAAATGTGCCCCTTGAGCAATCATGTCATCGACAATCTGAGGAATTGTAATATTCGGTGAATCAGCAGGGTTTACTTTATCAACAACAATAAGCTCGCCACCCAGTTTCTCAATGGCGTATGTTCCGCCTTCAAAATGAGCTTGTGAATATCCTCTATCATCTCGTGGCCCAACCAGTATCAAACCGAGCTTAAATGGTTCGGCAGCTTCAGTTGCCGCAGCAGCGGTTGTTGCTGCAGTTGTTGCCGCTACTGACTGACTGGACGATGACACATCAGCATCACTGCTGCTTGAGCACGCACCGAGTGCCAGTAATGCCGGCAATAACAGCATCATAAGTTTCCAACGCATAATTATCTCCTCCAACGGCCGGAGAACACGTCGTGTCTAATGACGTAATTAAATTTATGTCTTATTAGCATGGAAACATCGTCTGGGCTCCGGACCCAAATGACCTGGGGAGGTCACCAAGATTCGATTGTATACGCCTGATTAGAACAGAGCAATCGAATCCACGCATACAAGCAGTCAACTAAGTCACGGCCGTGTGGAAGTTGCTAGATAAACTGAGTTAACGGGTTCGCAGAGCTTCAGTAGGTGACATACTCGCAGCGCGCAAAGACGGATACAGACCCGCCAATCCGCCAATGAGTAAAGATGATCCAAAACCGCCGAATAAAGCATAGCTTGGTATCACCACAGCCCAGTCTTGTAACATAGCGTATACGACCGTCACACCAATTCCCAACATCACTCCGGCAAAACCACCCGCTGCTGAGAGAAAAAATGATTCCGTCAGAAATTGCATAGCAATGTGAAAACGAGTTGCACCCAGAGCACGTCTAAGGCCAATTTCGTTACGTCTTTCTATAACAGCAATCACCATAACGTTGGCAATTCCTATACCCCCAACCAATAGTGCCACAACTCCAAGCCCAAGAAATAAATTAGTGAATGCACTCTCAGCAGCCGCTCGTGCCTCGAGAACATCAGAGGCTCTACTCACTTCTACTTCTTCTGGTTTTTCTGGATTAACGGTCGCAGACATCACAGATCGAACATCTAGCACATGCTCGGTGCGAGCCCGCACATAAATGATATCTGGCTCGTATTCATAATCTAAATATTGCGCAGCTGCCGGATAGCCAATTATCGCTGCACGGTCAAGATCAGCTGCAAGTGGTAATGGGTTAAGAATACCCACTACGACAAACCATTCTTCGCCGAGCCAGATAGACCGAGCTGTAGTTAATTCAGTGATGCCTAATCTTTCGGCTGCGACAGAACCTAACACCACAGTTGGAAAATCTTGAAGCGCTGAAGTAAGATACTGTCCCTGCGAAATCGATCCTTGTTGAGCATCTAGGAGATTCAAATCTGCGGCAACTATAGTCAGCCCTTGTGTTCGTCCTTCTTCAACCAGATCGCTTCTGTATACGCCTCCACCTATTTTACTCACCGCCGCTACTTCATACACAGGGTCAATTCGACGAATCCTAGCCGGAGCATCGATCGGAAGAGATGAGTTACCCGACCCAAAGCTTTGGCCAGCTTCAACAGTTAATAAATTAGTTCCCAACGCGTCTAGTTCTCGGATTAAATCCGCACTACTGGATGAAGACAGTCCCAGCACACTA
>NZWK01000037.1 GCA_002701625.1 Chloroflexota bacterium
TCTTGTAGATTAGAGTTTCTACTATCAACTGTTTAGCGGAACCTCAAGTTCCACAGGTGTGTCATAATCAGTTTCTTTCATGCTAAATCCGAATAGGCGAGCAAATTCATTTTTAAAGTACGGCCAGTCGGCAAGTTCTGGTAGATTGTCATTTGTAATGTTTTCCCAGATGGTTGAAACTTCTTCTTGAACCTCGGGAAGCATTTCAAAGTTATCCAGTCTAATTCTTCGCGCCTGGTCAGTTTTCATTGGTGAGACGCGCATCAAATGATCTGCAAATAATCTGATGCCCTGCGCACAAGTTGATTCGTTTTCACCTCGATTATTTAGGATTCGAAATAGGATGCTCATATATAGACCTACGACCGGTATAGCACTTGACGCTTGAGTTACCACGGCTTTATTCACACTTATCCATGCCCCTCCGGAGCCATCACCTTGAAGCTTTGGATTCTGATTTACGAGCGCATGGATTGTGTCTGCAGTGGATTCTAAGTGAGCTTTCGCACGCCCAATCGTACCTTCCCGGTAAAGAGCTTTTGTGAGTTCAGGTCCGATGTAAGAGAAGGCCACTGTTTTGAAATTCGGCGCGAGCAGATTTTCTTGTTCAAGTAGAGATACCCAATTCTCCCAATCTTCCCCTCCCATGACTTTTATGGTGCTATCGATTTCCTCTTCGGTTGCCGGCTCAATCTCAATATGATTAATTTTCTCTTGTCGTAGATCGAAACTCTTCCCGGAATAAATTTGACCTATCGGCTTCAAGACAGAATTCCAATGCTCACCTGACGGGTTATTTCTTCTAGGGGCAGCCAGGGAGTATATAAGAGTGTCAATCGGGCCATATTCATTACGGAGCTCAGTGATTACACGTTGTTTCACTTCATCACTAAATGCATCACCGTTGATGGTTTTATAAAGTAATCCATTCTTTTTCGCAGCACGACTGGCTGCAGCAGAATTGTACCAACCGGCGGTCCCTGTTTTTACACCTTCGGGACTCTTTTCAAAGCAAACCCCCAAAGTCCTTGCCTTATAACCAAAACAGGCTGTGAGTGCTGCACCCAGTCCATAGCCAGTACTACTTCCAATAACGAGGGCATTTTTAATAGTTCTATCAGTTTTCGTCGAGAGCAGCAGGTTTTCAATTTCCTTAATTTGGCTGAACACATTTTCAGTACAACCAGCCGGATGTGAGGTTAATGAAATGAATCCACGAATTTTTGGCTGTACGATTGACTCGGGCATAACATCTCCTCCTTGACGGATATTTTTTGCTAAAAGAGAATTCCTATACTGGGATAATAAGATGCGGTAGCGTATAGAAGTAACTTTGGAGCAATACTATTCCACGACAACGCTCTTCATCTCGTCAGAGATCCAAAAGTAGATCAGGTAATAGATCAAATCCGGGTCGTCCTCCGGAATCATTAAGAAGGCTTGGAGTCACTCCGCGCAAAGCACTTGGCCAAAATTTTCTTACAAATGAAGCAGTGCTTGACCGAATCGCTGACGCGGTTATTTCTGGATACGAGGGAACAGAAATTGGTATCTTGGAGATCGGATCCGGACCTGGAGGATTAACGGAAAGCCTGGCACAAAGGTCGCCGAATGTGGTCGGCGTTGAGATTGACGAAGCGCTTTGTGAAGTCGCTCGGCACAGGCTGAGAAATTACAATGGCGTCTCGATTGTGCCCACTAGCATTTTAGGTGAAGAGCCTTCCGATCTCATGTATAGTGCTGGATATTCTGGGGATTATCTTGCATGTGGTAATTTGCCGTACTACATCACTCAACCAGTGATTCGTATTCTTTTAACTGCCAAACCAGCACCACGTAGAATCGTCACGTTGGTGCAACGTGAAGTGGCTCGCCGAATTACGGGTGGTGCTGGCAAAGAATCATTATTATCGTTATCCGTAAAAATTTACGGTGAGCCAGAATTTCTATTCGAGGTGGATCCCTCAATGTTTTGGCCAGAACCAAAGGTACATTCTGCTGTACTGTCGATAAATAGGAGAGATAAATTAGAGATTGATATACCGGAGGCAGAAATTCCACGATTCATTCGCATGCTGCAAGTGGGGTTTGGTCAGCCACGAAAGCAGCTACATAATGGCATCGCCGGTTCACTTGGTATCCCACACACGGATGTTACCAATTTACTGGAAAAAATTGGTATTTCTACCAGTCTCAGACCTCAGCATCTTGATCTTTCGGACTGGGTTGAAATTTACCATACTATCGAAGACGCGGATGCAACGCTGCTGGATGTACCAGGTGACGATTGATGACTAACTTGACATCAGTACGTTCGATAGCGCCCGCAAAGATTAATTTTGCCCTCGAAATACTGGGCAAACGATCAGATGGTTTTCATGACATCGATACCGTAATGTCCACAGTTTCACTTGCAGATTCGCTCACGATCACACGAGCAAAGCCTGGCGCGGGACTAAGTTATCAGGTTGAGGGACCGGGTTCCGCTAGTCTGTCAGAGTCAGAAGATATCTCATGTGCGGCCGCGCGATTGTTTGCGGAGGCCTCCAAAACGGAACTAGATATAAATATTCACTTGGTGAAAAGAATACCTATATCTGCGGGACTGGGTGGAGGTTCTTCGGATGCGGCTGCAATGCTTAGGGCACTGAATATCCTCTGGAACTTAAATTGGCCTGATGACCGACTCAGCGAACTCGCAAGCCAAATCGGGTCGGATGTGCCGTTTTTTATTCATGGAGGCATTTGCCATTGCACTGGCCGTGGCGAATTAATCGAAAAGCTTCCAGACCTGAATAATTTTCGCCTACTGATATTGTCACCTGACCTGGACACGTTGGTATTGAATAAGACTGCCTCCATGTTTGGATCGCTTGCACCGACGGAATTCTCTGAAGGCAAGCATGCATGGCGGGTAGCACAAAGATTATCTAGAGGTCTTCCACCACCAACAAACGACTTGGTGAATACGTTTGAGAAAGTTATCGAGCGGACAAATCAAACCTTAAATCAGCGGTATGCAGCTTACAGGAGCGTGGGAGCGTTAAAAATACACCTATCAGGCTCCGGCCCGTCGGTTTTTATGTTTATTCATCCTGGTGCAGACGTGGAATTTTTGAGTCAAACCTTTGAAAATATAGGAGGCCGCTGCTTTCCAGTTGAAACTCTTTCTCGTCGGATATCTCGCGAAGTAGAGATAAACGTCGGAACCCTTTGATGTTAAGCAATTCGGAAACTGTAGAACTGCTTGGTGTCGTCCTTTCGGGATGGATTGCAGGATTTGCTTTTGCTATCACTTGCGTGGTGATCTTGTTGATCACCGGCAGGCACAGGCTTATCTCTAGTTCCCTAACGAAATCAGTTGCTGGGCGAACTGCGTTGCTTGTTTTCCTAGGGAATGTTTTTATCTTAGGTTTCACTCTTTTNGGGATTGGATTTGGGTTTATTTATTACGTTAGTGGTGGCTGGGGTCTCGTAATCAGTGAGGCATTTCTGATAATTACTTTNATNATTGCTAGGTATGTNGGACTATTTCCACGTTCGATTAGTAGTCGAGGNNTCNTGGCAGNANNCNTTGCGGGGGGNCTTAACTTNGGATTATTGATTCCCTTTTTGAACTATCTTTGGTTAACTGAATAAGCCTCTATCCCGTTTGTTCAATCGAGCCTATGCTGACCGGATGGCAATTATCGCGATGGTTTTTTTNGGATTCTATTTTGACTGAGTCTTCNCGNCCNATTCACGGCGAANTCGCCAAACTTGCNTCGATNATCGAGATGCATGTTCATACTAATCCAGATTCTTCTGATTCNATGCTNTCGAAGGAAGAATTGGTNACGGTGGGGACTGATGCNGGANTAAGCGGNGCAAATCTGGCGGAACACGATAAGGTACTTGAGCGACATCAACAGGANACTTTACGAAGCACCTANCCCGATTTTTTCTTCAATTTCGGCATGGAAGTNTCGACNGACTTNGGNCATATGATCGCGATCGGACTTAAAGAGTATTTACCTGGAATTCGACGNGCNGAGAAATTACGAGAAGAGCTTGACAAAGTNGGNGGATTTCTGATTGTGGCNCATCCNTTTAGGAGATTNTTTGATCCNGTTACAGCGATGCGAACGGGTGAAACATTTGATTTAACTCCCGAGCAAGCGGCGGAAACTATGCCGGTTTTTAAGATTGTACACACGTTGGAGATTGGCAACGGTGCAAATACTCCTAAGGAGAATGCCTATGCAGCTGAGGTTGCTCGACTGCTAGGAGTGCACGGGACCGGAGGGTCTGATGCACATTCGACCAGTGGACTGGGGTATTTTGCGACCGGATTTGAAGCTGTTGTTGATTCACAAGAAGCACTACTCGCGGAANTACATGGTGGAAGNTTTGAGGCCNTGCAGCTTGAGTCAGCTGGGGTATTTTCATATTTCAACCCACCNCATGATCAATAATCCGTTAGACTATCCTCGCGCCAGGTATTGATTAGTTAATTTGTATGCCANTTCATTCTCTNGAGCAATTCATTTCCATCGATCTNGAAACCACCGGACTTAAGGCAGGGGTTGATGAAATTATTGAGGTAGGCATGGTTAAATTTGATTTCCTNGGAAATCANNANGAATTNCAGACACTCGTCAAACCAGAAACTTCTCTTACAAAATTTATATCCGATTTAACAGGACTCACTGATNAGGANTTACGTNCCGCACCAATATTCGATACGCTTCGAGCNGATATCACCGATTTNATTGGTGACTTGCCAATAATTGGGCATAATGTNCAATTTGACATCAGCTTTCTTAAAGCTCAAGGGGTNCCGNCGTCAAATATNTATTTCGACACATGGGAGCTTGGAGCTCTTTTATTACCGACGGCAGANAAATTGAACCTTGCGTCTTTGGCNGAATTACTNGGCGTCGGTNTAGCCCGAAGTCATCGGGCACTNGACGACGCTATTTGTGCGCGNGATATTTTTGTTCTNCTCNATGANCGATTACAGCAAGTACCTGAAAGANCTCTTGCTGATATGAAGATGTTTCTATCACGGTCGAATTCTTCCATTATGAAACTACTGCCAGAAACCANCAAACCNAGAACAAATAATGAAAGTTATTTGGACTTCAGAACAGAAATATCGACTACNGCAGGGANAGNNGNTTNCAGAGGAGATAATTCTNCTGGAGNCTANACAGTNAGTGNNCTTTGGAATTTTGCTGAAGAAGAGTCAACTTTGCTGGCAAATTANGTGCCTCGAGCTAATCAGCAACTTATGTCGCANGTGATTGAAGAGAANTTTGCTCTAGGTGGAGAACTNGTTCTTGAGGCGGGTACNGGTACCGGCAAAACACTGGCCTANCTGTTACCTGCATTGATTCATTCNNTGNGNACNGGNGANCGAGTAGTTGTGTCNACTCAGACTAAAAATTTACAAGATCAACTAAAAGAATCAGACTTGCCAATTGCAATAGATCTTGTACAGAGATTTAGTAATTCAAGCAGTTCCAAGTCAAAGCCACCCCCTCACATCAGCGTGCAAATTTTAAAGGGCAAGGGCAATTACTTGTGTCTAGAGAGCTGGTTTGCGGTGCGGGCATCGCAAACAAAACTTGAAGCACAAGAATCTCGTTTNTACGCACGAGTAGCAGCTTGGCTGGAGCAAACATCAACNGGNGATTCNNCTGAGTTATATATGACCTCNCAGGATGAGGAAACGTGGCGAAATATNTCGGCAACTGATACAGATTGCATGTCTCGTAGATGCGAATTTGTTCAGGACGGCAGTTGTTTTGTANTGCGAGCACGTGAAAAAGCTTCGATNGCAAATNTAGTCNTNGTGAATCACGCGTTGTTACTNGCGAANGCCGCTCAGAATGAACAGATTCTTCCGAGCTATGAGCATTTAATTATTGATGAGGGACATCGACTTGAAGATGTTGCAACCGATCATTTNGGAGGTGTAATTTCGCTTAAGTCTGCTGANGATTTGCTAAAATCCGGGCCAATNAAGAATAAAAAAGATCGAAGAAATAANTCATTAAGTTTCTTGGGCCACTTTAGGGCGNTGGAANNATATGCNCNTGACAACCAGTCAGAAATTGANAAAATNATTCGAACTCGTGATAGTGCNATNGGGCGGTTNCGTGAACTGNGAGANNATCTCAGNGATTTTTTTGAGAATCATGNCGACGCAANACACCCTGGNCAGGTAGCGCTTGGNAGTAAAAANTCTCGACAGGAACTCAGCCTGACAGNCGGTGCTCGTTCTCAACCTGCCTGGGAAGAATTAACTCAGAATTTNGACTTATTATTATCGACCNTAAANTTTTTACTCCGCGANGTAGAACAACTTCTACCTGCAATGCGNTCGCAGCGTAANGCCTTCACCCAAATTGATTTGGATGAGCTAACAGTNGCTATNAACGGATTCTCAGGCGAACTATCNAACCTNAACANCACTATGCAACGAATTNTTATTGACGAAAACCCAACAGACATCACTTGGATNAGTCGCCGAGATANGGATATCCTTCTAGGTTGCGCACCACTGGTNCCTGGAGATCACNTAAGNCANCATGTTTTCGAGGGTAGAAAATCTGTGTTAGTCACNAGTGCAACGNTACANGACATNGATTCTGATGGNGGCAGTTCGTTTAAATTTATATTGGANCAACTTGGCCTACCTGACGCNTNCACTTCGAGCTGGCCNGCGCCTTTTANCTTTAAAGATCAGGCAAAAGTAATAGCAGTGAGTGACATCGTGAATCCTACNGAGACNGCTTATTCGANACAATTACATGATGCTATATTNCAGGCGGTCAATTCNCTNGGTGGAAGGACTATTGTGCTATTTACCTCTCACGATGCCTTGCGNGCAGCCACTTGGGATTTGCGGGATCGTTTAGCTGANATCGACGTGCGCTTACTNGCCCAAGGAGTTGATGGATCNGCCACGAGATTAGTTAGGGAACTCCANTCNANTGATTCCACNGTNATCTTTGGTGCNGCAGCTCTCTGGGAAGGNGTTGATATTCCAGGACGTGCNTTGTCACAAATTATTGTCGTTCGATTACCATTTCCATCACCGGTGGACCCAATACACGCAGCACGTGGCGAACGATATGAGGATTCATTCTTGGAATATTNGCTTCCNAGNGCAATATTNCGCTTTCGNCAGGGCTTNGGGAGATTAATCAGACATGAAGATGATAAAGGGATATTTACTATCTTGGATAGCAGATTTGTAAGTGCAAGATACGCGAATCAATTTGCGAAATCCTTATCTGATACAGATATTAAGACCGTCAGATTAGGAGAACTACAAACTGAGATCGCGAGCTGGTTAGGGGAGGAAATAATCTAATGATTTGGACGCGCGGTCAGAGGATTAGCCTTCAAGTGCTAGAGCGCCCAGATATTTTTACCAGAGCCGGAATACAACGTGCTTTAGCTGATGGCATAAGTAGAAATTTCAATCCAACTGATTTGGGTGAGTTGAACACATTAACTAATGTTGATTGGTATGTGATTCGAGAAGCTAGCTTAGAGGTGGGACTTTTTGGGATACAGAGAGATATGCCATTGCTGGGCGCTGCCACTGTGCGTTTTGTCGCGGTAGATCCACAATACCGCGGCAATGCTGTAGGCACTCGAACGGTTCTGGTTGCAGAGAGAAAATTGAAACAGGAAGGATACGAGTTGTACGGAAGAGTCCCTGAGACGAATGGACGCGGTCTTTATTTCTGGCTGCGTTGTGGGTTTGTCGGACAGCATTCCATCACTGAGAACGAGTCAGCGACTTGGTTTCGAAGAATTTCTAGGGGTTAGCATTCGGATTCTGGTTTGGGATTATTATCGCGTTTTTTGCTCGCCCAGAGGTCTCGGCGTTGGTTCCGTTTGACTATGGTATTTCGTGCCCAACGCCTCCATATAAGTGTGATTGATAGTGCAGTCCCAGCATATATGAACAGTTTTGTAACCTCTGACGATTCACTCGACAGGCCTGTTGCAACCAGGCAGAATATGGCGCCAACGAAAAAACTTGTGAGCAGGTTTATCTTCACGAATTTAGTCCGATAGGTTTGTCATGCAGTCACGGCAGTAATAATAAACTCCTAATGATTCGCCGATCACCGCGTCGCCACAATCCTTACCAGGCTTGTTTGAAAATGGATTCAGGTGATACGTGTTGTTACAGTTGAAACACTGCTGGAGTAATTCCAGAATAGACTTTTCATCGCAAATTTCGCATGTTGATACTTCGCTAGACATTTAGGTACTCAATTTCGTGACTAATTTTACGCTTCCACTTTATTTTATATCTTTATTCTGAAGAAAATAGTAGGCATCATTTTTTGACTTAATAATTCCCTTAAAATCAGCCCACTTGAGTTGATGCAAAGCACTTCCGATATCAGGACCCGCTGTTATGCCTATTTCCCTTAAATCGCTGACTGTGAGGTGACTTGAGCAGAGCTTCCATGTCGCCATGGCATCCACGAACGGGGCTGTTTTTTTCGAGTTTAGCGTACTCGCGATTACGAGTGATTCTTCGTTTATTTTCTCGTAGTACCCGATGTTATCTGCCGTAAAATGTAGCGCACGCTTGTTATTCAATATTGCTGATGCCTCCTGAACAAATAATTTTAGTTGTTTAGGTAGCTGTAATCGGTCAAGAGCAGCGATTCGCATCTCGTCGGTGGCGCCCAGAAGTAAACCAGTGAGCAAAGTGCGTAAATTATAGTCAGTAAGAGGTTTGGTGGCTCGAAAATTAGAGAGCTCAAATGAGAGGGCAGGGTGACTTCTCTCTAGGACTCCCCACTCGTGGAGTTGCGAACAAATTTTTAGTGCGAGGGGGGCCTCAGAAATCTGTCTTAGTTCTGAAACGAGTCGTATTCCAGCTACATTTTCGAAACTTATCTCAGGCATGTGTAATTGATGAGCTACGTCGGCATCTAACATCAATTCATGACTGGTTAACAATCTAGCAGCCCGCCAAAGCCTAGTAGGATCATCTACGAAGGAATTGTCATGTAGAGTGACTAATGTTCTGGTCTCTATTGCTGACAGCCCATTAAATGGGTCGTGGAAAGTATTTTCGATATCTTGGCTTAGACCCACTGCCATGGCATTGATAGAGAAGTCCCGGCGCTCGAGGTCCAGATTGATCTCATTGGTTGTCGAAACAATTGGCAGTCCACCAGGTCGAGCGTAGCGTTCAGTTCTTAACCTTGAAATATCGAGCTGCGTGTTGCTGTCTGTTCGAAGCGACGCGGTCAACAAATCTGAATGACTCACCATGTCAATCTCGCTTGCGGTCCATTCACTCTTGACTGCTTCCGCAAGTGCCAGTGAGTCACCAGTCGTTGTGATATCAATATCCCTTACAGGTTTATTCATTAGTACATCTCTAACAGCTCCACCAACTAACCAGAGGTTTTGTCGGTGTCGGTTACTGTGTTCAACCGTCATAGACAGTAACCGTTGCGCGTCTGGCGTCAATTGGTCAAGTAAATATTTCAGTGAGATATTAGGCGGTCTGNGAGGCGAGGGGTCTGGCATTATTGGTATCTATTGTGTATTCGCATATGCNNNTGATCAGTTGTTGATTTTTTCATAACAAATTCTTAAACTAGTAGTGTTGACTATCTTACAGGTTATAGGCGGGGAGCTGTTTGAATCGGAACAGCGAGGGCTTTTTATGTCATTGAATTCTCCCCAAGTGCAAGCGTTCGATGTTGAGGCCAATTTGCATTTGTTTGAAACGACTATTAACTACAAGTTTTCTGATAAGACTCTCTTTACTGAAGCGATGACGCATGCCAGTGCCTCCAACGAATTTCCGGAGACTTATTATCAGAATAATCAACGTCTTGAATTTCTTGGTGATGCTGTCGTGGGCTTAATTGTGGCGGATGTCCTTTTTCATCGATTTCCAGAAAACCGTGAAGGAGATTTGACCGAATGGCGAGCTCGCTTGGTTCGCGGTAAAACACTTACTGAAATTGCATTGAGTCTTGGTTTGGGTAACTTTTTAATTCTCGGTGTAGGTGAGGAAAAAAGCGATGGCCGAATAAAAGGAAGGAACTTGGCCGACGCACTTGAAGCTTTGATCGGAGCAGTTTTCGTGGACGGCGGCTATGACCCCGTCCGAAGGTTTATTAATTTAATTTTCAGCCCTTATTTGCGGCAATTAGACACGTCTAATCCAAAGGGTGACTTACAAGAGCTTGCAGCAACGATAAAGAGCCGGCCGAAATATATGCTAGTAGGTGAGTCAGGTCCAGATCACAAACCGGAATATCGTGTACGAGTTGAGATTGATTTAGAAGCTAGGATTGCCGATAAGCATCTCGTTGCTGAGGGCACAGCTTCAACTAAACAAGGCGCTGAAACAGCCGCGGCAGAAGAAGCTTTGCCACAATTAAGAAAAGTACTGAATCGATAACTAAAGGTAATTAATGCACTTAAAACAACTTCAAATTCAGGGATTTAAGTCTTTTGCAGATCGAACCACGTTCGAATTTGGACCTGGAATGACCGTCATTGCAGGTCCAAATGGGTCTGGAAAAAGTAACGTCACTGACGCAATTCGCTGGGTGCTAGGTGAACAGGCTGCGAGCTCCTTGCGTGCCAAGAAATCAGATGACGTAATCTGGATAGGCTCCGACTCCAAACGGCCTGCAGGTTTTGCTGAGGCAACGTTAACTTTCAATAACACTGATCGATGGCTTCCCTCTGACTATTCCGATGTCGCTATCACCCGTCGGGTGCATAGAGATGGGCAATCCGAATATTTACTAAATAAGCGTAAAGTCCGTTTGACCGATCTAACGGAGCTCATGGCAAAGGCAGATTTTCGTCAGGGATCATATTCATATCTGTCACAGGGACTGGTGGACAAAGTTCTTTCATTGAAACCTGATCAACGCCGTGCGCTTATTGAAGAAGCAGCCGATCTGCATTCTGCTCGCCAACGGCTTCGATTATCCGAACGAAGACTTAAAGAAACGCGCGATAATCTTGGACACGCTCGGATGCAGGTTAGAGAACTAGAGCCCCGATTACGTTCGCTTAAGCGCCAGACGACACGAGCCGAGAAATATCAAGATCTGCGAATTATTTTAGATAAAGCATTTCAAGAATATTTCACTATCGGTCTCAGCGAGTCAGCGACGACGATTAAACAGGCATCAGAAAACGCTACTCAGCTACGTATGATTCATTCATCGACTAAACAGAGATTTGACGAGGCTCAGAAAATGTATCTGGGTGTGCGAGCTAATCTCGAGAATACCCGAACTGAACTTGCAAGCGCAGAGCGAGAAGAGCGTGGTAGACGAGAAGCACTGCTGTATCTAGAACAAGACATGGCTCTCGCAGAGCAACGATTGGAGCTCTTTGAGCAACGGCAGAATGATCTGGAAGAAAGCCTTTCACACGAACCAGAATCTCACTTATCTGATGACATACCTAAGGTTTCAGACGAGTCATTACGATTACTTGTGCTTACGAGTAGATCTGAGTTAGAGCAAAAGAAAGTTGCATTAGCGGAAGCTGATCAGGTCACACGAGAGGTTCTTCGTGATCTAGCGGAGTATGAAGCTAGACGTGCTCGTGTTAATGCCGAATATGGTGAACTCGAGGCTCGACTACTCGATGTTGAAGCCTATGAAAAGAAACAGACTCAGGACCATCTACGGAATAGTTCTGCGGCTAAATCTGTAACTCAATCAATTGAACAACTTGATATTAAACTAGCCAGCCAGCGCAGTGATTTTCATGAAATACAACGATCATTAGAAAGTATGACTGAACTGGTTAAGACGAATGAACATTCTTTTGAGATAGCTAGGGTGGCGCTGAGCTCCAAAGCGAATGAAGTATCTCGCTTGGAGTCTGATGTTACAAGCCTTGAAAGACAAATCGATCTCCAAGAGTTGCTTGTACGGTCTACCGGTCAAATGTCAGAGGCCGTTGAATTTATCTCTGACGTTTCAAAGTCAGATCCGAGTTTGTGGGTTGATATTCTGAGTCAATTAATTGACGTGCCAGATCGCTGGCAGACAGCGACAGAGGCATGGATGGGCGATAAGCTGACTGCCATAATTTTTTCAGATCACGAATGCTTAAGGACTGTACTAGATCAGGGAAATAGTGAAATGGATAAGAATCTGCTTCTCTATTCTCGTGAAAGTGCTTTGATAAACGAATTGCTACCTCTTCCGGATCACATTGGGGTAATAGGTCCACTTCAGGAGGTAATTTCGACTGATGACCATATGGCAAATTTGATGGCCCTGATATGTGCCAATACCTATTTAGTCAGTGATTTTGAATCAGGTGTGCTGCTGAGTGAAATGGGCTACAACGCCGTTACTGAAGAAGGTGAGGTATTTCAGAGTGATGGTGGAATCCGACTTCGCTCGTCGACTAATCCAGAGTCTTATCTTTCTTTGGTGACCGCTCTGTCGAATAGTGTCAGCCTACTCGAGGACACAAGAAAATCTGTAGTGGCGAGGTCGGTAGACCAGTCTAAACTCGAAGTAGAACTCGCGAGTGAAACCTCCGCACTTACTGACGCGAAGGAACAGGTACTGAAGCTAGCAGAAAGTAAAGAAGGAATAGTACTTGAGATTTCACGGTTGGAAAAAGAACAACTTGGATTGAGTGCGGAACGAACTCTTCTGTTATCTCAGCTTGAAAATAGTGAGCCTAAGAATGAAAGCATTGCAATAAGGCAATCTATGCAAGAACGCACAGCAGAAATTATAGAGGTCGATAATGAAATCCAGCAGATTCGCGATCGAGCATTATCAGTCAATGCTGAGCGCGATACCGCTGCACGTGAATTTGAAGTAGCAACTGCTCAACTAGCAGCTGCGGATGCGGAGCAACGAGCACAGGAACAGCTGCGCGTGCAACGCGAGACGGATCGTCTTCACCGATTAGAAAGCCGTGCGCAATCGATCAAGTCACTTAAGTCACTTGAGGATGCAACGGAAGAACTTGCTTTAGAGATGACTCAACTGCGAGATAAAATTTCTTCGCAACGGGTATCGCTGGCGGAGGCTAAAGCCGTGATAACGCCGATGGAGGCTAGAGCCCTGACACTTACAAATGATGAATCGATGCTTCAGTCCAATCGGGCAGAATTGGAAGTTGAGCTTCGAGAGAATGAGTCTAAACTACTTAACTCTGAACATGAATTGAATCGACTAGAAGAGTCAGGTCAACGACTGATAAAAGAGTTGGAAGCTGAGGAGTTTACAACAGATATGTTCAGTCAACCTGCGCTCGTTGATTATGGTGGCAAGTCACCAAAAGAAGTGTTTGCGAATGCAGAAGAACAAGTAAACCAGGCGAGATCAAAATTAAGATCGCTTGGTCCGGTCAATATCGACGCACTCGAAGAATATCAAGAAATATTGGAACGCTACGAATTTCTTACTGACCAAATTGTTGACTTGGAGCAAGCTCAAAGTGATGTGCGATCAATTATTCGTGATTTACGTGAGGAAATACGTACTGCCTTCGTGGAGACATTTGAGCAGGTAAATATGCATTTTCGAGAATATTTTACTAGATTTTTTGGCGGTGGGCGGGCTGAACTTAAGTTGGTCCAGCCGGAAAAATCGACTCTGAATTCTGAGCTGAGCGAGCAGGTAGAGCCCGATGAAGTTGCTGAAGGAGATGCGGGTGTCGGTGTCTTGGGTGGTGATAACTCCTTACTACCTGCGGATGGCGAAGCTGGTGTGGAAATTTATGCTCAACC
>NZWK01000038.1 GCA_002701625.1 Chloroflexota bacterium
TGATTATGGTCGGAATAAACTGGGTTGTGATGGTGGTTTCAATAGTTGTAATCGCAACAGTGCTGGGGCAGGGTAAGCTACAACACAAGTCGCCTCCACAGCCCTCGTCGCTTGCCAATATGGCCGCATCGGAAGGAGACTAGGAAATGTATGGACTAGGGATGGTCGCTCGATATGAGGATGGGCAAGTAGGACGGTCTTGTGAGCTGCTGAGCCAATTATTAGACGCCCGAGTCACGTTAGCTGAAGAAGATCATCAAGTCGGAACCCAAATATTGACATATTTGATCGAAAAATAAGATAGAATTATCAGGTAACCAATTCGAACGAACGAGGAGAAATGTTATGACATCAATTTTACCGGGCATGGGACCCACTATTTCTAATACTGAGCTCTCCTCTCTAGGTAAAGAAGAAGTGTTTGTAACGGTTACTCCGCGAGCGGTGACTAAGGCGCAAAGTCTTCTGGCCGACAAAGGTTTTACCGACGCCTTCCTTCGTGTGTTTGTTGTTGGAGGTGGTTGCTCGGGCTTTCAATACGGGATGTCAATTGCAGAGTCGGCAGAGGATACTGATCGGATTATAGATTTAGACGAGGTCAGTGTTGTGATTGATAAAGATTCTGTTCCAATGATTTCAGGTGCTGAAATTGACTACGTAGAGGACCTGATGAAGAGCGGCTTCACTATCCATAATCCTAATGCAGTATCTTCATGCGCATGTGGTTCATCGTTTCAGACGTCCGATGGAGCCGGTGTAGCGCGTCCCTGTTCTTAAGAGGTACAAGCAATTGGCTGAGTCATTTCATTGATTCGTAAAGCCTTTATCTCCGAAGATGCGTCATATAGATATTTACTATATCGTCGCTGGTCTAGGGGCGGAAAACTTCTTTGGGTAATGTTAAATCCGAGTACAGCTGACGCCGAAGCAGATGATGCTACCACGCGACGCTGTATTGATTTATCTAATGGCTGGGGTTTTGGTGCTGCAGTAATTGTCAATCTATTTGGATATATATCAACTGACCCAAAGAAATTGAATTCAATTACTGATCCTGTCGGGCCTGACAATAATTCTGTGTTACTGGATCAATTTAAAAAAAATAATGATTGCATCGTTGCCTGGGGATCTTGGCCAGAAATTGATCTGTTTCAGTCCCGTGTGAAGGAAATTTCCAAGCACCTTCCAAATACTGTAATGTGTCTTGGGCTGACAAAGCAAAACTATCCTAGGCATCCGCTGCGTGTAAGTTCATCGACTAAACCTGTTAGGTACGCTAAGTAATAACTCCGGTTGTGAAGAATAATGCTCGACCCAACGTCTCACCTCCAAGAATTGCTCCAAGTGCAAGATAGAGGAGTCCTGTTGTAGACATCATTCCGTTTATGAGAGCCGCACGCCATGCAAGCCATGTGGCCGCAATCGGAAAACCAAAGCCGATGGTAATACGAAGCCAGAAATTGGCATCAAGGTAGAGATTACTAAGAGCGATTTCATTAATTGGCGGCGATGACGCTGGAAGACTTGAGCAGATACCAGTAAATAGGGCATGGAATACCAGAGCTAAGAGAGTGAATTTGGCCATTGCAACCATAGGTTCTTTCGGTAGTTTTCCTGAAGTTAAATACCAATGTCCCCAGAGCATTGCCATCAGTGAACCACCGAGGACTAAGCTTCCNAAAGTGAAGTTAACTGCTACAACGAGATAAGACCAGGCNGGTAGGGAAAATAAGCCTGCTAACGTAAGAATTGTCANCAAGCCTGCTNTAGCAGCAAGACCANAGATTATTCTAGATATTAGTGGCCCGAATTTCCATAAACTAATCAAATAGAGAGCCGCGAGTATTAACGTNCCATGTACTAGCCNCTCTGTGAGGTTCACNAGCTCGTTGTTAATTTCAAAACCGGAGATGGATTCTGGTATGTTTAGACTCAAAATAGTTGCTGAAGAAAGTATTGCAAGAGCCNAAATAGTTGCGGCACTTGTCAATAAGTATCCTCTTGTTAATTGAAATAGCCAACTGAATATACTCAGTGTGATGAGNGACCCCACCATGAGTTGGGCTAGTATCAGAAGTACNGTGTAAGGCAAAGATTCNGTCGTCACTATGCAATAGTCATTCAGTTTGNCGTCACGATCAAATAGTCNACTTCGTGAATTGCCANGACGNTATAACGCTATAGTTGNGCAACGTGAGTTTCTTCATATGCCTCATCTGGGTTTTTACCCTTTAGNCGATGNTCGGCGTACCAGAAAAGTTCTCTCGCNAGGGCAGCAAGNGGAACTATNAGTATCACCCCAAGNGCGCCCCAAATCGATCCCGCAACCACNAGCAGTANTANAACCATACCTGGATGTATCTGGACAGCATGACCTTGNATTCNCGGCACGAGCAGCATGTTTTCAATTACTTGAACTCCTAGATAAACTAGGGCCACCCAGATGAAAAGGCTTGGGTCTGTTGCCGCAATCAGGATAAGTCCAGCAATAGCTCCAAGCCATGGTCCNGCAAGCGGNATAAGTTCAGTAAGGCCGGCCCAGACACCTAACCAGAGGGCCCACTGTACTCCTANNAGCTGTAANGCTACCCCNACACCAGTCCCAACGATCAATCCGAGTATTAACTGGCTGCGNATATATCTTCCAAGTACTGAGTCACCAATCTTNGCAATATTNTTGATATCTTCTCGAACTTCTTCGGGCGCGGTATTTGTTAGATTATTTTCGACAAAATGTCTGTCTCTGATTGCGTAAAACATCCAGAATGGAACAACAAGGAATCCGAGAATTATACTGATGGTAGTAGTGATAGCGCTGCTGGCTAGACCTAAATCATTTTCAATTGTCCGGGTTGCTCCATCACTGAATGACTGAATCAAATCCCCTAAATATTGATCGAACCGAGCTCGCACACCCTCTGGAAGTAATTCTCTTANTTGATCGGCCCAGATATTNGACTGGATTCGTGCGCCTTCTAGGAGCTCTGGAAGATTCTGAACAAGTGATCGGGTTTGATCGGCGACAGANGGTGCGATCGCAGAAATCGCGGCAATCAAAGCGCCNAAAGCAATTGCATAAACGACGAGTACGGATATGCCCCTTCGCCAAACATCTCCTCGATGTGTTTGAACAGGTAGAATTCTCGAAATTCGATCCACAAGTGGTGACACCATATACGCGAAAAGCGTGCCGATCATGAANGGTATTAATGCTATTCGTGCTTGGTAAGCAATTATCAATATNNCTGTAATTGCAGACGCCCAGAGAATTAATCGAAAGTGTGTGGCCCTCATAGAGAATATGGTAAGAGGAATTCGCAGTAAAAAANCNAAATAGATCCNTCGTTNAGGNNTTTAGGNGCAGCGTTGCCATTCCGGATAGCAGTAGAGTACCCTTATCGTCTTTACACTCTATTTCGTATCGTANTTGTTCTTGGNTTGCAGATTTAAGTCGAGCCGTTGTGCGGATAGTAGTTGGTATTANGGCGGGTGACTTCCAACGGNCCTTCAAGCTACCCTTATCAGCCCACTGTTNTGCAAATGTANCTGTCATTATTTGTGATGCGGTAGATAGAACTAGCATCCCNTGCGCTACAGGCTGCCCAAATGGNCCTTCNTACGCAGCTTTCACATTTTGATGAATAGGGTTGTGATCTCCTGCTGCATCACTATATCTGTCTACCAACTTTTGCGAGATATNAAGNGTGATGATTGGGAGATGATCTGGATATTTTTCCATNCTTACGTCCTGAGCTAATCCAGATCTAATGGAATAAGAGTGCTGGATTTTGTGCTGAATAACAATTTTTGATTTGNGTCTACCAGGTTTGCCTCGAATGAAGCTATNAGTGCNCCTCCACGCTGGGAGTACTGGGCTAGNGTCACGGTAGCCATCANATCTGTATNTGCCGGCACGNTGCTGTGAGCCGTGTGNTCNTGCCCAGTGTGCATTAGGTTTGATGGCAGATTAACTTGCTTCATCAATTCCGATAAGATTGCCGCACTTACTAATAATGGNGGAACTATTGCTTCTTGNATCCACATATCCGAATCGTCACTAGTTGCAGCGAGATAGTTTGNTATTTTNTCGAGAGAAAAATTCAGNGTAATTAAGTCTAGTGTCGTGCCAACAGTTAAATCAGCGAGATTCACGTGGTATTACCTCTAAAACCGAAAAGCAAGCATCCCAATTAGCCNCTGAGGTACTCCTCGACTACGGANTGGTCTCGAATTTCAGGTGCTGGATTATGCACTGTATATGTCACTTTCCCGTCACCATCGATAATNAAAGTCCCNCGCTCNGCAAATCCAGCAGTTTCATTCCAAACGTCGTACTTTTTAGCTACCTCACCTTTGGTATCCGCAAGCAGACTTATTGGTAAGTTTTGTGCNTCCTTGAACGCNGCATGACAAAATTTNCTATCTCTACTTATGCCAAACACTTTTGCNTCAGATGTGTTCCANCCAGNAAAGTCGTCTCGAATGGTACACATCTCGGCNGTGCANGGAGGCGAAAAGTCAAAAGGATAAAAGATTAAAACGACAGTCTCACCTCTNAAAGAAGCCAGAGTTACNTCCTCTCCAGTTTCATCAACCAGTGTGAAGTCTGGAGCCTCTTGGCCNACTTGAATATTTGTCATAATTATTTCCTTATCTTATTTTTCTATNCATGTGGTTTATAGGAAGAGCGGTCCAAAAACCACGGCAACAATTGCCATCAACTTCAATAATATATTAAGGGATGGGCCGGAGGTGTCTTTAAANGGATCACCAACAGTGTCTCCTACCACAGCGGCTTTATGNGCCTCGGAGTTTTTACCTCCGAAATGTCCTTCCTCAACATATTTCTTTGCATTATCCCANGCTCCCCCAGAGTTTGACATCATGATCGCAAGCATCGAGCCAGCAGCGATTGATCCTATAAGAAGTCCACCGAGTCCCTGAGCCTCGAAAAGGATGCCCACTACGATGGGCACTATCACGGCCAAGAACCCAGGTACGATCATCTCCCGAAGGGAACCATCAGTTGAAATCCTAATTGCTCGCTCGTGATCGGGCTGTTCCGACCCGTCCATAATTCCTGGATGTTCGCGAAATTGTCTTCTCACTTCTTCTACCATTGCTTGTGCNGCTCGACCAACAGCTCCCATTGACANAGCAGAGAACACNAAAGGCATTAAAGCTCCAATAAGCAAACCTGCCATNACATTTACTTTGAGNAAGCTGAGATCTTCTAGNCCTAATCCAGTGACGGTGGCGAATGTTGCCAGGAGCGCGATTGAGGTTAGCATCGCCGAGCCAATCGCAAACCCTTTACCCGTGGCTGCAGTAGTATTCCCTAGTTGGTCTAGAGCATCTGTNCGCTCNCGCACCTCAGGATCCAGTCCAGCCTGTTCTGCTATTCCACCTGCGTTGTCAGCAACTGGACCGTATGCATCTGTGGCCAAAGTTATTCCTAGTGGNGCTAGCATGCCGACCGCGGCCAATGCAACTCCATAAAATCCGCCTAGGCTGTTCGCAATNATTAATGCGATGACCACGGTNACCATNGGAACTACAGTGGACAGCATTCCTAAGCTAAGGCCACCAATAATAATTGGACCTGCNCCGGCTTCGGCTTGTTCAGCTAGGTCAACCGTAGGGCTGTAGCTGATTGGGCCAATGTTGAAGCCTTCGGATGAGGTGAAACCCTCAGTTGCGGTGCCGATAATTTGACCTGCAATCAACCCTACCAATATTACCCAGAAGAGCGCCCAGTCTAGTTCAAGTGTCTGAATTGCTATCGCAGCACCAATTAAGACCAGACCTGAAGCGGCNAATACTCCATTTCGCAGCGCCCAAAGTAATCCTCCTTGAGTCGCTCCTTCTTTGGTTCNTACGAAAAAAGTACCGATGATAGCGGAGACTATACCGATAGCCGCAATTAAAATCGGTAGCACAATCGGTTTAGATCCGTATTCGGCACCACCAGCGAAAAGTTCTTTACTCCCAACCGCTGATGCNCCNGCAACGGCAAGTACTGCAAGAGTCATGGTGGCAACCATCGATCCTACGTAAGACTCAAATAAATCCGCTCCCATTCCGGCGACGTCACCNACGTTATCGCCCACGTTATCTGCNATAGTTGCTGGATTTCTGGGATCGTCTTCTGGTATTCCTGCTTCAACTTTACCNACGAGGTCAGCACCGACGTCAGCAGCTTTTGTGAANATTCCNCCACCGACTCGAGCAAACANTGCTATCGAAGAAGCTCCAAATGCGAACCCTGCNAAGGGTGCTGGATCCTGCCAGATTAGATATAACAAGGTTAGTCCTAATAGACCNAGCCCCACAACGGTCATCCCCATCACTGTTCCAGAATTGAAAGCCACCTTTAAAGCACTATTTAGACCATCTTGTGCTGATGCAGCTGTCCGAACATTAGCNCGTACGGCAATCATCATACCTANATANCCGGCTCCAGCAGAAAGAGCGGCACCAATCACNTAGGATATCGATGTCGCGAATTTNAATGTATCAGGATTNTTTACATCTTCCAGTTTTGTGAGTACATCTATATCGATAAAAAGCAGCAGGACAACGAACATTGCTGCAACAAAGGCGGCAAGGAACGTGTACTCTCGNTTCAAGAAGGAAGCNGCTCCTTCNTGNATCGCGACCGCAATCCCTTGCATAGCGTCATTGCCGTCATCNGCGGCCATGACCGCNCGGGCCCTGAGCAGCGCAAAGCCGATCGCGANTGCACCGATTATCAAGGCAACATATAAGAAGCTTTCAATATTTGTATCCAATGTTCTAATCCCTTTCTTAGGTGGATTATCCTAACTACAAGGGAGAGGTGACTTCGTGCATCTCTATCTTGGTCATCAGGACCCTTATGAAATTCTAGAGCGATATTAACAGTGCATAGTCTTAATGGCGACGTGNGGATAGATAGCTAGATAATTTTGNTGGTTTTAGAGGTCAGANATTTCNTCCGGNAANACNCCGTCTCGTGCTGCGTCGATCATATTGCGAGTATCGTCGGGAATCGGCATGCCGTAATCTTCAAATCGNTTTTCCACCCAGGAGCCTATCTGCCTTGGATCCTCGTAGGCTTGACCCTCTCGTGGAGANCCTTTTTCATCGATGACNTCTTGAGCTGAACGGAGTCGTCCCACTNTCGANATCACTTTNGTGACACTAGTCGAGCCACAAGATTCACAGGTCGGATGNGTTTCATTTTTNGAAACGNTTCGGATGAGGANAGTCGTCAATGTCNAGCACGCGGCGCAACGATATTCAAAAAGAGGCATCNAGAGCTCCTTTCAGCTTTTAAATNNAGAAGTCATCGGAATTGTCGGNNGATTGATTNCTGGCTTGNTCTATTCGGTATCGNAGGGTGTGTTCAGCGTCGAANCGNTCAATCGGATCGTCTCCAGCATCAGCTCTGTCAGCGAGTTCNTGGAAATCAGAGCCAAGCTCGCTGTCGAATTGAGTACCCATTTTNCGGGCCCATNTGGAAAANGCNGCNGGATCTTTTCCTTCNAGCTGGCCGAGTTCCGCATCNACGTCAATGTTATCTAGTCGCTCNCCAGCTGATCGTACTCGAGCAACTCTTGCAATTATTTGGTGAANNTTGCTNCCATTGCATGCTGGACACTTTGCCTCGCCGATTCTTGAGCGTGAGCGAACAAGCACATCTACTTTTCGGTCACAGTCGCTACAGTTAAACGTGTATATAGGCATATGTACTNACTTACNCTCTATTGTAAGCAGAGCNAGAAATCTAATTTGTGCTAANCGAACGGTCATGTGGTTTAGCTTAGATTACTTTGCTACTTCTAGACCAGCTTCAATCTCTCCCTCGACGTGNGTGAGTTGACCAACATCTCCACCAACNGTGAGTTCAATTGAGACTAAATCCACACGAAATTGTTGCTCAGCNGGGATCTTGTTNTTCTTTGCNTAGACGCTGCCTAGTGCTCGTAATTTNGCNAGCTTAGCAGGGGAGATGTTATTCAGGCTTGGCCCCATCTTTCTACTCGTTCTGAGNTTGACAGCGACAATTACCGTGAGATCNCCTTTTTCGGCAATCACCGGAATCTGNCCCGACAANNTTGATGTAGAAATTTCAACATTCTTTTCTCGGATGAAATAACCTTGCTTTTCTAGATACTCACTGGCAATCCGCTCACCAGCNACACCAAGTAATTTAGCTCGATCGTTCATTTGCANCTCCTTCTATGNNCGGGTCAGAGCATTNTTTACNGGTTTGAACGAAAAACGATGCACAACNCANGGACCCAGCTCATTAATAGCNTTTATGTGNTGGCGAGTTCCNTATCCGACATGTTTTGAAAATCCNTACNCACCGAANTAATCATCTAGATCAGNAAGGATTTNATCTCGCCTAACTTTAGCTATTATCGAGGCGGCGGCAATGGTTACTGAACGCGAATCCCCGCCAATTATGCTCTGTTCTTCTATGCCNAGCCCGATACAGTCAANACCGTCAATTATTGCTCGNTCGGGCATTATATGCAATCCATTCACGGCTTTTTTCATGGCAAGAAGTGTGGCTTGTCGGATATTAATTGCGTCAATTACNTGCGNNGANATNTCNCCAAGACCTGTGTAGCATTTNTTTTGAATTATTTCAGCTAANTCTAGNCGAGAAGTCTNATTTAGTTTTTTTGAATCTCTGATTCGTGCGATCCATGGTTCGGTGCGATTCAGNTCTGGNGGAAAAATCACNGCNGCAGCCACGACAGGACCNGCGAGAGCNCCNCGGCCAACTTCATCNACTCCTGCAACNAACNTTGGGGANATTTGNGAATANNTATCCTCAAATGTCCAGTCTGGTCGTGGTTGAGCNTTTNGAATATCTTTCACCANAGGATGNTCGCTCACAATCGTTTTCAACAGAGTATTATTCAGCTATATTAACGCCTCANATGAAGGTCAATCAGGTTGGAGTAATTTATGCCAATAGTCAGAATTGAAATGCTNCCAGGACGTTCACTTGCNCAGAAACGAGAGCTTGTTCGCTTGATTACTGATGCAGTTTGTAATGTTGCGCACACNGAACCCGCNTCTACGCATGTTATTTTTACAGAGCATGATGTTGAGGACTGGGCTTGGGACGGCAAACTTTATATAGATCAGGAAGATGAGGATTAGCANTATATTCAGGCGCTTGTTTTCCTAGTNTCTCTATCTAATTTGACATCTGACACATGATATAATCGAANNGTTGACTATTAGGTGTGGCGGGNTGCCTAAGTTTTCCGNAATTTTGGCANTTCTTGNCCTTAANTTAAGATCTAAGGGAAGCAAATTTAATGAAATCACGTTCGACTCGAAACTTTTTTATCTATTTCTTAGTGCTAATCACNCTTGTGTTAGTGGTTGTTCTTTTAGTACGCCCGCAAACNGGAACAGGTGCTAGACCTCTGTCTTGGGTAATAGCTGAGGCTCAAGCNGGGAATGTCAGNAAGATTTCGGTGGATGACGATAATTTACGTGTTTATCTGATCGACCAGGTNGAGCCGGTGATCTCACGAAAAGAAACNTCATCTTCTTTGGAAGAAATCTTACGTGGCAATGGCATTGCGGTAGGTTTAGATGGNGTAGAAGTAGAAATATCTGGGGGCGGAAGACTTTCAGGTGTGCTTGGCGCATTTATCTCATTTCTTCCNTTAATAATTTTAGGTGCTCTGATTTTATTNATGATGCGACAGGCAGGTGGTGCAAACAATCAAGCGATGTCGTTTGGTAAGAGCAGAGCNCGTAAGTTNAATGAACAGCAACCAACGATTAACTTTGATGACGTNGCTGGTCAGGACGAGGCNGTAGAAGAGCTNGGCGAAGTCGTTGAATTCCTTAAGTACCCNGAAAAATTTTCAAATCTTGGTGCNCGTATTCCTCATGGNGTNTTACTAGTTGGACCNCCGGGGACAGGTAAGACGATGATTGCNCGAGCGGTTTCTGGCGAAGCTGGGGTCCCTTTCTTTCACTTATCTGGNTCTGAGTTCGTCGAGATGTTTGTAGGTGTTGGTGCATCTCGTGTTCGAGATTTNTTTGACCAAGCGAAAAANCAAGCACCAGCTATNGTATTTATTGANGAGATCGATGCCGTNGGCCGCCAACGAGGNGCTGGTTTAGGTGGTTCGCATGATGAGCGNGAGCAAACTTTGAATCAAATTTTGGTNGAAATGGACGGGTTTGAATCNGAGGCAAGTGTTATAGTNCTGGCCTCNACTAACCGACCAGATGTCCTTGATCCAGCTTTATTAAGGCCGGGTAGATTCGATCGACAAGTTATGCTTGCATTGCCNGACGTCAAGGGGCGTCGACAGGTNTTGGANGTGCATTCGAAAGGTAAGCCGATAGANGTCGACGTGAATCTTGAAACNGTAGCTAAGCANACACCGGGTTTCAGTGGAGCTGATTTGGCNAANTTGGTNAATGAAGCAGCAATNTTGGCNGCTCGGCGAGATTTAAANCGAATAAGTTCTGATGAACTGAATGAGTCAATTGATCGTGTNATAGCTGGTCCTGANCGTAAATCTCGNGTTATTACACCAGCCGAGAAAAANATTGTTGCCTACCACGAGGCGGGCCATACAGTAGCAGGATATTTTTCTGATAATGCTGATGTGCCATTCAAAGTAACAATCGTTTCCNGAGGNATGGCTGGTGGNTTCACTAGATCNTTACCNAACGANGATCGACAGCTACAGGACCGGTCATATTACGAAGCTATGATGACCATGGCACTCGGTGGGCANGTATCGGAAGAGTTAGTATTTGGCGAAATGACCACGGGGGCNCATGACGATATTGGTAAGGTCACTCAGATTGCTCGGAATATGGTCACTCAATGGGGGATGTCGCAAGTTATGGGTCCCCGCACCTTTGGNAAGCGCCAGTCTATGGTGTTNCTAGGTCGTGACATCAGTGAAGAAAGAGATTACTCAGAGAAAACTGCTGAGGAGATNGANACGGAAGTAAANCGANTGATNGCNGAAGCACACGANAGATGCAAANAAATCTTGCGTGATAAGAGAGAGGTATTAGATCGCCTCGCTGAGCACTTGATTGAGGTGGAAACGATTGAGGGAGAGGATTTAATTAAGATTCTTGACCCAAGTGGAGAATATAGAGCTGCACGTGTGGATGACGTTACATCGACAGGCTCCGGTGCGACGGTATCTAAGAAGTCTAAGGAAGATCAAGACAGGAAACCAAATCAAGGCAAACCTGGACTCGTATGGGGGTCATGATTAAACTTCGATATTGACGGTAAATAGATGTCCGTCATATTCTAGAGCTTCGTTTTGAATTATTGATTAAATTAGAGTTGTGAGGTTTTGATGTACGCCATCTTCCGTACCGGAGGTCGACAATATCGCGTTGAAGAAGGCGATATACTGGACGTAGAGCGTATCACTGGCGACCCGGGCGATATGCTGAACTTCGATGACGTATTATTAGTGGGCGGAGAACAAAGCGAAACACGAGTCGGCACTCCTAACGTCGAGGGTGCGGTTGTGACTGCTCAAGTAGTCGAACAGACGAGAGCTAATAAAGTACTCTTTTTTCATTTCAAGAATAAAACACGTCAGGCGAAAAAGAAAGGTCATCACCAGTTGATGACGCGCTTACAAATCAATCAAATCACCTCCTAGGTATTTCAGAGAGAAGTAGGATATGGCCCATAAAAAATCTGGTGGTTCAACTGCCAACGGACGAGATTCTAATAGTAAGCGGTTGGGTGTAAAAAAATACAGCGGTGAAGTTGTGTCAGCTGGGTCCATCATAGTTCGACAGAGAGGAACCAAGATTCATCCAGGTGAGAACGTAGGGGTAGGGCGAGACCATACCTTATGGGCAAAGATTGACGGTGTTGTTGACTTTGCGCCCTACGCCAAGGGACGAAGAAAGAAAGTGTCAGTTAATCCTGCCTAGTAATTAGGCGACAGTTTTGAGGTTAGATAATCATTATGAAAAATGAAGTTCATCCGGACTATGTCTCGACTAATATTTCCTGTGCATGCGGGTTTTCCTGGGAAACCAGGTCAACTAAGGAAAATCTAAAGGTTGATGTTTGCTCTAATTGTCATCCTTTCTTTACGGGTGAACAACGAATTGTCGACACCGCCGGACGAGTGGAACGATTCAATAAGCGCTTTAGTAGAAGTTAATTCTGCAAGCGACATCCCAATTACACTAGACTCTTAGTTAAAACCGGTCCGATGTATTACTATTTATCTTCAGAAGACCTTTTAGAGAGGATGTAGAGAATTTTATGTCTGCAGAGTCACAGGTGGATCGTATTGTTCTAATGGTAGTTGCTCAAGATGATGCAGATGCACTAAGTAGTGCTCTGATACGATCTCAGTTCAGCATCACTCGGATTGGTAGTACAGGTGGTTTTCTTCGTAAAGGATCTTCAACTTTGTTAAGTGGCGTAAATCACGCCGATGTGGATCGGGTACTCGAAATCGTGAAGTCTGAGTGCCAAGAGAGAGAAGAAATGGTACCACTTCAGGGTCTGCCACTTGCTGGTGATGCGGCCTTTTCGTCTCGAATCGTCCAGATCACTGCAGGTGGGGCAGTAGTGTTTGTATTGCCGGTTGATCGATTTATTAAGACCTAATAAATGATTTTTCAAAATTTTGTGGTTGGGCGCCTACAAGCGAATTGCTATGTTGTAGGCGATGAGCGTACTCGAGATGTGATGGTTATAGACCCTGGTGATAATGGAAGAGAGCTGGTTTCACAATTTCAGCAAAATGACTGGAATGTTACAGTGGTCTTAGTCACACATGCTCATCTCGATCACAGTGGGTCGGTGTATGAGATTCTTTCGAGTTTTCCGCAGGCGATATTTGTAATGCACGAACTTGATTACCCTCTTATCGAGCAACAAGCACCATCAGCTTTAACTTGGTATGGTCGTGAGATTTCTTTACCCCGCGTTCCAGATCGATATTTGGTGCATGGTGAAGAAATTTTGATAGGCGATTCGATCCGGTATAAGATCTTATTTACTCCGGGTCATACACCAGGACATATTTGTATATACGGGCAGGGCCACGTATTTACTGGCGACGTATTGTTTCAAGGTTCAATTGGGCGGTCAGATTTTCCAGGTTCGAATAGTGAGCAACTAATGAATTCAATCAAAAATCATCTTATGAGTTTGTCACCTGATACTCTTGTATACAGCGGTCATGGCCCTAAAACGACCATTGAGGACGAATTGCAATTCAACCCGTTTTTGACACGACTATGATGCCGATTGCTTGGTTTAAGCAGTGGTTGGTTTCAACGTCTACTCGAGGTAACTTATCGTTAGTGAGCGAGAGGTGTGGATTATGACCGATAATGAAATCGACGCGCCTTCAGAAATGAAAGCCGATATAGAAACGATTACTTCCTTGGCGAAACGTCGAGGTTTTGTATTCCCCTCAGCTGAAATATATGGTGGATTCGCGGCTGCCTATGATTACGGGCCGCTTGGCGTGGAGCTCAAGCGAAATATCCGAGAGCTTTGGTGGAAATCGATGGTGCAAGAGCGTGACAATATAGTTGGACTTGAGGCCGCCATAATAACTAACCCTAAAGTGTGGGCTGCTGCAGGGCACCTCGATGCATTTCATGACCCATTGGTTGAGTGTCTCAATTGTCAAGCAAGATTTCGTGAGGACCTGTTATTAGAAGAGAGCCCAGATGGGTCGTGTCCTACCTGTAAAGATAATCAAGGGTTTACCGATCCAAAACAGTTCAACATGATGTTGAGCACGATAGTGGGTCCGGTTTCAGATGAGAGTGGACGAGCATATATGCGTCCAGAAACAGCTCAGGGAATGTTCGTAAATTTTTCCCAGGTGCAGTCCTCTATGCGGCAACGATTGCCCTTTGGTATTGCACAAATTGGCAAATCTTTTCGAAATGAAATAACAGTTAAGCAATTTATTTTCCGAACTCGCGAATTTGAACAGATGGAGATGGAATTTTTCTGCTACCCGGAAGATTCTGCTGAGTGGTATGAGTATTGGAAACGAGAGCGTCTTAATTGGTATTTTTCTTTAGGAATTCGTCCACAACACCTTAGACTTCGGGCACACGAGCAAGAGGAACTCTCTCACTACTCAAGGGGAACCACGGATATTGAAGTCCATTTTCCTTGGGGTTGGGGCGAGCTTGAAGGAATCGCAAATCGAGGAGACTTCGACCTTACACAGCACTCAAGTCATTCAGGTCAAAAACTGACATTTTTTGATCAAGAACGTAATGAGCATGTGGTACCCCATGTCATAGAACCAGCGGCTGGTGTGGACCGACTAATGCTTACCTTGTTGCTGGATGCTTACGACGAAGAAATCGTAGGTGATGAGACGAGGACCCTGCTTAGATTCGCCCCCAGCATTGCTCCAGTCAATGTTGCCGTCCTGCCGTTATCCCGTAACGAAAAATTAAGCCCAACTGCTAGGGGCGTCCACGACAGATTAAAGACTCAGTTCCGTACACAATATGATGATGCGCAGTCGATTGGCCGGCGTTATAGAAGGCAGGATGAGATAGGGACACCGATTTGTGTAACTGTTGACTTTGAGTCTCTGGATGACGAGGCAGTCACGATTAGGGAGCGGGATAGCATGAAGCAAATACGTGTTCCGATCTCGGGCTTATCTGAGGCACTGGCAGATAGCTTGAATTCGATGCAGCCAAAAATAGCTGCAGAGAGATAAGCTCTCGACGCAGTTGAATGAAAATGGGTGTAAATATACCCTAGAGATTATTAAATGACAGAGGTGAAAGATGACTAGCAGTTTACGTCCTGATTTAAAGATTGTACATACAAGTGATGTGCACCTCGGTGCTTATGACGCGGGAAACAGTGGCGATAGCGTTCACTTAGAGGAGGCTTTTACAGCAGTCGTAAATTTAGCAATCGCTGAAGATGCTGATCTGGTAATAATTGCTGGAGATTTTTTTGATAATTCCCGTGTGAAAGAAACAACTTTACAATTCGCTGCGTCTGAATTAGCGAGATTGAATCGTCCAACGGTTATTGGTCCAGGTAATCATGATCATGTCGGTCCTTACTCTGTATATGACAGATTTGATTTAGCGACCTTGGCACCTAACGTCACACTCTTGCGCGGACGCGATGGGGAAACTGCTGTGTTTGAAGATTTAAATCTTGAGATTTGGGGAAGGTCACACACAGAGACATTGATGGATTTTTCACCTTTTGAAGGAATCCCTGAGCGAGGCCAATATGCTTGGTCGCTTGCAGTTGGGCATGGTCATTTCATACATCCAAAGGCACTGCTTCATCACTCATTCCATATACTCGAGAGTGAACTAGCTGCCAGTGGGCGAGACTATGTAGCCTTGGGTCATTGGGAGCAAATGACTCGAGTTGCTGCTGGAGACACCGTTGCTGCATATAGCGGCGCGTCAGAGGGTCTTGGAGGTCACAATGGGGGCCATGCGCTTCGAGTTAACTTGAATTCTGACGGGAGTGTTAGAGTGACAGCACTTCCACTCCAAGAGGGTGGTTCAATTATCGAGCATGAGAGTCTCCCCTTTTTAGAGGGTTTGGACCCTAATTCTCTAGATGTTTAGTGCGGGAGTTGACATAACTCCCCCAGCAGTAGCATCATTGACTCCGTAAGCAGTATTTAGTAGTGAAAGGTTTTGAGAAATGACCTATGTGATTACAACTCCCTGTATTGACACCATGGACCAGTCATGTGTTGATGTATGTCCGGTTGACTGCATACACTTCGAAGAGGGCCTTGATAAAATTCTCTACATCGATCCTGATGAGTGTATTGATTGTGGAGCATGTGAACCTGCTTGTCCGGTATCTGCCGTTTATGCAGAGGATGACGTTCCAGAAGAAGAGGCAGCGTTTACGGAGATTAATGCTCTGTGGTTTACCGACAAGGATGCCGCTCGAGCTAAAATAACGGCCTAGTCGGACTCGTCTCTTAGCCCCGTTCAAACTTTCGGCAGAAATACTCACATCTGTAACTTGCTGTAAAAAATGGCGCAGCTAGTATTTCAGTACCTTTGGCAGAGAGAATAAGTCACAGCTTTCGTTTCTCGGACGACCAGCATCAGCGAGATCGCAGCAATCAACCAGATAAATTATCGACTGGTCTTTTAGTGAGGCTGGGATGGTGATGCTTTAATTGTATTTATTGGTCAGTAAGTTTCTAGATCTGCAGCACAACTTGTTGACTCGAAGGCAACACTCAAACGGTGCATGATTACTTAAGTTGACGGCTTCTTCCAGAATTTCCAAGTTGACTTAGGTTTCTGGATATTTTCTTGCGCGCTCTCCGTTGCTTGTAATGCCTCGCTTATAGTGACAGACATCTGCTGTTTTAACTTCACAGGAGATTCGATTAAATCTAGAGCGATACCGGGCTCTAATTTTGTTTCAGGAAATAGGACTTGCACAGCATTACCAAACTCAGGCACCATTGACCGACCGTTACTTATAGCAAATTGTTTAAGTTCATTGATGACACCATTCAGGGCTGCACCGAGCTTGATGATTTCGCTGTTTGAAAAAGATATGGTTGAGGTTGCCTTGTTGATATCATTTTTCAGTAAATCTCGTATCTCTCTAATTCGAGATACTTCTTCCTGCGTATTTCCTGGCGAGCCAAGGCTATAGATCGTAGCGAGATACGCAAACTTTATATCTTCTGCTTTGAATGAAAGTTGGACCATGAAAATAATTATATCGATACTAGATTGTTGATGGAGAATCGCAGTTGACAAACCTTTTTTGATGCTAGATACTTCCGCTAAGCAACAAGAGTGATCCACAATCGGGTTTCTCTAAGAGGAGGTTTGTATGTCCGGAAGTTATTGGTCTAGACGTTCAGTATCCCGCCGATCTGTGATGCGTGGGGGCGCACTNGGATTAATGGGATTAGGTGGAGCTGCACTTATNGGGTGTGGTGGTGGAGATGAAGCAGAAGTAGCTGCAACCTCTTCAGGTGGNGGAAGTAGCGCAGCGACTGCNGCTGCNACTCAGGCACTTGTTGCTCAGCAAGCTGCTGCGACAGAGACTGGAATTTTGACTCCAAGAGTTGATACCACAGCTCAGGCGACGCGCGGCGGTATCTTTAAAGGAATTACCCAAGCAGAGCCGGAGCAGGTTGACCCGCTNCAGGCNACCTCGTATAAGGCNGCCTACTATTCTCGTTGGGCTTATCAGACACTTCTTGAGTTTGAGCCAGGTTTGGGTGACCAGACTGCTAAAGGTAATGTTCAGGCTGGGCTTGCCGAGTCNTGGGAATTTGCTGATAACACTACATTAATTTTGAATCTTCGGAAAGACGCTAAGTGGGACCCACGTCCCCCCACAAATAGCCGACCATTTGTTGCNGAAGACGTAGTTCAGTCGTGGAAGAAATTTGAGGCTGTTTCAAACTCAGCAGCAGATCTTGCACACTCTCGAAGTGATGACGCTCCAATTATTGATATGGTAGCTGTCGATGATCACACCGTTAGAATTGATATGGCTTTCAGTTTCGGTGACATACTAGCTGCNATCGCGTACCAGCGTTGGTTCATGATTCAGCCACAGGAAGCTATTGCTGAAAAATATAATCCAAGAGATGACATTCGCGGTACTGGCCCATGGATGCTTGACAGCTGGGACCGTTCNGTCGCTATGCGCTGGCGAGCNAATCCAAATGCATGGGGTGTAAACAAGCCTCTGATGGATGGTTTTGATAACCCGATTATNGATGAGTATGCTCAGCGACAGGCTCAGTTTAAGGCTGGTCAGTTGTGGTGGAGCCAGACTCGTCAGGAAGACATNATTGCTACTAAGGAAGAGATTCCTGAGCTCGATGTATGGCAGGAACCAGTTCAAAAGGGTAACTGGGGTATTGCATTCGGCTTAAGGCCAGGCTCTATCTGGCGTGACCAAAGGGCACGACAGGCACTTTCTATGCTGATTGACAGAGAGCTTATAAATGACACGTTCTATGACTTGACAGCATTCCGTGACAAGGGATGGCCGACCAAGGCAAGAATTCACGGTATGGGTATATCGTCCGGTTATAACGATTACTGGGTTGACCCTGCTGGTAAAGAATTTATGGATTATGGACAGCANTACAATGCTGCACAGAGTCAGTTGTATTACCGTAATCCTGAAGAAGCAGCAAAACTGATGGCTGCAGCTGGTATGGAAATGGGCACTCCGTTGCCGATGAAGTGGATTTCTACTACTGAGTACGGTACAACATTCCCACGTGTGGGAGAGGCTTATCAAGGTTTCTTTGAGCAGGATGGCCACTTCAGTGTGCAAGCCGANCACCCAGACTACAAGACTGACTACTTGCCACATTATTACTACGGAAGTGGTGACTTTGATGGCATTATTTGGGCAGCTAAGCAGGGTGGTGCGGGTGGTCTCCCATTCGTATCACAGACAATGTTTGCTGACTTGTATTCNCAGGGAACACGACAGCACGTNGCGTATACACCTGGTGGTAACCAGCACAAGAATGAGTACAAGAATCCAGTTGAGGTTGACGCGATTGAAGGCACGAGTGCCTCAGATGCTGCAATCCTAGCCATTCGTGGTGAAACGGATCAGGAAACTCAGCTTGCGATGATTCGTCAGTGGCAGGTAGACAATGTGGAACGAATGCCTTGTATNCCTGCAGGTTGGCCGTATGCGGTTGCACCGTATGCATTAAGCTGGCCGTTCACTAAGAACTGGGGATGGCGTCGTGACCACCTTGAGTACGAGGAACAACAGCGTTTCTCGCAAGTTTGGATTGACGAGCCACTGCGGAAGCAGCTACTCGGCTAAGCTAGCACTTGATTTTAGTACCGAAGGACTGATATTAACTGATATCAGTCCTTCGGTTAGTTTTTACGCTTGTGAAATATTCGTGAGAGATTTGTCTAGGAGCTTTTGCAATGACGTCTTATATTATCCGGCGAGCTATCTTGACGCTCGTTTCGATTTGGATGGTTACGGTACTTATTTTCCTNCTACTTCACGTAATAGGACCATTCTTTATATCCGATCGATCATTTGATCCGGCGGACTGGACGGAATCGATATCATATTTTCTAGTNCCTGAGGAGCAGCTTGCCGATCCAGAGATGGTGCGTCAAACTCTGGCAAGGGCCGGTCTCGATCAGCCGATTTTNCAGCGTTATCTATCTTGGGCTGGAAACTTACTACAAGGCGATCTTGGNTCCTCAGTAATTAGCGAACGGCCGGTGTGGGATGAACTCAAGTGGAGACTTCCCGTGTCTGTAGAACTTGGTTTGGTCGCTCTCGTATTGTCCGCGGTTATTGCGGTGCCNCTTGGAGCATTGACAGCTGTTAAACAGGACACTTCGGTGGANTACACGGTGCGTGGTTATGCTATTGCACTTAGTGCGTTCCCGAACTTTTGGATTGCGACATTAGTGGTTGAATATGCGTCTAAGTGGTGGAGGTGGGCTCCTGATATTCGTTTTGAGCATCTCTGGGTTGATCCGGTTCAACATTTAAGCGTTATGTGGCTACCNGTCGTGCTGATCGCATTGACGCCGGGTAGTGTCTTCGTTCGGTATATGCGAGCTACGATGCTAGAGGTGTTGCGGCAGGACTACATTCGAACGGCCCGATCGAAGGGTGTTGTGGAGCGAATGGTAATTGTCAGGCATGCNATGCGTAANGCGATGATTCCGGTTGTCACGCTTTTTGGTTTGGTTGTCCCGATTTTAATTGCAGGAAATGTAATTTTTGAAAGATTCTTTACCNTACCTGGTATGGGGAAATACATTGTTGATGCAGTTGGTGATTTTGATATTCCTGTAATTCAGAGCATGGTTTTAGTTTTTGCGTTAATAATTTCAATAACAAACTTTCTTGTGGATCTTTCCTACGCTTGGATTGATCCACGAATTCGATACAGTTAGCGAGGTGTGAATATGTCGGAGCAACAGACAGCATCATCCACTGAAGAAGAATTTTTTGAGCTCATTCCTGAGGATGACCGACCNTGGCTTGTGCAGAAATTGTCCGGTATGGGCAGATTCGCTGTACGGAGNCCGTTAGGTTTCTTTGGTGGCGTCATAGTCGTAATTTTCTTGGTGATAGCGCTTTTCGCGCCATGGCTNGTNCCTTTTGACCCGTATAAACAGTCTTTAGGAGACCGCTTTCTTTCACCATCGTGGGAGCATTTGGTGGGAACGGACTATGTAGGTAGAGATATCGCATCNAGACTTATTTATGGAGCCCGACTCTCGCTTTTTGTGGGGATGGGGACTGTGATATTGAGTGGTGTTGCAGGGACAGTTATGGGTATTATGTGGGCTTATTTAGGTAAGACATTTGATTCTTTCATGAGTATGATGGTCACCGCGGGACTTGCTCTTCCGGACCTTGTTTTACTTATAATTGCAGCACAGATTGCGCGACAAGCGGGAGTGAGTGAAATTCTGGCTATAGTTGTGACCCTGTCGTTTACCAGAATGTGGGGTGTGACGCGTATTTATCGCTCGGCTGCACTAGAAGTTAGAAGCAGACCNTTTGTAGAAGCGGCCGAGTCATATGGAGCGAATTCANTTCGTGTTATGTCTAAGCATGTGTTNCCGAATATCCTTCCACTGATCATTGTTAGTAGTACTTTGGCGCTGCCAAACGCAATTCTTGCTGAAGCTGGTTTATCATTTNTAGGATTTGGTCCGGCGGGCGAGCCATCATGGGGCCAGATGTTNGCGGGCGAGGCTCGTGAATACTTNAGACGTCAAATCTGGATGCTTTGGGCACCTGGTCTGACGATTGGATTAACGGTNATGGGCTTCAATTTCTGGGGCGATGCGATGCGAGATCTTCTTGACCCGCGACTCAGAGGGACAACATAGCATCGNGCTTAACTTAGCCTAAGTTTTATTAGGTTGAAGCNAGTTANTTTAGTTTCCTTTAAAGTCTGGATCTCTTCGNTCAAAGAAAGCGGANANNCCTTCTTTGAAGTCATCCATTTTCATTAGACTTCTAAGATATCCCATTAAATGATCTGCACTTGATTCAAAACTTTCATCTTGACCTAAACGCAGCATCCTTGTAGTAGCTTGAACTGAAGCAGGTGCGTGAGCGGCNATTTCATTGGCCCACTGTTCGGCAGTGTGCTGGAGTGCTTCGTCTGGGACTACCTTATTGACCAGACCATGNTCCAGGCACTCTTCTGCAGAGAGTGTGACACCACGTAGGAGCAGTTCAGCTGCTTTCCCTTGGCCTACCAGTCGCGGTAATAACCAAGTAGCACCNGACTCNGGAAGTAGATTTCTTCGAACCGTTGTNAAGGCAAACTTTCCACCTTCACCTGCGATTCGAATATGGCAAAGCAAAGAAAGATCCATTCCATAACCCGCGGCCGCACCGTTCACCGCACATATAACCGGNTTATCCATTCGATAAAGNGCAAGTGGCGGTGACTGAGTTAGATCGAACAGATCAAACTGGGGTGGATTGGATAAATCACTTTCATTTTTATTTTTCTGATCGACTTGCTGNGTCAGATCAAGCCCAGAGCAAAAACCTCTACCAGCTCCAGTNAAAATAATCGCACGAATTTCNGGATTNCGGTTTGCTCGCTGTAATTGCTCTGAAAGAGCCTTGAGCATAGGACCGTTGATTGCGTTAAGACGGTCNGGCCGGTTGAGAGTTAGCGTGAGAACACCTTCTTTAAGTTCNGCTAGCAATTCCTCGGTACCAGTGTCGATAGAACTTGTCTTGGTCATATTGTTCTCCTATTGGCTCTCAGCCCTTNTATCGTGACATTATTAATTTCTTGGAGTTGCAGAGTAATCCTGGTACGGGCCATCTCTCCATGCTAAGGCTTCTTTCAATCCACCCTCTTTGAACTTGTCACTCCATCCGTAAGATTGAGTAGTGAAGGTACCAGCTGCATCAAGGTCAGTACTCGAATGTACGCTCGAATATATCCCCATATTCTCGTGAAAGCGGTTCATGTGTATTTTTAGCTGTGCGAGGTGNTCGGCAGGGAGATTTGCAACACGCTCGGCTAAGGCGAGAGTTTGNTCTTCAAGCTGATCGAAGGGCACTGCCTTGTTGGCCATGCCNAGCTCAGCAGCTTCAGTACCAGAAATATTGTCACCTGTATAAAAGAGTTCTTTTGCTTTTCTCATTGGGATTAGGAGCGGGAGAATCATTGATGTTCTTGTTCCCGCGAAGCGTAATCCAGGATGGCCAAAACGCGCGTCGTCTGCACACACAACTAGATCTGCCATCATAGATAATTCACATCCACCAGCAATAGCATAGCCGTGTACCTGAGCAATCGTTATCTTCTGTAGGTTCCAAAAGTACATGTGGATGTTAGTGATTCTTTGCATTCCGGCACGTACACCTTGCCAAAGTCGTCGTCCTTCNTCATCTACGGTTTTGAATTCTCTAGCAACAGCATCTGCGCCTGTCCCCTTTGCCGGAGTAAGGTCATAACCGGCAGAAAAAGTTCTGCCAGCTCCTCGAATGATGATCACGCGAGCCGTATCNTCAGGCTCTAAATTTTCCAGTGCATCCCGAAACTCNAATAGTAATTCTTGAGAAAGAGAATTCATTTTTTCTGGCCTATTTAGTGTAATTCGGGCAATCTGATCGTCTTTTCCTAAACGATCAATCATCAAGTTTTCGTATTCCGGGTACGNCATGTTGCTCCTTATGTGNTCAATTNTTTTTTACAAAAATNATTTTATAGATCCTCGGAAGTATAGCGTGAACTGCGNTTTNTAGTTAATTTNTAAGTAGAAAAACCCCTGATNNATCAGGGGTTTTCNCTACNTTAGTCTTGTTGACTTNGTNATTAGTCAAAAAGGAGAACACTCCGTGCGACTTCACCATCGCGCATTGCCCGAAGACGATCATTNACGTCTGAAAGCGGNGCAGTCTGTGTGATCATTTCGTCTAACTGNAANAGGCCTCTTTTGTAGAAGTCTATATACACAGGCATNTCAACCTTNAAGTGATTNGATCCCATGCTNGAGCCTTGAATTTTCTTTTCNCGTAGGAACTCTGGTCCNGGAATTTCCACCATNTCACCTTGAGGAATCATNCCCACCACTGTCGCAGTCCCNCCGGGGCGGATAGCTGCCCAGCATTGTTCTGCCAGCACTTTTAACCCTACACANTCGAACGCATAGTCTGCCCCACCACCAGTNAATTCCTGTACTTTTTGCACAGCATCTTCTGTTGACGCNTCTACGCTGTGNGTTGCACCGAGNTCACGNGCTGTGGCTAATTTATGCTCGATNCGGTCAACAGCGATAATTGTNCGNGCTCCGGCNATTCGNGCCCCTTGAATNGCNGATAANCCAACTCCACCNGCTCCAAANACGACTACNGTNGAACCNGCTTGGACTTTNGCNGTCTTNAGTGCAGCACCAACNCCGGTTGTGACGCCACANCCAATTAATGCTGCCTGNTGAAATGGCATGTCCTTGTCAATTTTCACAACGGCNTTNTCATGTAAAAGCATTTTNTCAGCGTAAGAGCCNAATCCNGCGAATTGACGTACACCNTTNCCATCCCATANNACNCCGGGNTTGNCNTCAGGNTCNCGAACTGGCTTATTCCCACAGAGATGTGTTTCGCCAACTAGGCAGCGATCACATTTTCCNCAATANATAGATAGNCACGCGATCACNTGGTCNCCNGGGACTACTTCTGTNACGAGNGGNCCTACTGCTTCNACTATTCCNGCAGCTTCATGACCNAGAATTGCCGGCCCTGGCATGAAATAGAACCCATCAACAAAATGCAAGTCTGAGTGNCAGACCCCTGAGGCCGCNGTTCTCACNACTAATTCATAGCCCTNTGGCTCATCAAGTTCGACATTTTCTATAGTCAATTGTTCGTGCGCGCCATGATATATAGCAGCTTTCATCCGGATACCCCCCTTGATACGAGTCACTGAGTTTGTTTAGTAGACTCACCAATAGTGTAACGATTNTTTGCAGACAATAGGGNTTCAATCTGTTTTAACCAAATATTTACTATTGCCGNCCGAATCNCATAGCGCCGNTGAAACAAACTTGTAGTAACCTCTGCTTGTGCCAAAAACAACACCTAAAAGTCGTCCCCTAATTGTCGAGCAAAGTGACGTAGTTCGAATCATTCAGGAGGTCCAAGGAGCTGGCATATTTGCCTTGGACTTGGAATTTGTTACTGAGGGATTTTACTCTCCAAAGCTTGCATTGGTGCAGATTGCGTGGGGGGAGATTAATCAGCCTAATATCGCGCTGATAGATCCAATTCAGGTAGACGTAACAGGACTAATGGCGCTTGTGGAAGACGCGCATATCTGTACAGTGATTCATGCTTCACAGGCTGATTTACAGATTCTAGGTGATCAGTTTGGTGTTCGAGCTGCAAACTTTATTGATACTCAAATTGCTGCTGCCTTTGCGGGTTTTACGGATCAGGTCGGGTATAGCAATATGGTTGATCAGATTACCGGAGTTCTCTTAAATAAGGCCTCGCAGTTTTCCGATTGGATGCAGAGACCACTGAGTGAAAAACAACTTTTATATGCTGCTAACGATGTTGAGTATTTGCTGGCATGTTGGAATCATCTGGAAATCAAGCTACGTCAAACTCGAAGACTTGAATACGTGTTAACTGAATGTGACTCATTTGCTGAGTTATGGTCAGCTCGTCCANCTGTTGATTTGGCCTATCTAAAGGTCGACAAAGTAAAATCACTTCGTCCGACTGAGATGGGAGTTCTCCGGAATTTAGCTGCGTGGCGTGAGATAAAGGCACGGGAGGACAATATACCCCGCGTGCGTATCNTGAGTGACAGGACCTTGATTGAAATTTCGAGAGCAATGCCGGATTCGGTTGAGGAAATGACTGTAATACGTGGGCTTACGTCGGGTCAGATTCGAAATTTCGGCGACTCATTGATTGAGGCCGTTTCATCGGGGAAAGACAACCCTATTAAACTGANCGATAAGAAAAACACNCGGAAATTTAATTCAGCATCACTGTCTTCGATTCTCAGCGCGATTATTCAGAAGGAAGCCAAAGCCGTAGGGATAGCTTCAAGATTTATTGCAACCAGATCGGAAATTGATGAACTTGTGCATTGGTTTCTTTCTTCGGACACAGTTNCAAGCGAGCCTGAATTGAGAATTTTACAGAGCTGGCGTCGCGANTTAGTNGGAAATTCTGTGCTTGAATGGTTAGCCGGCGAGAAGGTAATTAAAGCAACTCGTGANGGTGATGTTGGATTCGAACTCTCATGATANNTAGTCAGGTACGATTCANTTTAAANGAAATATTAGGANGTTCAAATGTTTGATATTAAAATTTNNGGCGGCACGATAGTNGANGGCTCAGGGAAAGAGAAATTCCTTGGTGATNTTGGANTAGTTGGTGACCGAATAGTCAGTGTTGGTGATTTGANCGGCACGAATGGTCATCAAGAAATTGATGCGACAGGTTTAGNGGTGTTACCTGGGTTTATCGACACTCATTCACACGCTGATGGGGTGCTNCTTAAAGAACCNCAAGGAATTCANAGTATACGACAGGGTGTAACTTCGGAGATTCTTACNCAAGATGGAATGGGTTGGGCACCTCTGGACCCAGCCGCTTACAAAGATCATGCCAGATATCTTGCGGGGATACTGGGCGACCCGCCATTAGATTTGGATATGTCGAGCATTTCGGCCTTACGTGGCCACTACGATCGNAAGACAGGTCCGAATGTTGCGGTACTCGTTCCACATGGTCCNGTTCGATTAAATGTTCTNGGTTTCACGGATGCACCCCTACGGGGTGATGATTTAGTAAANGCCCAGGNGATNGTTCGGAAAGGTCTAGANGANGGTGCAGTAGGTTTGTCGACNGGGCTGTCATATTATCCCCAGTCATATAGNGACACTNANGAATTANTAGGGCTTTGTGANCCNATAAAGGATTTGGACAGAGTCTATGTGACTCACGTNCGAAATCATAACNACGAAAGAGCGNAATANGGTTCNGGTATAGATGANGCNTTNGCNATNGCNCGTATCNGGGANATNAAAGTACACATCTCNCANTTTATGACTCGACCANCNTCTGCTGGGCNNGTNGACGAGTTGATGGCTCCCATTGACNAAGCNAAAANAATGGGNGCAGATGTCACTCTTGAATGCTANCCNTACGCNGCCAANGCGACAATTCCAGGATATTTTTTACGAGGAGAATTTCACGAAGGGGGTATCGATGCTCTCTTGCAGCGNCTTCAACAAGGTGNCAATCGAGAGAAATTGATTGATTCNCTGCGTACGCTTTTNCCTGGTGCTTTGGGTCAGGCTGCATTCACACGAATGATTTCCGACNAGGAACCGNNCACTNACTGGGTTTTCNTTCGCCGACGTGGCGAGCGATCGTGCTTTATCAATAGAAGAAATGATTATAGAGGTGATGGTTGAAGAACAACTGGCATGCGGTTTTCGAGCTATNCCACCATCGTCTGTGTCAGTGACAAGACAAATTGAATCTGACGTTATAAAACTCTTGGCTCGTGACGATTATATGTTGGGCAGTGACGGCATCCCTTTATTGGATGGCGAAGGGCTGCCTCATCCTAGGGCTTATGGTTCATTTGCTCGAGTAATCGGGCCACTCAGNCGAAGACACAATGTCCCAATTGAAGAACTGACGTACAGATTAACCGCACTTCCCGCAGANCGCTTTGGTTTAACGGATCGAGGTGTGTTGCGGGAAGGCAATTTCGCAGATATTGTCGTTTTAGATGATGCGAAGGTTCATGATTTGGCCAGCTTCGAGGATCCAGTGAACGGACCAACGGGAATTGAGTATGTGTTGGTTAACGGCACTCCAGCGGTGAACCAAGGAATACTTACTGGTGATTTGGCAGGAAGAGCAATTCCATGATTTTGAAACGAGGTAAAATTATCGATACCCTAAGCAAATTTTCTGAAAGACAGGGCTANTAATGGAATTGACATCGTATCAGACCCATAAATGTGGCGAACTCAATGAAACTCATGTGAGTGCGGATGTATTACTTACAGGTTGGGTACATCGNCGCCGTGATCATGGAAATCTGATTTTNATTGACCTGCGAGATTCCTCAGGGATTGTACAAATAGTTTTTAATCCAGACGATGACTCTGCTTTGCATCAAACGGCAAGTGATCTGCGAGTCGAATATGTTTTGCAGATTGGCGGAACAATAGTTGAACGAAAACCAGGTGCAATCAATTCAGAAATATCGACTGGCAAAATTGAAGTCAAGGCCAACAAAATTAACGTTCTTAATGAATCGCTTACGCCACCATTCCCCTTGAATCAGGACAGNAATGTTGATGAGGCCACAAGNTTACGATATCGATATCTCGATCTTCGACGAGANCGAATGCAAAATAATCTTCGGCTGCGTCANCAGATAGTTAAATCGATTCGTTCGTTNATGGATGACCATGACTTCATCGAAGTAGAGACGCCCGTACTGGGGCTCGCAACGCCAGAAGGTGCACGTGATTACTTAGTTCCCAGTCGAGTACATGCAGGNCANTTTTATGCGCTTCCACAAAGTCCTCAACAGTGGAAACAATTATTAATGGTTGCAGGGTTGGAGCGATACTACCAAATCGCACGTTGTTATCGTGATGAAGATCTCCGTGCAGACAGACAACCAGAATTCACTCAATTAGATTTTGAAATGTCCTTNGTAACGGAAGAAGATGTTATGGCNCTGACANAATCTCTTTTCTGCCAGTTAGGTGATTTGGTGGCAGATAAGCTCACGATGAATCGTGAATTTCCACGGATTACNTATGCCGANTCGATGGAGCGTTATGGAACCGACAAGCCAGATCTGCGCTATGAANTGNACTTACAAGATTTGACNAAGCATGCGNTGGATAGTGATTTCAAGGTTTTTAGTGAGGCTGCNANTAGTGGTCAACGATTACGNGGGTTCGTGGTTCCNGGNGGGGCTGACACGTCACGAAAAGGNTTAGATCGACTTACTGACATGGCAAGAGAAGCNGGTGCTGGGGGACTTGTTTGGATNAATTTTGATGGNGAAGGAGCNATTGACGANATCACNNTGGATGAAATTCGCTCTCCNGTAGCGAGNTTTTTCTCTATTGAGGAAATGATTGCATTAGCCCGTGATGCGGGTGNAAAGAGGGGAGACTTNCTTCTTCTAGCGATAGGTGAAGATAAGCTTACNTCTCGGGTANTGGATGTANTGAGNCGTCACGTTGCATCAGAGCGAAAATTGNCATCGGATGAAGAACTATATTTCGTATTTGTTACTGAATTCCCTATGTTCGAATGGGACGATACTNACGANAGATGGAGCGCAATGCATCATTTGTTTACGGCACCGTTCGAAGAAGANATTCCACTTTTACAATCTGATCCGGGTTTAGTTAGATCGCGTGCTTACGATTTGGTAGCTAATGGCTGGGAGCTCAGTTCGGGCTCTATTCGTATTCATTCCAGAGATTTGCAAGAGCGAGTACTGCTGACTTTAGGACTGACACTTGAGGAAGCACGAATAAAATTCGGTCATATGCTAGATGCGTTTGAGTTTGGCACACCACCTCACGGCGGATTTGCCCCGGGAATAGATCGAACAGTGGCTTTGTTTGCGGGTGAAAAGGACATTCGGGAAGTGATCGCTTTCCCAAAAACAAAATCTGCATCTGATTTACTGATGGGCGCGCCTTCGAGCGTTTCTCACGAACAATTAGATGAAGTACACATAACTACAAATTACTCAGAATAGAGCGCGTAAGTCGTTGTGGATTTTTTCAAGCTGAAATAGTATTGAAATAGAGAAATAAACGAGTCGTTAATTCGACCAAACCGGATCATAGGGAAGGTACCGATGTCTTCACGTCAGCTGTCTGGAATTTTATTAGGCGTCGTCGGAATACTGGTACTGGCCATAGGCGGTCTGAGTGCCATTCTTTTACTGCAGGGGAGTGAACAGCAAGTTTCTACCCCTACGGTCACTCAGGGTTTGAGTTCTTCCGTGGAAATTGACACAGTCAACCGTGAGTTACGACTTCCCGGCAATGAACCTGTTACGCTCGACCCGCATCTCGTAACGGACGCTGCGTCAGGCGCGTATATCGTTGAGGTTTATAGTGGCCTTGTAACTATGAATGCTGAACTTG
>NZWK01000039.1 GCA_002701625.1 Chloroflexota bacterium
ATCAAGTATTTTTCTAGGTTATTCTGGGATTCTGAATGGTCTTAAGTAGATTAGTCAACAACTACTAAACGTGAAACCTTTTGCTATATAAGGGGTTTATATGGTGGACCCGATGAGGTCAGTCTCTGGCAGTTTCTAGTCTGAGGTTCATAACCTAACAAAAGGTAGTAAACATCGTGCAATTAGCCGCCTACGGGCGGCTTTTTGTTTGCCCGAAATACGCTGAGAAATAGGGACTGTTGCGCCAGAGTTGCGCCAGAGAGGGTTCACGGTATATCCCTCATTTTGTACCGAAACGTGAAACCCTTGCAATTAAAGGGGTTTAGATGGTGGACCCGATGGGGCTCGAACCCATGACCTCCACACTGCCAGTGTGGCGCTCTCCCAGCTGAGCTACGGGCCCGCCCGCAGTAACAATCATGTTAGCGCAACGAAACTACTTGATCGAGTCATCTCAGTTAATAAAGCTTTAAACCAACAATACAAAAAATAACCAATAGTCGGTTAGACTCATCCAAAGTATTGCAAATAGATACGATAAAAAAAGGGGAAAAACATGATGCCACTCGAAGGAATTAAAGTAGTCGATCTATCACGACTAGCACCTGGGCCATATGCGTCTATGCTACTTGCTGATCTCGGTGCGGACGTACTATTGGTTGAAGCACCCCCAGGAACCGTGCAAGGTTCAGCGGGAAGCCCTGGCTCGAAGGATGCACAGGAAAGAAGGCGCGCGTATAACCCCTTATCGCGAAACAAAAGATCGATAACCGTCAATCTAAAGACTGACGCAGGTCGGCAAATCGTTCATGAATTAGCAAAAGATGCTGACGTATTTCTCGAGGGCTTTCGGCCCGGAGTCACGGATCGTCTAGGTGTAGGCTACGAGGCCATTTCGCAAGTAAATCCTCGAATCGTGTATGCGTCCCTTTCAGGTTTTGGCCAAACTGGACCTTATTCAGATATGGTCGGACATGACATTAATTACATTTCGGTTGGAGGTGCGCTCGCAATGATCGGACGCGAAGGGCAACCGCTCTCAATTCCCCAAAACGTCATTGCAGATTTCGCGGGTGGTGGACTAATGACCGCGTTCGCAATTACAAGTGCCCTTCTGGCTCGGCAAAATACTAATCGCGGTCAATATCTTGATATGTCGATGTCAGATAATGTGCTTTATCTATTAGCTAGTCAAAGTGGAGGCGTACTNGCCGGTGGGGCTTCCCCAGTNCCAGGTATGCNAGGATTGGGNGGCGGNTCTCCTCATTACAACGTNTACGAATGTGCTGACGGAAAGTATATNTCTCTTGGTTCGCTCGANCCNAGATTTTGGGAGAATCTCTGTAAAATATCAGGGCGCGAGGATNTAATTGAATCAGAGGCTGANACAAGNAAACACGATGAATTCGCGACNCATNTGAAAAATATGTTNATTACGAAAGACCGTGACACTTGGTTTGCTGAACTTAAAGATATTGAACTGTGTGTTGCTCCTGTTTTAAACATTGAAGAAGCTCTGCATGATCCACATCAGCAGCAAAGACAGATGATGGTAGAAGTGGAAGATGACGTNATNGGNACTGTNGAGCAAGTTGGTATAGGNCCAAAGTTTTCTGATACNCCAGGACAAGTTAGAACAACCGCNCCCAGCCCNGGAAAGCACACCGACCAAGTGCTNGAGGACTTGGGATANGATTCCAGCAAAATCACNTCACTNCGAGACCAGGGAATTGTTGCTTAACNAATAATATAAGAGCGGGAGGACATGTCCTCCCGCTCTTATTATCTCTNGCTANTTATTTAGACTAAANCGTNACTCATGTANATCTGAATTAGCCATTNAAAGGCGCATCAGATGCATTGAANTCATCCACAGTCTGACGACCATTCCACATTGGGGTNGCACCTTCAAGACTAGTGATCTGTCCCCAATTNTCCTCAACCCANTCGGCACTTGGTAGAGAGTCGGTACCATGATCAATACCNGGACCCTTGACGACCACAGCACGATTGAAGTTNCCAGCTCCAGCCTCAATCATCATACCGCTNTCTTTATTTTCTTCTGAACACATNTANACNACAGCAGGAGTNACAAACTCTGGNTTCATCTGCTCAAGTCGCTCTTCNTCCATGACNGTTGCAGTCAAACGTGTTCCAGCGCCTGGCATAAGACTGTTAACNGTCACGTTGTACTTCAAGCCTTCCTGCTTCAAAACGTTCATCAAGCCGAGGTTAGCTGACTTCGCAGCCCCATAATTTGCCTGACCAAAGTTACCCCAAATACCACTGGAAGAAGATGTCAAAACCACACGTCCNTAGCCCTGCTGCCTGAATACCGGCCATACGTGGTGTAGAACGGCGTAGGTGCCTTTCATGTGAACATCCATAATGATGTCCCAGTCTTGTTCCGTTATGTTATGCATTGCCTTATCACGCAGGATTCCTGCATTTGTAATAACAATATCAACCCGACCCCAAGCTTCCATACATTGACGAACCATTTCAAGTCCGTTTTCATAGTCTGAAACTGATCCTAAGTTTGCAATNGCTTCCCCGCCTGCAGCCTTNATCTCNTCAACAACTATTTGCGCGGCAGCAGCATCATCACCNCTACCAAAAATGTCTCCACCTAAGTCATTCACAAGGACTTTTGCNCCCCTGCTGGCTAGCTCAAGCGCGTACGAACGNCCTAAGCCGTTACCTGCTCCNGTAACAATGGCTACTCGTCCCGTAAAATCTAAAGTCATATTTCCCTCCACATATTCTTTTAATTCACAAATTAAATTAAACGTACAAGGGAGCATCGCATGNTTGAGCCAAAAGCGCGACCCAAAAACAGGCAATACAATCTGTATCATGCTAATTTTTATTGCTGTTGCGACAGGAGGCGCTATCGGTGCCACACTTCGATACTCGTTAATTCGCGTCCTGAGTGGGCCGCTAATAATCGCCGGACTTCCAACAGTAATCGTGAATGTTCTCGGCACCTTGNTGTTGGGTGTTTTTTTTGGCTACATCGAATCACGAACAACAATTCCAAAATATTTGATAACTTTTNTCGCGGCGGGCGTGCTNGGTGGATTCACAACATTTTCCTCCTACATGTATGAAGTNGTTNTGAATAAGGAGCTAGATGACGTCCTCTGGAGCGGATTGATNTTACTCGCTACACTCGGGTTAGGNTTACTAGCAATGGTGATTGGACTTGCGGCAGGGCGAAACATCTAGATATTAGATGTTTTTAAGTTTAGTACCCCCACCCACGGTTCAGCATGGATAGACTTGGAATTACTAAATCATGAAAAGATTAGTTGTATTAATTGGTTTTTTGATAACTCTAGGAGCATATTTGGCCTCTACTCTGAAAGTTCCCTCAGTTAAAATTGACGAGCCTGGCTCAACTCACAAAAGCACACCTACATATACGACAACTGATGAAGATAATGAGTCAATTGGTGTGGTTTCAGAACAGCTCGGTCACTCCGTCAATTTAGACTGGCCTCCGATACACCTAGCAGTGGACCACGGTGACAGAGAAAAATTGCTAGCGTTGTTGGAAGCAGGTGCTGACACGGAGTCAAGAATTGAGGGCGGATTTACAGCGCTTTATCAGGCAGTGGATAGAAAACGGCCCGACTTAATTGGCCCGCTACTGAATTATGGAGCAAACCCNTCTGCACCAGCTGCATCAGGTTGGACACCTCTCCATTGTGCTGCCATTGANGCCCCAATAGAAATCATCAATGCATTCATTGAGGCTGNNGCAAATCTCGATCTAAAAAACGACAACGGGCACACNCCACTNCACATAGCAGCCGTTAATGAGAATTTGNACTGCATAAANGCATTACTTGACGGCGGCTCAGACCGAACAATACAAGATAATGAGGGCTTAAAGGCTGAAAATCTTTCAGAATCCGAATCAATTCAATCTCTGTTTACCAGTCCATAGATCTGAAATAGAGATATCTTATCTCACAGACTACGCACTTAATAGAATGGCTACCGCGATGGGTGCTCCAAGGGAACTATAGATTAAAAAAAATTTACTGAAACGTTGTCTTGATTCAGGATCCGAGACTTGACGAATTTTCGCAGTCAAAACCAGAAGACCAATCAAATGAAGGCCTAACAGTGAAAGAAACACAAAAAGCATCAAAAATCTCCTCGGATTGGTCACCACCGCCGAACAGAGTTAGGGCGGCTTTGCGCAAAATAACTTCCGTTCTACTAAATCTCCCTGTAACGTACAGGGTAATGCAACTCTATAGATGTCGAAATATTTTTGAAATTACTAATTGGAATATTCTTAATGACCAGTCAAAGATCTAACGACGACTATCAGCCTTTGGTAATAGAAAAGAAGTGGCAGGACGACTGGGACAAGCAGGGCCTTTATTTAACTCCCGACTCTGACCCTAATAAACCTAACCGGTATCACGCCACTATGCTCCCATACCCATCAGGCGATCTTCATATCGGTCACTGGTGGGCGATGGCGCCTTCCGATATGCTGGCACGATTTCATAGGATGAATGGATACAATGTCCTTTTTCCAATGGGCTTCGATGCTTTCGGCCTACCAGCTGAAAATGCAGCTATTCAGAGAGGTATCCATCCCCAGGAATGGACCACGGCTAACATCGAGAGGATGCGTGGGCAATTAAAACGCATGGGTGCCATGTTCGATTGGTCTCGTGAAATAAATACTTCCTCGCCGGACTACTACCAGTGGACTCAGTGGTGGTTTCTTCAACTCTTCAAAAATGGTTTGGCCTATAGAACCGAAACATCAGCAAATTGGTGTCCAAAATGCCAAACGACATTAGCGAATGAACAAGTGGTGGGTGAAGGTGTTTGCGAGCGTTGTGAATCACCCGTCTCACAAAAATCAATGCCACAATGGCTATTTAAAATTACCGAGTATGCTGAAGAGCTTTTAGATTTCAGTGACATGAATTGGCCAAATTCAGTGCTTCGGATGCAGGAAAACTGGATAGGCAAATCCGAAGGCGCCGAAATTTTATTTAAAATTGAAAATCCTAATATTAGTGAAATTCTTTCAGTATTCACAACACGGCCAGACACCTTATACGGCGTAACATTTATGGTATTGGCACCAGAACACCCGCTAGTAAAAGACTTAGTCACTCCAGAATTCAACGAACAGATAAAACGTTATCAAGAAGATTCAGCGCGCGTTACAGAAATAGAGAGACAATCAACAGTCCGCGAGAAAACTGGAGTATTTACTGGTACATACTGTCTAAATCCAATGAATGGTGAAAAAGTTCCGATTTGGATTGCCGATTATGTGCTCGCAACATATGGAACAGGAGCGATTATGGCTGTGCCCGCACATGACCAGCGGGACTTCGAATTTGCGAAAAAATACGAGCTGCCAATCAAGGTCGTGATCGAGCCAGAAAATTGGTCAGAAGATCAGGAACTCGAACAAGCATATACAGGCAAAGGCAATTTAATAAATTCTCAAGAATTTACATCTTTAAATGCGAGTGATGCGATTACAAAAGTTATCGAGCATGTCGAAGAAAATAATTTAGGTACTAAAAAAACACAGTTTCGTATACGTGACTGGTTGATCTCCCGACAGCGTTATTGGGGAGCTCCTATACCAATAATTCATTGCGCAGACTGCGGTACAGTCCCTGTTGCTGAGAATGAACTCCCCATTAAATTACCAACAGAAGTTGAGTTTTTACCAACTGGTCAAAGCCCGTTGTCACTAGCTGAAAGTTTTGTGAACGTCCTCTGCCCCGAATGTGGAGCGCCGGCGAAACGTGAAACTGACACAATGGACACTTTTATGTGTTCCTCTTGGTATGTATATAGATATACAGATCCGGCCAATACGACTGCNCCTGTCGGATCTGCTGCCACAAAAAAATGGCCTGCTGTCGATCAGTACACAGGTGGAGCCGAACACGCAGTTATGCACTTACTGTATGCTAGGTTTTTTCATAAATTCGGACGAGACATTGGTATTCTGAGTGGAAATGAGCCATTCCTTAACTATTTTGCTCAGGGCCAAGTGCTTGGTACAGATGGACAACGGATGTCTAAAAGTCGGGGTAATGTGGTGGCACCAGATGAAATTGTCGATCAGTGGGGAACGGATGCATTCAGAGCCCACCTGGCATTCATGGGGCCATGGGAAAACGGCGGCCCCTACTCAGAAGGAATCATCGGGATCTCAAGATGGTTGAACAGAGTCTGGGTTTTAGCTAACTCGCATTATAGTGAAAAAAATATATCTGGTCAGGACCAGGAATTTGTTCGTCTAGTAAATCAAACCGTTCAGCGTGTTACATATGATTTAGCCGAAAAGTCATTTAATACAGCCATTGCCGCTCTAATGGAATTAACAAACGCACTTTCAGGCAGTCGCGAACGTGGAGATATCACCGATGAGAACTGGAACTTCTCAGTCAAGTCCTTATTGCTTCTATTAGCACCTATTGCACCTCATATCTCTGAAGAATTATGGCAGCGATTGGGCGAGAAAAAGTCAATCCACTTGGAAAATTGGCCGACGGTAGATGAGTCAGCTCTAATAGTCAGTGAAATTGAAATTCCGGTTCAAATTAATGGCAAAGTAAAAGTGAAAATCATGGTCCCTACGGACGCAACTGAAACCGCAGTATTGGAACTTGCAAGGACTACCAAGCAGATAGATGAAATATTGTCAGACGAGGCTATCAAACGAGTGATCTACGTTGAGAATCGTCTACTGAATATAGTCATCTAGTCATCAGATTTCGTGTAGTCATCATAAGGTTGAAATAATTCGTCAGAAATAAATGGGAGTTGACTATCCTCCTCATACGATTCTCGATCGTTGACACCAATAAAGGATTCTTCGCTAGCCGGTTTCATAACTTGCAACGACGGCACCATTTGTTCTTCATCTTCTCGTGAAGAGACCTCATTCGATGCACTAACGCTCGACAAGACACCTACTAATTGCGGTTCCAATCCATGGTCTGCTGGTCTAGATATGACGTCCGCTTCAGGTCGATTAACCGAACCACTGGCGGTATTTAGGTTATCTGTATCAAGGTGCTCGCTTATTTCACCAGCTTGATTCTTAATAAAATCGGACAGTTTAATGAGTGTTTCAATAGCCTCGGTTTGAACTTGAGTGACATGATCCAGATGTGCCTGACTGCTGTGCTGAATCTTCTCTTGCAGGTCTAAAATCTGTCTAACCTTGTTATCCTCCGATAAAATCTCGGTTGCCTCCCCTTCAGCCGCGGCAATAATCTCACTCGCCATATTACGAGCATTCTCAATAATTATCTCTGCTTGGGCACTACTCTGAGATAAAATTTCGTCCGATTTGAGTCTAGATTCAGCTGCTATTTGCTCTGCAAAAGCTTCAATCTCCAAGCGTGAGTTAGCGTTTTGTGATGCTTTCGTGACCGCAATATCTATTAGCTCAAGTAAATCTGATCGTTCAACCCATATCCGTCCACGCACCTGNGTCTTTCCTTCCAGCAATTCATGTATTGCTGATAATGCGTCAATTAACTCCATTTNGTCCTCCTTGNTGATCAATCACCCTCTATTTGTCGNTAAATTTCTCTTTGATGGCGATAGCCACTTCTTCCGTCACAAAATCACTGACATCNCGGCCAAATCCNGCTAACTCCCGAATTCGAGTACTNGAAACAAATAATGTTTCCAATGACGTCATTAAATAAATNGACTCTATATCAGGAGCCATATGCCTNTTCATCAAAGCCATGTCAAACTCATANCCGAAATCACCAGTTCGNAGNCCTCTGACGATTGCTGTCGCACCCACTGATCTTGCCGAATCCACGGTCAAACCCTCAATTGGCGTGACGCGCATATTGGTGAGTTTCTTTTNNTCTAATGCGTTCTGAAAGAATGACATCCGTTCATCAAGTGTAAAAATTGTGCTTCGCGAATAGGCAACCCCTATGACAACCTCATCAAATAAGCTNGACGCACGAGTAGCTATGTCAATATGCCCCATAGTGACTGGATCAAATCTTCCTGGATATAGCGCTGTAACCATAATTTNCCTCTTAGCTCCTTAATTCGTTCTTTATTTCTTTCAGCNATAAATCGCNACTGCCCCNCGTCCTTGCTGNCTATTTTTATANAANGAAATGTTGCAAATTGAATCNGGCACAGATTGATCCGCTGCGTNCTCTANCACCAATACGGCACGGTCTGCTANACANTTCTCGAGCTTANCNGTCAGCGTTTCCCCAAGATNTAACTCNNNATATGGTGGGTCAGCAAANACNACNGTGAAAGAATCTTGTGCCGAAGGTAACCATTTTTCGACCGACATATGCTGAACTGAAGANCGGTTCCCAAATTGCAGCCTGNTTATATTGCTNTNAATCGTCTCAACAGCTGNTCGATCTNGNTCGACAAATACGGCNGACCCATTTGATCGAGATAATGCTTCAATACCAAGCGCACCACTTCCTGCATACAAATCAAGAATTGAATCATAATCAGTGNCGATTGATTCCAGNATAGAAAAAACTGCNTCCCTTAAACGNAGTGAGGTGGGCCGAATACCGGGTGAATCAGCAACTGACAGACGCATACCTCGCGCACTTCCTGATATCACTCGAGGNCTTTGAGAAGTTGGCTTNGGAATNTTGATCATTTAGGCTCTCTACTCGCTTTCTAGTTCAANGCTGGTCCTGGCGGNCCTGGTGGTGGTGTAGCCGTTGCGGTAGCTGTGGCTGTNGNNGTGGCTGTTGNNNTAGCNGTGGCTGTTGGGNTNGCNGTNGCTGTTGGGCTAGCCGTGGCTGTTGGGCTAGCTGTGGCTGTTGGGCTAGCTGTGGCTGTTGGGCTAGCTGTGGCGACAGAGTCCACTCTTAAAATTTCTTCGTTAGAAACGAAATATTCACCGTCTGAAATTATTAATTTCAGTGCGTATACGCCAGGAGTAGAGGGAGTGGTCCAAACGGCTGGATTCTCACCGCCACTAGTGGACCAACATTCCGATGAGACTGAGCCAGCACTAACAATCCAACAGGGTTGTAAATAGGGACCGAAAGGTTCGATCGGTTGAATTGATTCTGTGTCAAACCATCTTGAAACAACTTCAACTACTCCTTTGGGCATCTTTTCAGAATTAGATGAGTCAATAACTAATCCTTTTAAGCTCCAGAAATCGATGAAGTCGAGCAAAAAAGAAAAAGAAAAACGACTAGGAACAAAATAATTCTCTTTATCTATTCGAACCACGACCGAACGGGCACTCTCGTCCCAATAGATACTACTTTCAAAAGCAGGCGAGGGGTCCGTACCAAGAACAATATCTTGGTCGGTGCTAATTGACCCAATCTCAGCATCGATATTTATTGCAGTTAGGGTTTCAAGTAACGATCGAGAATCATCAAAGGTAGAGGTTCCCCCTTGAATGCCCGTATAGGACAACAAAGAAATCTTCCCTATATCATCACCATTGACAATATACGGCACTAGAAAAGAATCTAGAAGACTTAATGTGTCTCCTTCCGAGTATCGAACTGAAATCCAAAATTCATCCACCAGAGAAAGTAGTGTCGACCATTCAGAATTATACTTGTCTGACGGTCGTACAATTAAATTTATTTTTCTCGCGCTCATTGAAGCGTTAGATCGAAGCTCTGAAACAAATTCAATCAAAGAACCATGTACATCCTTCTTTAGTGACCCAAAATTTACAACTATACCGCCGTAATCCTCTTGGCTAATAAGATCAGTGATGGCTCTAGAATAGGCAATCCGAATCTCAGGACTGGAAAGCATTCGCTCAATATCTTGGGTGTTTCCTGATACTTCGAGTAGACCAATTGCGTCTGTTTCAATCTGCCCTGGAAAAACTTCAGAAAATACAAGATCACCAGACTCAGCCCGTAAATAAATTTCCGCCCGACCACTAACAAAACTAGTTACCCGATCACCCAATTCATATATGGGAACGGTACTTGGAGATCCATAGAAAGAAATAGTTTTTGCTGAACCTATTTGCTCTAGTAGAACCATATTGCGGACCGTAGGAAGTTGAACGGATGCCGATAATCGCTTCTCAGCCTCATCAATTACAGAAGACTCGAGCGAAATCCACCGGCCAGACTTAAACGTAAAAAGATGCAACTGGGCCAAATTAGTAGTTTCAGCGGAATATGGAATACTTACCAAATAACTCGCACCATTTAGGCATAGAGCATCTGTTTCGCAGGACG
>NZWK01000040.1 GCA_002701625.1 Chloroflexota bacterium
CGCCATTCGTGCGGGTCGGAACTTACCCGACAAGGAATTTCGCTACCTTAGGACCGTTATAGTTACGGCCGCCGTTCACCGGGGCTTCAGTTCTGGCCTCTCAGCCATCTCCTTAACCTTCCGGCACTGGGCAGGCGTCAGCCCCTATACATCCCATTACTGGTTCGCAGAGACCTGTGTTTTTGTTAAACAGTCGCCTGGGCCTGCTCACTGCGGCCCTCGTGATGCTCCACACGTAAAGTGTTTCACTCACAAGGGCGCTCCTTCTCCCGAAGTTACGGAGCTATTTTGCCGAGTTCCTTAACGAAGGTTCTCTCGTTCGCCTTACGGTACTTACCGTCGCCCACCTGTGTCGGTTTGCGGTACGGACACCATATGCACTCGATGCCGATGCTTTTCTAGCCAGCATGGACTCAACAGAGTCGTTTTGACCGAAGTCTCCACTNCCCCCCTCACCCTCCGCTTAACCTGACAACGGATTTTCCTATCGTCAGACGCCTACGGTGTAGGGACGGACCATGTCCACAGGGCCCGCTCTGTCTATCCTTCTGGGTCACACCTCACATCTCAAACGCCCATATGGTGGGGCAGGAATACTTACCTGCTGTCCATCGCCTACGGCTCTCGCCCTCGGCTTAGGCCCGCCTAACTCTACGCGGATTAGCTTTGCGTAGGATCCCTTGGGCTTACGGCGTTCAGGGTTCTCACCTGAATTTCGCTACTCATGCCNACATTCTCACTTCTGNACGCTCCACCGACGGTCACCCGCACAGCTTCATNGCATACAGAACGCTCCTCTACCGACCGCTAAAAAGCGGTCCCCTAGCTTCGGTACCATGCTTNAGCCCCGTTACATTGTCGGCGCCCGGCCACTCGACCAGTGAGCAGTTACGCACTCTTTAAATGNTGGCTGCTTCTAAGCCAACATCCTGGTTGTCTATGCAACTGGACATCCTTGCACACTGAGCATGGATTTAGGGACCTTAGCCGGGGGTCTGGGTTGTTTCCCTCTTGACCATGGAAGTTAGCTCCCACAGTCTCACTCCCGCGTTCTAATCTTCTGGTATTCCCGGTTTGATTGGGTTTGGTAAGCGCTATGCCCCCTAGTCCATTCAGAGCCATACCCCCAGAAGAAAACACACGAGGCTGTACCTAGATACATTTCGAGGAGAACCAGCTATCTCCGAGTTCGATTGGAATTTCTCCGCTACCCACAGGTCATCCAACTGATTTGCAGCTCAGGAAGGTTCGAGCCTCCACGGGGCATTACTCCCGCTTCACTCTGCCCATGGGTAGATCACTCGGTTTCGGGTCTACGTCCAGCCACTTTCGCCCTTTTAAGACTCGCTTTCGCTACGGCTCCACGACTCTCATCGCTTAACCTTGCCACTGAACGTAACTCGTTGGCTCATTCTTCAATAGGCACGCTGTCACCAATTCGCGAACGAACTGGCTCCAACTGCTTGTAAGCATGCGGTTTCAGGAACTATTTCACTCCCCTCTCGGGGTACTATTTCACCTTTCCCTCACGGTACTATACGCTATCGGTCGCCTGGAGTATTTAGCCTTGGAAAGTGGTCTTCCCAGATTCANACGGGATTTCTCGTGTCCCGCACTACTCAGGATACAGNTCGGAGTNGNNTCNATGTCACTTACTGGGCTNTCACCATCTGTGGCACNCCNTCCCAGGCGNTTCAGNTATCNAANCNNTTTGTAACTCCATATGAACTGTCCTACAACCCCGCCTTCCGCAGAAGACGGTTTGGGCTGTTCCCCGTTCGCTCGCCGCTACTAAGGGAATAATCTCTATTCCTCAGGGTACTTAGATGTTTCAGTTCCCCCGGTTCCCTCCATCTGATTTATGTGTTCAATCAGCGGTAACTCAATAAAATTGAGCTGAGTTGCCTCATTCGGATACCCCCGGTTAAGCTCGCTTGACAGCTAGCCAGGGATTTTCGCAGTCACGCCACGTCCTTCATCGGCTCCAGGCGCCAAGGCATCCACCACATGCCCTTAGTAACTTGACCCTCCGTCAAGCTCGCTCCACATCTTATTCGATATGACTCGACGCTTGCAGGATTCCCTAAATCTAATTATCACATCAAGTAAACCTGAGTGATTTAGATTTAGTTAAATATTTTGTGTTATCTACTAATTGCTTGTTTGCTTGGATGCGCACTCTTTTGACCTAAATCAAAAGAGATGACGCAATCTTATGCATGCTGCCCTCCAATAAATTGAAAGACAACATTCTCTATCAACATTACCTCTNNTAAAAGAGATAACGCTGTGTTTGCAGTATATATGCAGTCTTCAACTTGAAAAGTTCCATACCAGATCAACACTGGCATACACAAACGACCTTGAGGTCGATAGTGACGAATGGTTTAAATACCTCGCTAATGGCAGTTTTGGTGGAGCCAGAGGGTCTCGAACCCTCGACCTCCTGCTTGCAAAGCAGGCGCTCTCCCAACTGAGCTATGGCCCCTATTAAACAACTTACTTCCCAAAACTTTCGATCGGAAAGCCAGCTCACAGCCTGGTGGGCCATGGTGGACTCGAACCACCGACCTCAGTCTTATCAGGACTGCGCTCTAACCACCTGAGCTAATGGCCCAGCGAGGCAGTGCCAAATATGACACGTACCTTAACGGCTGGAGAGCAAATAGAATTCCTCGCGTGAATCCATAACGAGATCTGTAGAACATTTCATACCTAGAGACAGATAACTCTATAGATTTGGTATGAACCGATCGATCTGAAGCCTGGCATCTAATCAATCAAGACAACGCCCTGAAGGTTGGTTTATAAAACAAGTTCTACAAACCAAATAGATGTGAAATGGCTCCTTTAGAAAGGAGGTGATCCAGCCGCACCTTCCGGTACGGCTACCTTGTTACGACTTCGTCCCAGTTACCAGCCCCACCTTGAGCGCCTGCCTCCCGAAGGTTGGCTTAGCGATTTCAGGTGTTGCCGACTTCCATGACGTGACGGGCGGTGTGTACAAGGCCCGGGAACGTATTCACCGTAGTATGGCTGACCTACGATTACTAGCAACTCCGGCTTCATGCAGGCGAGTTGCAGCCTGCAATCCGTACTGAGGATGGTTTTGTCCGATTAGCTCCACCTCACGGTATCGCGACGGTCTGTACCATCCATTGTAGCGTGCGAGTAGCCCAGGACGTAAGGGCCATGCTGATTTGACGTCGTCCTCGCCTTCCTCCTGGTTTCGCCAGGCAGTCCCGTGTGAAAAATACAACACACGGCAAGGGTTGCGCTCGTTGCGGGACTTAACCCAACACCTCACGGCACGAGCTGACGACAACCATGCAGCACCTGTGACGCTGCCCCGAAGGGAAAACTACTTTCGTAGTCGGTCAACGCCATGTCAAGCCCTGGTAAGGTTCTTCGCGTATCTTCGAATTAAACCGCACGCTCCGCTGCTTGTGCGGGCCCCCGTCAATTCCTTTGAGTTTTAGNCTTGCGNCCGTAGTTCCCAGGCGGANCACTTATCGCGTTAGCTTCGGTACTCANGGGATCGATACCCCAAACACCTAGTGNTCATCGTTTACGGCGTGGACTACCGGGGTATCTAATCCCGTTCGCTCCCCACGCTTTCGCGCCTCAGCGTCAGTACACCCCCAGAGAGCCGCTTTCGCCACTGGTGTTCCTAACAATATCTACGGATTCCACCCCTCCACTGTTAATTCCACTCTCCTCTAGGTGCCTCTAGATTGGCAGTATCGCAGGGCCTCTCCAAGTTGAGCCTGGAGATTTCACCTAATCGACTTACCAATCCGCCTGCGCGCGCTTTACGCCCAGTGAATCCGGACAACGTTTGCCACCTACGTATTACCGCGGCTGCTGGCACGTAGTTAGCCGTGACTTATTCATGAGTTACCGTCAGATCTTCTTCACTCATAAAAGGGGTTTACAACCCGAAGGCCTTCATCCCCCACGCGACGTTACTGCGTCAGACTTTCGTCCATTGCGCAAATTTCTTTGCTGCTGCCCCCCTAAGGAGTCAGGGCCGTGTCTCAGTCCCTGTGTGGCTGTTCGTCCTCTCAGACCAGCTACAGATCGTCACCTCGGTGAGCCGTTACCTCACCGACAAGCTAATCCGCCGCAGGCCCATCCAAAAGCGCCCGAAGGCTTTGATCCGAAGATCACATGGGGTATTAGTCCTCCGTTAGGAGGGTTGTCCCCCACTTCTGGGCAGGTGCCTACGTGTTACTCACCCGTTCGCCACGGTTCCGAAGAACCGTTCGACTTGCATGCATAAAATACGTCGCCAACGTTTATCCTGAGCCAGGATCAAACTCTTCATAACGAATAGTTTGCTAAGTTTCCTTAGTATCCTAAAACTTATNTTTTTCATCTTGCTCGGTCGATAGCGCACCACTNTCAGCATAAGCTGAAAGCTATCTNGTACGCAGATCCGAACATGACAAGGATCCACATTTCGAATTCTATTTGCTCTCCAACTGTAAAGGTACAAAATGCCTCATATGTGCACAGGCCATTAACTCTACGAGTAGGAACAGCCACTGTCAATCGTTGTACCAAACATGTTGGTAGACAGAATCCTATATAAATCTAACAAATCATTAAGGACTAGTTTTAGATATCACAAACCAGGATTTTTCAGTGCGTATCTCCCCATCACTTATGCTCACTTCAGCGTTTGCACGACCACAAATAGAATATGCCGTCTCTATCTGACTGCGTGACATNTTNAAACCAAGATCACCTGCGACAATCTTCAAGATTCNGGTGAATATTGGCTTAGGNACNATACTCAANCCAGATCGNTTAGTNCGAGGAATCTTAATTTCATCCNGNACCAATTGGTGTTTAAGNTCTTGATACTGCATNTTTTCATCAAGCCATTCTTGTGCAAGNTTCGTTAANAATTCATCATCTGATCTNGTATCCTCAGCTAANGCCACCAAATGGTTTTCCACNTTTGGGTTTATGTCCTTAAGGTGCGGCAAACTTACAATTCGNANTCTATTTCTCAAATATCTGTCGTCCGCATTTGAATCATCCAATCGGGGCTCGATACCCAAGTCCCGTAGGTAAGCATCAATATCATCGCGCCATAATCGCAATAATGGCCGTAACAAAACAGGTTTCCGTGTATTCGTGGAATTCCCTAATGGCCATGAAGTCGACGCAAGCATTCCGGACATGCCCGTTGATCCCGTACCACGCAAGATATTTAGCAGTACTGTCTCAGCTTGATCGTTGGCATGGTGACCAGTCATACAAATTTCGGCACCGACATCGNNACATATTTCTGCAAGCCACTGATAACGAGCTATTCGCGCATCTTCTTCTGAATTCAGTTTNCCACTGNTTCTTCCAGTAACAAAATCNGAANCCAATTCAGNNGCAATCTTGGCCACGAAGTCTTCTTCAGCCTTTNTTGACTTATCNTCGCGCATACCATGATTAAAATAGGCAGCAGTTAGATGCAGCGCTGGGAATTGATTNCGAACTGCAATTAGAAGTGCNGTAGAATCTCCTCCACCGGAACAGGCAATTACCNCTTTTTTTAAATTTGTCGATCCCAGATCTTTGAGCAAAATNANCAATTGCGATTGAATCTTTCGTTCAAANGCCTCTGACGCACGATTNGATTTTAGNAATGTCTTTAACAGCAACGGCNGTACCCAACTAGAACTCTAAGTCAACATCATTGATTATCAGATGGACTCCGCAATCTGTAAACTCANATCANGTCAATAACTAATATTCGTCTTGGTCACACTCGGGCAAAACATCCTCAAGACTAAAATATGGAATCCACCACCAGTCATTAACCTCTTCATCAGAGACAAGGGGNTCGACATTCTCANTATCACCGTAACTAATTTGAATTAGCGTTTCACCTGGCTCGACATACTGATATCGAGTNCGCATGAGAGTCTCCCGATATTCGTCAGACTTCACATACTCATAAACTCGAGATAGTGTTTGAAATCTCGCATCTACACATGCCAATTCCGACTCGCTAGCCCTTATTTCAGCTTCCAGTACTGNTATTCTCTGTAAAGTCTTAGGAATTGCGTACGCGAAGAGACCNATCAATATTATCGACACTACCAGCGCAACTTGCACGCTCCCGAAATTTGCTAAGGTCCGCTTCAAAAAAATAAGGGGTCCGGAGATAAGTCACTCCTGATTACTATGCCCCCGACCTAATATAAGCCTATAAGTCATGNCAGATGCTTGCAAATCTATCAAAGCTCCAGTTCTGGAATATCATTCACNGAATTGACCAACCACCAATTTTCGGGGGAAATATCAATTACGGATACCGAGCCATTTGAGATAGATAGTCGTCTAAAATTTTTAAGCCCAGCTTCAAATCCGTGACAAAGAAGCGCCTTGATTGAAAGATTATGAGAGAAAANTGCTACCNCAGANCCGAGATGTTTTGCGGCAAGCAAATCACAAACAGCGACCATTCGATCTTGTACTTCACGAAGCGTCTCGCCGTTCGGCATTCGCACGTCGTCCGGATTACCAGATCTCCAGGCATCTAGAAATTCTTGTGGAATCTTTTTACGCATATCCTCAGCNCTAAATCCGTCATAGTCTCCCTGNTCCATCTCTGCCAATGCCGGATCCGTTGTTATCTCGATTNCCAAGCTTTTNGACAAGGGTTCAGCGGTCTGAATTGCNCGAACAGAAGGAGATGAGTAAATCGCAGAAANATTATCCAATCCAGGGAAAGANACGAGGGCATCAGCCTGACGTTGACCCGTNTCATTGAGTGGAATATCGATAAGGCCTTGCGATAATCCTTTCAAGTTATATTCGGTCTGACCATGCCGAATGAACACTAAGCGGGTGACATNGGTATTAGTCATTTCGCTGGTGGCATCCCACTCCACGACGTNCGTAAGGCTTCGACGAGCTCNATCGCGGCTGATCTCGGATCCTTTGAGCGNACAGCTACCTGACTGGTTAATGTATCNAATGAAACGTTATCAGCGGCCTCCGCCAAAGTTTGACGATGCATAACTGCGCGAGCCAACGCCAAAATTTGTCGCTGGGCATGATCTATTCGCTCTTGATTGGCNTNATCAGAGACTGTGATNAATTTTTGATGCTCATCCATTTGATCAACTAATTCCGACACACCATCGCCTGACGAGGCGATNGTCTTAAGAATAGGNGGTTTCCAAGCACCAAGATTCGCGATAGCCAAAAGTGAACGTAACTGAGCAACTGCTGTATCGGCCCCTGCTAAATCGGCTTTGTTTACCACCATTATTTGTGCCACTTCCATTAGTCCAGCCTTCATTGACTGGACATCATCACCGGCCCCTGGATTTGCAACAAGAACGGTCGTTCCGGCAGCATTTGCCACTTCAACCTCATCTTGCCCAGCTCCCACTGTTTCAATCAATACAACGTCAAAATTAGCTGCATCCAAAAGATCAGATACNGCGGTTGCAGTCTCCGATAATCCACCTANATTNCCTCGAGAAGCCATCGATCGAAGAAATACGCCNCTGTCGCTAGTGAGNTCTTGCATGCGTATTCGNTCGCCTAAAATAGCACCATGAGAAAACGGCGAGGAGGGATCAACGGCAATGATTCCGATCGAACGANCTCGTTTCCGCTCTTCTCGAGCGATAGATCCAACAAGAGTCGACTTGCCCGCGCCAGCAGAGCCGGTAATCCCCACGATTTGGGCGTTACCGGTATGTGGGTAGACCAATCCTGAGATCAAACGCCCAACCNGGGTATCTGCTTCAACTAGCGATATAGCTCGACTAAGAGCTCTTCTGTTTCCACTTAATAGCTGCTCGGTTAATTCTTCNGCTCTACTTAAGTCAGTCGAGTTAGACAAATAAATATTCCTTGACTAGGCGCGCGCCGGGGCATGTTCTTTTACAAAACTGATAACATCAGACGTATCTGTCCCAGGCCCAAANACCCCATCAAACCCTATTTCTTTAACTCGAGGGATATCCTCGGCTGGTATGATGCCGCCACAAAAAAGTAGTACGTCATCCACACCTCGAGTTGACAATTCCTCAACTACTCTCGGGAAGAGCTCCAAATGAGCACCCGATAATATTGACAGGCCTACAACCTGAACATCTTCTTGCAAAGCAGCTTCAGCTATCATCTTTGGAGTTTGTCTGATTCCAGTGTAGACAACCTCCATTCCAGCATCACGAAGTGCTCTCGCAACAACCTTCGCTCCGCGGTCATGACCGTCCAGTCCTGGTTTCGCGATTAATACACGNATGGGGTGTTCGTTTGTCATATTCGTCTCCCGTCAAGCATCTTATTCTACGCTTAAATAGGCTAAGCTCTAGTGACGCTTTGGGTTAAATGATATAGCGCTGGCCTCATTAGTTAAATACACTCAATAAAGGTTCGAATCGAGGGGGTTCTATGAGCAANAGTAAACAGGAATGGGAAGAGACGAGTTTCAGCAAAGCAACCGCACGTTTCAAGGAGCGGAAAGAGCAATTCGAATCATCTTCTGGAGCATCAATTGACCCACTATATGGCCCTGAAGACATGGCTGAGTGGAATTACCACGAGAAGATGGGATACCCAGGCGAATATCCATTTACACGCGGTGTACAACCTACTATGTACAGAGGTCGCCTTTGGACTATGCGCCAGTACGCAGGATTCGCCGATGCGGAAGAAAGCAACAGACGTTACAAATATCTTCTGGAACAGGGACAGACTGGATTATCAGTCGCATTTGATCTACCCACACAAATAGGTTTCGATTCTGACGACGACACAGCCGAAGGAGAAGTCGGAAAAGTGGGAGTTGCTATCTCTTCATTNGCAGATATGGAAACATTGACTGATGGGATTCCTCTGGAGTCAATAACCACCTCCATGACAATCAACGCAACCGCACCAATTCTTTTAGCCTTATACGTAGCAGCNGCAAAAAAACAGGGAGCTGATCTATCAAAAATTGGTGGCACGATTCAAAACGATATTTTAAAAGAATATATTGCGCGTGGCACTTATATATTTCCTCCCCGNCCCTCCCTGCGGCTCATCACAGATTCCTTTTCTTGGTGCAAAGATAATCTGCCAGAATGGAATACCATNTCTATTTCTGGTTACCACATGAGAGAGGCAGGTTGTACTGCTGCTCAGGAATTGGCATTCACATTTGCTAACGCGATTGAGTATGTTGAAGCTGCTCTAAAAGCTGGTCTCCAGTTCGACGAATTCGGAGGTCGACTCGCATTCTTCTTTGCATGTCATTCCAATTTCCTGGAAGAAGTTGCCAAATTCAGAGCTGCTCGACGGATGTGGGCAAAAATCGCGAAAGAAAGATTCAAGTCTGAATCTGCTCGCTCCCAAATGCTTCGATTTCACACGCAAACAGGTGGTGCAACCTTGACCGCACAACAACCACTAAACAACGTNATTCGCACGACGCTTCAAGCNATGTCCGCTGTGTTGGGTGGAACNCAGAGTTTGCATACAAACTCCTACGANGAAGCACTTGCACTACCNTCTGAAGAAGCCGTTGAAATTGCGCTNAGAACCCAACAAATTATTGGATATGAATCCAGCGCTGCTGACACCATAGATCCACTAGCNGGTTCATACTTCATTGAACATCTTACNGACAGGGTCGAAAAAGAAGCTTGGGCCTANATCGAACAAATTGAAGAGATTGGGGGAGCCTTAGTTGGAATTGAGCAAGGCTTCCCTCAGCGTGAAATCCAAGAGTCAGCATACCGCCTTCAAATGCAGGCTGAAACNAACGACCGAATCATCGTGGGAGTGAATCAGTTCGCGACTGAAACCGAAGTAGACGCTGATATCTTACGTGTTGACCCTGAACTNGGAGCTCGACGTAAAACTGAAATGACTGCGATGAAAGCTAGTAGAGATCAACANGCTGTTNNNGAATCTTTGAAAAAAATTCGAGCTGCTGCTCATAACGAAGAGAANATGATGCCACTCCTTATCGAAGCCGTTGAGGCATACACCACGGTAGGTGAAATTTGTGCAGTCCTCAGAGAAGAATGGGGCGAATATCAAGAGGTAATGACAATTTAGAAATANGATCANGCTTGAGATTTAGCTTAAATANAATTTGTAATCTCAATACACAGGGGGGGTATTCANATGATTGACTTGATACATCACGTAGGGATAGTAGTTCATTCAGCAGACGATGCACTCGGTTTTTTTCGAGATACTATGGGCCTTACAGTCTCAGAAGATCGCGTAATAGAAGAACAAGGTGTCAGAGGGGTATTGCTGGCGATTGGTGAGAATGAAATAGAGCTCCTGCAGCCCGTCCGTGATGATACGGGAGTCGCAAGATACCTCGAAAGTAAGGGAGAAATACTNCATCATATTTGCTTTCGTACCGATGATATTCGAGCGGAGCTTACCCGCCTTAAGGCAGNGGGCATTGATTTAATTGATGAAAACCCGCGAGATGGACTTGCGGGNGAGATNGCATTTATTCATCCGAAAGCCATGCACGGGGTTCTAATCGAACTTGCACAACCACCTTCTGACTCCCATACAGGAACTGAAAAGGGGTTCGATCACCTAGCAGCTATGGTCACTGATATTGATCTCGCTGCNGCAGACTGGTCAAAGGTACTTGGATTAGGTGTGTCCGCAAAAATAGATGCATCNGATCATGGAATTCATATCGGTCAAATGCTTTGTGGCCAAGCAGTTATGGAACTCGTTCAGCCTGCAACAAATGAAAGTCCTCTCGCTGAAAGAATCAGCAGCATTGGCGAGCATCCAGCCTCAATGGTAGCAATTGAAGTTCCTGATATTGAAAAAGAAATAGCCCGGTATCGATCCGCTGGAATGACGGTAAGTGAATCTAGCCCAGGACCAATTCCAGGTACTTTACGTGCGTCACTTTCAGCCGACGAAACATACGGTCTGGGCATTCAACTGATAAGTTATGTGTGATGTCTGTTGTAAAGACTCGTCTATTCCAGTAAACCCCTTATGTAGTATGGAATTGGGCTTTGAGGCATTGGGTAAATAGGCTGTAATTACATCAATTTCCTATTTATGTACCTAAATTAAACACTTTTATCTGCTTTATTAGCTGCCAATTACAGCAATCACATATTAGGTGTTTTTTGTTAAATTGCCTGTACCATTTGGAGAAATAGTCTGTTGGTGTCTTTTATTGACGATATGGAGGGTATTAGAGATGTCTGATTCGGTTACCAAACATACGGACGTCATTGTTATTGGGACAGGAGCAGTTGGAAGCGCTGCAATGTACTATCTTGCAAGAAATGGCTTTGATGTCATTGGATTAGATAGATTCCCTGCCGCACATGACAAAGGATCTTCACACGGACAAACGAGGATAATCAGACTCGCTTATTTTGAACATCCTAATTATGTTCCACTATTGAAAAGGTCATATGAACTTTGGGAAGAGTTGGAAGAAGTATCCGGTAGTGATCTCTACACGGAAAGCGGACTTATTCAGGTCGGCCCCCCAGATGG
>NZWK01000041.1 GCA_002701625.1 Chloroflexota bacterium
GCGAAAAAAATAGCTCGACAGATTATAAAAAACAGACCAATCGCAACTACTGAAGAGTTAGTTCTAACCATAGAAACAGCAGTCGGATCATTAACTGCAAAACAAAGACAAAAGCATCCAGCGACTAAAACCTTCCAAGCCTTAAGAATTACGGTTAATGACGAACTTACTGAATTAGAAAAAGGTCTGCATACCATCCGTGAATTCTTAAGCCAAACAAGTCACACCTCCGGAGAAAATGCAAGACTGGCAATTATCTCTTTTCATTCTCTTGAAGATCGACTCGTGAAATCCTTTTTTAGGTACGAGTCAGCATCTTGTGTCTGCTCGAAACGATTACCTATCTGCACCTGTGAACACAGCCCAACTCTAAGAGAACTGACCCGAAAGCCAATCGTCGCATCAGAAGATGAAATAAAGCAGAACCCCCGAGCACGATCTGCCAGATTACGTGTAGCTGAGATATTACCGAAAGCAAACCGGTCATAATGCGAAGTTCGCTTAACTTAAACAACAAGCCAAATCGAGGCTCAACTCATGAGCAGCCTCGACATAGCTTCACAAAGAAACTATTAAATTATTCCCCTCCACTTTCTCCTCAAAACCGACAATTATCTCCCGCGATATTTTCGGCTCTCTTACTAGTATCTCTTGCGGCTGGCTTAGCCATCTTCCAGATTCAGGCGACTGCGCAGATACCAGGACTCGCAATTAAATTGACTGACACTCGACATCAATCTGCCGAAGTCACTTTCAAGTCCAGAGTATTGGCAACTGACTTGGCCATAGAACTCGTAAAAGCCAATGAGGAAGCCTACGATCTATCAAAAAATATCGAAATAACAACAAGAAAAGCTCAAATCTCGTCCCAAATAACTTTGACCGGAAAATCTTCAAAAGATACATTCCGACAAATATTTCCTAGACAATATCTACCCCCTGAGGTCATCGACTCAATGGTACGCATTAAAAAATCTGGACTGGTGGACTGATGGTTAGATTTGAAAAGAGTCCACTGAACCAACCAAGTGGTCAGACGAAATATTCAGCAGGTCAAATAAACTGGCGGCAAGGTGTCTTAGTTATCTTGTTCGCACTAGGTATCTCGGCGATCATATTTCGCCTCTATGAGCTGCAAATTGCTCAGCATCAGACGCTGAGCGCTCAAGCAAAGTCAGCTCAATTAGGGTTTATAACAGTGCCTGCAGAACGAGGAATAATAGTTGATACTCATGGTTTTCCTTTAGCGCTTTCAGTTGAATCATGGGATCTATACCTAGATGAAATCCACTGGAAAGAAAATCCAATAGCGGCTAAACAGTCTGCTGCCGAGCTCACCCACTATTTAGCAAGGGATATTCAAAAAGAACACAGCATCCCTAAAAATCAGATTCAGCAATGGTTAATTGACTGGGCGAGCAGCCCACAAACTTCTAACACTCCTGTACTCAAATCCTTAGACCTGGGTCAGAGGAGTTTGATCAAAACAAAATCTCTATTCGGTGTCCGACTATTGCCTCGGTCTCAACGAATTTACCCGAATGAAACATTAAATTCACAAGTTCTCGGATATGTCAATAATTTCGGAGAAGCGCTGTGGGGAGTTGAGCGTGATTACAACCAGTCTTTAGAAGGTGAATCAGGGTGGACGCTCGAGGAGAAAAATGCTCTAGGAGGCACTCTCGGGTATACGCCAACTATCGGGAAAAAAACTATCCCCGGAAAAGACATCCGATTAACTATTGACTCAGAAATTCAAAGGTTAAGTCAAGAGCATCTTGTTTCTGGATTACGCGACTACCAAGCCCTCTCTGGTCAAATAATAGTTGTGGATCTAAGTAAGAATCATGAAGGTGCTATTCGATCAATTGCAATCGCTCCCGAACTGAACTATCAGGACATCGACCCTCAGACCGGCCCCACCTTAATCAGTCAAACTAGTAATTCTGTAATTGCAAGTACGTATGAACCAGGTTCAATTTTCAAACCCCTCACTGTTGCAATGGCTTTGGATAAAGGAGTAATCACCACAGAAACGCTCTATAGAGACACTGGTGTTTTATGCTTCAACTCCGAATGCGCCGGCGACTCAAAAATTCAGAATTGGGACGGGCGTACTTATGGAGAGGTAAACGCACAAGAAATATTAAAGGAATCGATTAATACTGGAGCTGCTTGGGTTGGATCACAACTCTCTACAGATGACTTCTACACATACCTAGATTTGTACAACATCGGTCACAAGACAGGTATTGATCTTCAGGGCGAGGTATCTGGAGACCTGACATCTCCGGAAAATAAGTCGTGGCAAATGATTTCGCAGGCTACCCAATCGTACGGACACGGAGTGCGGGTGACCCCAATTCAGGCCATAATGGCCCTGACTACTTTCTACACGGAAGGCTGCCTGATCGAACCATTCATACTGGAGAGTAATAATCGATTCGAGCCTCTGTGCGATAGGGGGCATCGAGTAATTTCAGCATCGACTGCCCAAATAATGCGCCAGCTTATGCGCGGTGTGGTTGAGGATAAGCCATGGCATCAAGCAAAAGTCAACGGATATTCGGTCGGGGGTAAAACTGGCACGGCAATCCGATATGACACAGTCACTGGAACATATGCCGAGGATAAAATGGATGCAACTTTCGTAGGATTCATCCCGGCAGAGAAACCACGGCTCGCAATCCTAATTAGGCTTACTGAGCCGCAGAAAAATGACAGTCTAGCAGGTGCAACTGCAGCTCCGATCTTCGCCCAACTCGCAACCGAACTAATGGCTTACCTTGGCGTACCGTCTGAAGAAGCTAATCAAATCACAAGGAAGTAAACTATAAAATATGGACCTTGGAATTAACCAACTTACTGGCAAATTCGTTACTGAATCTCTGGCCTCTGAATTAATTGAATCAAATATCGATGGTCGTATAATATTCAATCGAGCAGTTATAGATTCAAGAGAAGTTACAGAAGGTGACCTCTTTATTGCACTGCCAGGGGAACAAGTAAACGGTCATGATTTTGTAAAAGAAGCGATCAATAATGGTGCAAAAGCCGCCGTGATCCAGGAAAAAAATCCGACCCTATATGGCCTACCAACTATCCTTGTGAAAGAGTCACTAATTGCCCTGCAAGAATTAGCTCGGGCATGGCGAGCGCACTTACAAATCGAAGTTATAGCGATAACGGGTAGTGTAGGAAAAACAACCACAAAAAGACTAACCAGCTGGATGCTCGAGCAATACTTCTCAACCTCGTCAAATTCACGAAACTATAACAATGAAATATCGGTTCCACTCTGCTTGCTTGAGATCAAACCCGAAAGTGAAAAAGCAGTGATAGAGATGGGAATGTACGAAATAGGTGATATCGAATTTTTATGTCAGATAGCTAAGCCCCAGGTCGGTGTTGTTCTTAACGTAGGGCCCGTGCACCTTGCTCGGGCCGGAAGTCTTGAAAATATACAAAAAGCAAAATCAGAGTTGCCGAAGTCAATTAGTGCCAAAGGTTTTACGATATTGAATCTTGACGACTCAAATGTTTGGAAAATGAAAAATGTGACTAACGGTGGAGTCATAAGTTATTCTGCACTGGGAAACAACAATGCTGATCTATACGCTACTGACATTGTTGAATTAACTGATGAGAAAATTCAGTTCGCAATCAACCATCACAGTGAAAAAATCTACACGCAACTGAACTCAATAGGACTACACCTCGTTGAAAATGCACTTGCAGCTGCAGCAGTGGGAGTTGCTTCTGATTTAAGCCTCGAGGAAGTCTGCTCAGCCCTAAGCANNGCGCCTAACGTCGACAGAGTTAAAAAAATTACGCTAGANAACGGAGCAGTTCTCCTCGATGACACATANAACTCCCAACCGAAATCCCTCGCGGCAATATTGCGCGTTATCAAAAANGCACAAGGCCATCGAGTNGCNCTTTTAGCTGACATGCTTGAATTAGGTGAAGTTTCTGATTTAGAACATGAGNTAGCTGGCCAGCTTGCTGCCGANTCTNTAGATCACTTAATTACTCTCGGNAGTGCNGCTGAGATAATGGCAACCTCGGCACTAAAAAACGGAATAGAAAAGGTCGACATCGCACATACNAATGATGAAGCGATNGATTTTCTAGTNAATGCTGCNAAAGCGGATAGTACGTTACTGATAAAGGGCTCTCAAGCATTTGGTTTNAATAATTTCATCCCCAAAATAATNTCNAATTNCAAGGNGCCCACTGAACAANATGAGTGCCTGAAATGACTGGNGTGTTGTTATCTGGTGGTGCCGCATTCGTGGTCGCACTAATCCTAGGCGGTCCTAGTATTCATTTCCTAAACCGATATAAATTCGGAAAAGCTATTTCACAAGACTTGCCTGACCGCCATGCTAGTAAAGCAGGCACACCCACTATGGGTGGCNTATTCATATGGCTCACCGTAGTTTTAGTAACCATTTTCACCAATTTATTTGAGTTCGAAGACAGTTTTTTTTCGTTCGAGCGACAATCGATGATGCTGCCACTAGTAGTAGTCTCTATAACTTTAGCGGTTGGTATTTGGGATGACCTTGGGACGCTNNTAAACAAACCTGATTCGGGATTATCGTGGAGATTTAAGTTCTTATTCCTNAGCANAATTTCTGNAGGAGTAGCGGTATGCATGTTCTTCCTGCTTGAAGCAGAGAGTGTATTTGTTCCNTGGNTCGGAAAGTATTCTATGGGTTATTTTTATATAGCTATCGCATTTCTGACTNTGTTTAGCACNACTACCGCAGTTTCAATAACTGACGGATTAGATGGCTTATTAGGAGGAACTGCGTTGTTCGCATTTGGCGCTTACGGAATAATTGCTCACTCACAGGGTCAATTATTCCTGGCTATCTTTTGCTTCACAGTTGCGGGTGCACTACTTGGATTTTTATGGTTCAATGCACANCCTGCCNTGGTATTTATGGGTGATGCCGGTGCACTTCCACTTGGTGCAGCNCTAGGCACAGTNGCNCTTATGACCGGNCACTGGCTTTTGCTACCTATAATTGGGATCGTGTTCGTTATTGAGGCGAGCTCCGATGTGATTCAAGTCAGCTACTTCAAGATCACTAGCGGGAAACGGATTTTTCGAAAAACACCATTCCATCATCATCTTGAACTCTTGGGNTGGAGTGAGCCTCAGGTGGTTATGAGGCTTTATTTATTTGGAATAGCCGGTGCCCTGGTAGGTATNGCNCTAGCGCTCACAAGTTAAAGGATACGTAATTGGATCCATATACATCATCCTCATACAGAGACAAAAAGGTTGCCGTCATCGGATTAGGTATTGAAGGTCNTGATCTTGCGGAATTCCTGCTGAANGAGGGAGCCGNCGTCACTCTTTCAGATAAAAAACCTTTCCACGAAATTGANCCGTTAATCNCGACTCTAGAACGCCNATTCCCTACTGCTCAAATTCAGTATGCGAATCCGGAAAGCCTTATACAGGATCTCAATACTTACAAAGGCGTATTTGTCTCCCAAGGAATACCAGAAAATAATCCGATTCTAACCAAAGCAAGTGATTTAGATATTCATATTTCCTCTATGCTTGAGCTTTTTATGTCACGNTGCCCCGCACCGATCGTAGGTATAACGGGTTCGTCCGGAAAGACTACTACTACTGCGCTAGTCGCCGCGATACTTGAGGCAGCAAATGAGGACTTNATTGTTGGAGGCAATATAGGGAAGGGATTACTCACACAACTAGGTGATATAAAGCACTCGACAAAAGTCATTGTNGAAATGTCGCACACNCAATTACTCAGGGTAACAAGATCTCCTGAAATAGCATGTGTCACAAACGTCACCCCAAATCATTTGGATCAATTCAGCTGGAAANACTATATCGATTTAAAAAGNAATATTATTCGCTGGCANAGACCTGAGGATAATTTTGTGGCCCAAATTGATAACCCAATCGTTCGCGAATTCGTGATCGAAGCAACTGGAAAGGTTCTTGAAACTTCCACGCAAACCGATCCNAGTTCAATTANATTCCCAAANGTATTTCTGTCATCCAATTTTTTAAAATATGCCAATGATATTACCGAAGAGGTCACGATATGCGACGTAGAAAAACTGAAGATACCCGGATCACACAATGTTCAAAATGTAGCATGTGCAGCGGCGATTAGCATTTTGCTTGAAATTGATATCAGNCATATCTCTTCAGCACTCATGAGTTTTTCTGGAGTAGAACATCGACTTGAGNAAATAAACAAGGTAAACAACATTTCCTTTATAAATGACTCAATTGCCACCACACCAGACAGAACACTCGTCGGTCTNAAATCAATTAATACGCGGACTATTCTGCTGATGGGGGGNAGAGATAAAAAACTTCCCTTTGACAANTTATTGCCTGAAATTGCCAAGAAATGCAGAGATGTCATCACTTTTGGAGAGTCAAGTCAACTCTTTAAGGATAGAATTATTCTACCGGGCGTCAAAGTACATGAGCGTAAATCACTTGGTGATGCCTTCGAATTAGCAATGAAACTAGGTACGCCCGGGGACTGCATTCTTTTATCACCTGGAGGGACCTCGTTTGATCAATACCGAACCTTTGAAGAACGAGGNNCTGAGTTCAAAAAACTTGTCGACGCCCTAGNGGATGAGCCAGTTACATGCGCCTAAGTGATAGGTTATTTGGAATTGGNAAAAAATCGATCGCCCGCTCTGAGATCATCATAAGCCAAAGGGACAGACACTCTCCAGATTATCTACTCTTCTGTATCACCAGTCTTTTAACAATAATCGGCCTAGTTGCAATCACTTCAACGGCAACTCTAGATTCTAATTTGAACACGCTNTCTGGTTTTGGTCGAAGACANGCGATGATGCTNGCAATTGGATTTGTGTTTCTACTAATTTTTCAAGCGTTGGATTATCGCCAACTCGCAAGATGGAGTCCCATTGCGGTNNGCNTGGCACTTTTACTTCTCTCATTACTTTTCGTGCCAAACTTAGGAATTGAAGTCAACGGCGCAAGATCTTGGTTGAGTCTGCCGTTTCTTCCGGCAATCCAACCCTCGGAATTTGCCAAGCTAGCTTCAATTATTTACTTGGCAGCATGGTTNACAGCGAAAGGAAATACTATTCGCAGCATAGAAACAGGAATAATTCCCTTCATGCTCATCGTAGGNATCATACTCGGACTCATCATACCTCAGCCCGACATAGGTACGGCCTTCATTCTAGCTTCCATAATAGGNTGCATGTTTTTCACCGCGAACACTACGAAAATAATTCATATCTTTCTATTGGCAATATCTGGAACGGTTGTTGCGGGTTTATTAATCCTCAGTGCACCATATCGATGGCAGCGAATACTAGCCTTTATTTCATCTGATTCTGACCCTCAGGGAATCGGCTATCACACTATACAGCTAGCAAATGCATTCGGATCTGGAGGACTAATTGGTCAAGGCCTAGGACTCTCTCGGCAGAAATTTTATTATCTTCCTGCTGCCAAAACTGATGGTATTATCGCGGTGATCGGTGAAGAGACTGGTTTCGTTGGTAGCATGATAGTGGTATTGCTACTCTCCGCTTTGCTTTGGAGAGGCTGGCTTCTTGTAAAAAACGCGCCTGATATGTTTGGTTCACTTGTGGCAACAGGAATCTGTAGCTGGATTGCTATTCAGAGCGGTATCAATATCGCTGGTGCCACCAACCTGATACCGCTAACGGGTGTTCCACTACCACTAATATCGTATGGAGGTTCATCGCTGATATCCATACTCGCAGGAATCGGTATTCTAATGTCGATTAGTCGGTACACTGTGCTGCATGAATCCAACAATGCAAATAAGAAAAGAATTATCGCATAATGGCAACAAAAGACATCAAGTCAAGCATGAAGCCTCCACTATTTGAACTAAATGAATCTTCCGAATTGGCCCATCTTGGCCAGGATAAAAAAAATGAGGACATAGCAAATATTATCCATATCGGATTGGCTGGTGGAGGAACTGGTGGGCATGTCTACCCAGCTCTTGCGATAAAAGAAAGACTAAGTCGGTTCGATACCGAAGCCGAACTGCGCTTCACATATTTCGGATCTACTGAAGGAAAAGAAGCAAAAATCATAGCTAACGAAGATATTAACTTCATCGCAGTCGAATCGGCTGCTGTTAGGACGAAGTCTCCCTATCACTTCATGAAGGGGATATATATGCTGTGGAAAGGAACACAATCAGCGATCCAACATCTCCGCGAAGAATCAATAGATGTGATATTTGCAACCGGAGGTTATGCTTCGGCTCCGATATGTCGGGCTGCCGCGAAACTAGGTATCCCCATTATTCTTTTTTTACCGGACGTAGTACCAGGTTGGGCTGTCAAATTTATCTCCAAAGATGCAAATCTAATTCTTTGCTCCAATAAAAAATCACTGGACTTCCTTGACTCAACCAAATCAATTGAAACAGGATATCCGGTGCGATCAGTTTTTCAAGAGAAATTTAACGGAGAGCGAAACTCCATAAGAAGTGACGCAAGAAAATCACTCGGATTGAGCAATGATCACCCCACCGTTTTGATTGCAGGAGGTTCGATAGGCTCTCGACTCATTAATGATCAAATTCTCCGTACTCTTCCAGAAATCCTAGATATTGCAAATGTGATCCATGTCACCGGCGATAGGGATTACGGCCGCGTCATCAAAGAAACAAAATCCCTAGCTGAGACACATGCTGAGAAATATCTTGTTTTTGATTACAGTGATGAAATGGAAGTGTTAATGGCTGCCGCAGATATAGGAATTTTCAGAGGTGGTGCTTCGGTTGTTGGGGAGGCATCTATCGCAAGCCTCCCCAGTATCATTATTCCGGGCTCATTTTCAGATCAATCTGCAAACGCAGAAATCCTTAGAACGGCAGGAGCGTCGATCGTCTTGGCCGAAAAGGATCTTGAGAAATTGGGTGAAAACATTGTCCACCTTATCTTGCACCCAAGTGAACTCAGTCGCATGACTGAAAATGTTTCTGCCCTCAGTCGGCCATACGCTGCGGAACAAATCAGTTCAATCATATTGAAAGCCGCGACACGAAATTCCCCCGAATTACCGGTGAATATTCATCTAATAGGAGCTGGAGGGATACATCTTTCAGGAATCGGAGAAATACTTTTACAGAATGGACACAAGGTCACCGGCTCAGACCTCGTGGAGAGTGACATAACAAAAAAATTAGCAAAAAGAGGAGCCAAGATACACATCGGACATTCTGAAAGGAATATTGATCATCCTGATCTAGTCGTCACGACCGCTGCTGCAAAAACTGATAATCCAGAATTACAAGCAGCTCGAGAAAAAGGAATCCCTATTGTTTCACGCGCTGAAATGGTCAGTCGCTTAATTTCAGATCGACGCCTATTGGCAGTGGCCGGCTCCCACGGCAAAACTACGACTTCTTCATTGGCGGCTCTGATGGCTCAAAAGGCCGGACTGGACCCAATTGCGTTGATTGGCGGGAATATCCCTGATCTGAATAACTCAAATGTATTGAATGGTCGAGGTCAGACGGCAATTGTTGAAGCTGACGAGTATGCGGACGCGTTTCTTTCCTACAAACCTTCGATAGCGGTAATCACAAATATCGATCCTGATCACCTAGATTATTTTGGTACCGAACAAATATTCTATGAATCCTTTAAAAAATTCACCTCCCAAATAGTGAGAGGTGGTGTCCTTCTTGTTTGTGCGGACGACGAGGGGGCCATGACCATTACAGAGAATAGCCCACGTGACAACCTGCAAGTCGAAACCTACTCAGTCTATCCAAAAGGGGGAGATTGGTATGCCGATAAAATCGAATACAGAGAGGATATAACTAGGTTTGATGTGTACTTCAAAACACAAAAACTCGGTTCAGTGTCTATAAAACTCGTCGGTCAACACAATATTTCAAATTTTCTGGCTGCTCTGGCTGCCAGCATGCATGCCGGCGTAGATTTTATGACTGCGTCACAGGCGGCTCATACATTCCGAGGAGCCAGACGGAGATTTGAATTAGTCGGTGAGATTACATTTCAGCATAATCTCGAAAACATTAAAAATCTTCCGATATCTGTTATTGATGATTATGCTCATCATCCAACTGAAATAAGAGCCACCATTCGTGCTGCAAAAAATAGATACCCAGACCGCCGAATTATTGCTTGTTTTCAGCCTCATACTTTTTCGAGGACAAAATATCTTTTGAATGAGTTTAGGGATTGCTTTGAGGGAATTGATTCACTGCTACTACTGAAAACATTCGCAGCACGNGAAGATGCCGTAGATGGCCTATCNGCCAAAGACTTAGNTGATCTNATCGAAAANANNGAAGTNGCNTATGTAGATTCAATNGATNANGCAGTGCAGGCTGCNGTCCAAAAAATTAAGCCTGGAGATATTTTTATAAGTATCGGTGCAGGTGATGTTACNANAGTCCCATGGCTATTGCTACCAGANTTGCAAAAAGTAACCTGGGANCGAGCNCTTGGNAACACTACATAGNGACACATAACTAGACATTCATAAAGAGCGGAAGTATCCTTATGGNAGAGGGACGCGACGCCTAGTTTATGGGGCGTNATTTTGNTACGCGTTGGCCTAATATTTGGTGGNAANTCTCCGGAACATCGGGTGTCGGTGGCGTCGGCGCTNAGCATCATCAACCAACACAACTCTTCAGATATCTTGCTAGATGTTTTTGGNGTGAGCGAAGGTGGNGCATGGTTAAGCCCNGAGGANACACGNTCTAGATTAGAGAANNTTCAAAAATCAGGTTGGGGTAGTCTCGGCACTGACACNGAACCNACAATCTTCCACAACTCCNACGTCATCAACGGNCTCGAAAAGTGTGACGTAATTTTCCCCATNATCCATGGAAATTCNGGNGAAGATGGGACCTTACAGGGTCTACTNTGGTTCCTTGGAAANCCNTACGTGGGCTCTGGTGTATCTGCNAGCGCGGCTGGNATGAATAAGGCAACTATGCGAGCACTTTTCGCNGCGCATGNTATTTCNCAGACAAAGTACTTAACCATCGATTATGTGGACAGCTCAGCTGAATTGAAACTTAGAATTAATGAAATCGAATCGACGCTTGCCTATCCTCTCTTTGTGAAGCCAGCATCTGCAGGATCTTCAATAGGTGTAAGCAAGACACATAATTCTGAAGAACTCCTAGACGGCTTGATAAATGCTCTGGAATACGATTCGCAACTACTAGTGGAAGAAACATTGACAGGTAGAGAGCTGGAATGTGGAGTAATCGAGCTTAGTAGCCTAAGCGCAACGCCACTCGGCGAAGTACGAACTACGAACGAATTCTACGATTACTCAAGCAAATATATGGACGAGTCAACCACAATTATTGTTCCCGCCCTAGTCGAAAAAGAAATACAGCAACAAATACAAACCATGGCTATGCAAGCATTCCGTGCAGTCGGAGCAAAAGGCTATGCGCGCGTCGACTTTTTCCTGAGCCACGACGACAAAATTAAATGTATTGAGATAAACACTCACCCTGGATTTACTTCCAAATCGATGTTCCCAAAACTTTGTTCCGAATTTGGGCTTAATTATTCGGATTTAATTTCCGCTCTGGTTCAAACGGCCAGCCAAATAACTCCAAGGAGGAATTTTGAATCTATATCTCTCTAAAAAGTTATTCGTTGATTTACGAGTTTATGCTCGACTCGACAAAGTATGGACCCCATCAAGTTCATCTATTACTAAAGGCTTGCTTCTGTTTTTTTTGGTCACGTCGGTACTACTGATAATCCGACCTGAAAATGAGCTAACTAAAAAAGTTAGTTATACGAAACAAGTAGATATCACCACAAAAAACCAAATCAATCAATTCCTTGGGTCAAGGAATATCATCTTTGACTTTCTTTTTGTGACGCAATTAAGCCAAGATATTAATCGACTTGAATTCGTACAGCACGCAAAAGTAACAAGAAATGAGTTATTGACGTTTAAGTTAGCGATAACAGAATTTATACCTCATGCCTACTGGCATACAGGAACCGCCCGAATCGCCGTTGATCTCCACGGGAATATACTGACTAATTTCACGCCAAAACAACGACCTGTGATAATCGAACTTCAAGAAATATCGATCAACCACCTGCTAGCTTCACCAAATAGAGATGCATTATTAGCACTGAAACTAATCGAAGAAGAGCCCTTAGCTCAGGAATTAATAGATGAAAATGTTACATATGTCTTCACTAAAAGTGAGGGTCTTTCAGCGGAACTTCCGAATGGATCAATTGTTGTTATTGGTGACAGCACGAATATCGATGAGAAATTGATTGCCTGGCGCATTTTCAAGACACAGATTGATGCTGCAGACCCCAAAAATCCAATTCATTTAGATCTTCGTTTCAAAAATCGGGCATTAATAAGTAATAACTTAACCACGTCTCTGACTGCCCAAAAAGTATTAAAGGACTGAGAGTAAATTATGTCAGGCAAATACTTTGCAATTACGACTCCTGAATCGTCAAAAATAGTAACAATTGTTGGTGAGCTAGATGGGACAGGAATCAATATTCTGCATCACGCCATATCGGAAAGCACGTTCTTTAAGGCCGGTAAAATACAAGAGGCCATCCCGGACGCTGTGCAAGCTATAAGACATACCCTGCCGGCCTGTGACTCCGATATCATAATCGAGAGCACGCACCTCGGGATAAGTGGAGCCTTATCAACTCAAGTAAACGCTCAAAACACAATAACAATTCCGCCCCATCGCCAAATAACACTAAAAGACAAACAGACAGTAGACAGCGCCGCGATACCTGCATTAGATGCGTCTTTACCGGTCGGCTACGAACTTCTGGATTATGTACCACTGCACTATTACGTAGGCCCTGAGAAAAAGTTAGACCCCTTGGGACACCAAGGAGACAGCTTGACCGTTGCGGCCGTAGGAATAGCTGCCGATAAAAACTCAATGAATGTCATAGAAGAATGTCTTCATCGTGCTTCAGTTGCTACGGTGCGCAGCATTCCTTTATCGACTGCAGCTGCTCACGCCACATTAATTAGTGATGAAAAGTATGAAGCGATGGCCGTGATAGATATCGGTCATTGTGTAACTAATGTCTCTGTCTGTGTCGATGGAAAAATAATAGCTTCCAAATCTTTTTTGAGTGGTGGTGAATCTGTTACTCAAGATATTCGCGAAGTCTTCAACGCCAAGGACCCAGAGGAAGTTAAACANTCTTTTGGAAGTTGCGTACCNTCGCTCGTNAAAAACGCTGAGTTAATACCGGTCAAAAAAANAAATGGCGAAATTCATCTAGAATCTCAGTCTAAATTAGCTGCTGTAATTCAAGCCCGTGTNGAAATCGACATAATTGCCCCGATTCTCAAATATATTGACAAAGAAATTATCCCCCTAACAAAGTTGAGTGGCGGTATAGTATTAGTTGGGGGAACGGCTAGGTTAAAAAATATTGAAAACCTAACCAAGATGATTGCGGCGGACTTAGGATGTCCTCATATTTTGATACAAAATCCCGCCGAAATTACCCCCCCTTACATCAATAATCTTCCTGACGAACTTAAGTCCCCGCGCTTTGCAGCGCCTCTGGGTGTCCTTTCTATTGCTTCAAGCTGGCTAGAAAATGAACCCGAACAAGTCAGCACAGTAGATGAATCACTCTCATTTGGAACAAGTGTGGCACGTGCACTAGCAGGTGTTTTCGGAGCGTAATTACTATGAAATGCGAGTTAAGCAGAAGGGAACGATTTTACTGATGACTGAACTCAACCACCTAAATGACAGATCGAATTCTGGAAAAGTCGGCTCTGAAATTCGTATGAGTCGAAATTATTTAGAGGATGTCAGAACTATGAGGGCCGTTAAAGCCGCCCGCAATCAGATCCAAGATGGACTGGGTACACGTGGTTCAATTGTCTCCAATAATGCCAAAGATTCTCACTACACGCCAAGACCTATTCGTGATTTTCCGGAACGGGAAGATCTTATAAATACTAGAGAAAAAATCATTAATCAAAATTTGAACCACGATTCTCAAGCACATGAAACAAATATCTCAAAGCTAGACATTGGAAGCTCATCCTCCCAAAACACTCATGAAAATCTGACTTCAGCAACTAGTTTGAGTCGCTCAAATAAAACCAGACGAGATATCCCTGATTTTGACAATATGGTCGAAATCACAGTGATCGGTGTTGGTGGTGGTGGGTCAAATTCAGTAGGTCGAATGGATCCCGTTCCAGGAGTAACATACATAATTGCTAACACTGACAGTCGTGCGCTTGCAGCACTCGATGTTGATCAAGAGATTCATTTGGGGAGAACACTGACGAGAGGAAAGGGCGCTGGAGGTAGGGCCGAACGAGGAAAAGCTGCTGCGGAAGAAGCACGTGATTCAATTGGTCAAGCATTAGACGGATCTGAAATTGTCTTTATTACAGCATGCTTAGGCGGTGGTACTGGATCGGGTGCTGGGCCAGTAATCGCCGAAATAGCCAATAATCTTAAAATCGGTGAAGATCATGTTCTGACGGTTGCCATTGTCACGATGCCTTTCAGCTGGGAAGGCACTAGAAAAAGAGCGATTGCGGAAGATTCGCTAGAAAACTTCCGAAGCAATGTCGACGCAGTAATAGTGATAGAAAATGATTTACTTCCAACGGCATTCCCGGCTGAAGAGGACGGCCAGCCAAACCTTGGGATCGAAGATGAATTCAGGTTAACTGACAAGATTTTATCTGATGCCATCCAAGGTTTGAGCGAAATCATAACGGTCAACGGCGTTTGGAATTTGGATATTGCCGACTTTAGATCCACTATGGAAAACGCGGGAGATGCGGTAATCGCTATAGGAAGTGCTTCAGGAGATAACCGAGCTGTTGGTGCCGCACAAAGAGCTTTAGCCAATCCCCTCATAAACACAGATATTACTAATGCGAAACGACTTTTAATTAACGTTGTGGGGCCCGCAAGCAATAATCAGCACTCAGACAAATTAGTATTACCACTCACTCGAGATGAGATTCGAAAAATCAAAGAAGTCGTAGGTGAACGAGCTCATCCAACTGAATGTGATGTCTTCACTGGAGTAATGCTACGTGATGATCTCGAAGATGAAATTCACGTAACGATTGTGGCTGCTGATTTCGAAAACTTTGAAGCCACAAGTATTGATATGGCTCTGGATCAGGGAACACGCAATCTAGAAAAATATGATTTAACGTCCATTCCTAAGCTAGAAGAACTAAGAAAATCCTTAGCAACGCCAATTATTTCGAGTCCTGAAATTATTGATTCGAGAGAAGAGATAACGCCACCCCCCAAAGCTATTGAGACCTCGGATGATGCAAACCCGAGGGAATCTCAAGCTGAAAAAACCGCACAAGATACAACTCAAATCACAAATTTTGCCAGCAATGACGTTCCTTATTACAACAAAGATATTCCTGAACGCTAAATAACTCGCGTACGTTCTTTTGTGTAAAGAGAAACACTCACACACAATACGGTCTTTGTGCAAAACTCTGTGATTGTGGATTCCTTTTTTCCTCCTTGGTCTTGTATTTTAAAAGTACGACAATGACCTTCGGAGCCAAGCATGAATTGCCCAAACTGCAAATCAAAACAAAATAAATTAGTTGATATAATCATCGACTCGACTTCAATAATTAGAGAAAAAACTTGTATCCAGTGCCACTTTGAATTCAATACTATCGAAGAAATTGTGACTGACGCATTCCTTGTGCATAAAAAAGATGGATCACGTGAGCAATTTGATCGAGAAAAATTGATAAATAGCCTATTGCATTCCACACATAAGAAAGGCACCACACAACAAGCAATCAAAGATTTAGTCGTCGAGGTAGAAAGTCAAATAGTGAGTTCTGGCAATGAGATCGAAAGCCGCATGCTTGCGGAAATAGTAATGCTCAAACTCAAAAATCTCGACACGCTGGGATACATCAGATATGCGGCCGCCTATAAAACCTTTGTATCAGTAAGTGAATTTGTCGATGAAATACATGAAGTAGTTGAAACAAGTCCTCAAATACCGGACGAGCAATTACTGCTTTTGATTGATTAGATCGAAGTGGATACTANNTCAANTNCGATTAGAATTTCTTGTAAAAACTTTCCAGCTCNTCCTCTTGATCTGGATACTCAACCGACGTCTTCTTAATCAAATACCAAATCCCAAGNGCAAATATGCCTATTGGNATTANACAATAAATAGAGCCANTTAACAACAAAACAAAAAAAGTAGCTAACAAAATTAAAGANCCCANAATACCCGCNAACGGTGGGAGCAATACCTCAAANACAACNCGAATTATTAAGAATACTTCGCTCCAAGATCCTTGCTTNGGTGGTTCTTTCTCTTGAAACATATTGCCCCCCAGTTATTNAAAACTACTANCTATCTTAATGTTAACCTTAAGCCGACAATAAATATATGNTGATCGATTTAGGAATCACCNTATGCAACTGACTATTCGTAATCGCATCGAANCAGTCCAAANNAAAATNGNACAAANATGCAATCGTACAGGAAGANATCCGAGNGAAATCACGTTTATTGGAGTCACCAAGGGACATGGAATAGAGCAGGTTAATGANGCNCTNGANAGTGGTATCACTGATNTAGGAGAGAATAANAGTCANGAANTACTNCTCAAACAGCAACAGCTCGCGCATCAACAAACTGAGCCAAGCTGGCATTTTCTGGGACATTTACAAAGTAATAAAGTAAAAAAGACANTANATAAAATNGATACCCTNCACTCGTTAGACTCTACTTCACTNATTNCGNCAATCAACAAACANAGGCTAGANGCTAAAATAAANGAACAAATCAATCCTGACTCNCCGCCTCTTAAGTGTTTTATAGAGGTAAATATNGCTAACGAGCCNCAAAAATCAGGGATTCACANAAATCAGCTNGAACTNCTTCTATNACACGCAGACAGTTCCANTGAAATTCTAGTTGAAGGTTTGATGACAATAGCCCCATACTATGAAGAAATTGAGCGAACTAGGCCTGTATTNCAGGAGCTNCGAGAGCTNGCTNACAGCTTTGGCNTAAAAAAACTATCTATGGGAATGAGTCGTGATTTTGAAATCGCCATTGAAGAGGGANCCACGGCTATTAGATTAGGAACTACGATTTTTGGAGAGAGGGCAAATAGAGCACCCTAAGCCATTAAACGAGGAAAACAAGACAAGGAAAATATAATGAATGTATTACTGATTGGTGGAGGCTTCATGGGCGAAGCGCTTCTCGCAGGTATTTTAAATTCAGANCACNNAACTGATTTAGATATCATGGTCGCTGANATTGATGAAAANCGTCAAGACTTTTTACGNGCCACTTATCCGATCANGGTCACCTCATCAGCACNNAATGCTTTAGAAAAGACCTCACCAGATGTAATTATTCTCAGNNTNAAACCACAACAATTTTCNGAGACAGTTCAGCCCCTTAGNGGACTCCTTGATCCNNATACTCTCGTGATATCAGTGGCTGCAGGAATTCCACTAACAACTGTCACCGAAAAAACCGGACAGCCCTTGAGCGCAAGAATCATGCCAAATCTTCCAGCTGCCGCCTTGGAAGGAGCAGCCGCAATCTATTTTGCGCCTCAATTTACCNNCGCNCAGAAGAACACNGTCANTAATCTTATAAAAANNTCCTGCCCCACCCTAATAGANGTCGATTCAGATGATGAGGTAGACCTTTGCACAGCAATCAACGGATCAGGTCCCGCTTATATTTTTCAAATAATTGANGCAATGATNGATGCCGCAACCCTGCGAGGGCTAGANGAGANAGATGCCAGNGCATTAGTACTACAAACTGTTCTAGGNGCCGCAAAATATGCGCAAGATTCAGATAGTAGTATTCAAGACCTNCGCACAGCCGTTACGTCGCCCGGTGGAACAACTGCAGCTGGNCTAGCTATCTTAGACGGTGCAGATGTTAATATTACCTTTGATAGTGCTATAGCAGCNGCATATGCCCGAGCAATTGAATTACGGGCATAGAACGGAAAACACCTTTGGATCCTTTAATTCTTTATACAGCACAAATCGTCTCATTAATCNTGCGGCTTTTAGCTTTTTGCATTCTTGGTCGATCANTAATCTCTTGGTTTCCNAATCTACGCGATAGTGAAGTTGCTCGTGCACTCGACAATATAACTGATCCGATTTTACAGCCCCTTCGCCGTATTATTCCGCCTATTGGGGGAACGTTTGATGTGACTCCAATGCTTGCAATGATTGCTATTTTCTTAATCTCNGATTTCATCCGCTCTGCAGCTTGANNTAGTCATCCAGCTACTCCTCCAAGATACACTTAGTTGACAGTCGAACATTTGTTCTATATTGTATTATTTAACTAATCGGTGGGGGCCGNTAAAAGAACAGGATTCACGCAATCATGCCATCAAAAAAAGAAGCCCANACATCTGACGAAAAAACATTCGGGTCGACCCGCGAAAAAAACTTAAGCATCGCAATTGACGAAATCGTCAAAGAGCACGGNAAAGGCTCAATAATGCGACTCGGTGANGCAGAAGCNGCGCTCAATATCACTTCNATACCNACAGGTGCATTATCACTAGATATTGCNCTTGGNGTCGGNGGNATTCCACGTGGACGAATCACNGAAATATTCGGCCCTGAATCTGCTGGAAAATCGACACTGGCGCAACACATAATTGCCGAATGCCAACGAGCTGGCGGCGCAGCTGCCTATATCGACGTCGAACATGCCCTTGACCCAGAGTATGCCGCTGCCTGTGGTATCGATATTGAAGATCTGCTTATATCNCAACCTGATACCGGTGAACAGGCGTTAGAAATATGTGAAGCNCTTATTCGCTCATCTGCCTTAGATATCGTAGTNATTGACTCTGTGGCTGCTCTNGTGCCACGAGCNGAAATCGAAGGTGACATGGGTGACAGNCTACCAGGACTNCAAGCCAGATTNATGTCNCAGGCCATGCGAAAACTCACTGCTGCCGTCTCAAGAACTAATACCTCATTAGTATTTATTAATCAGCTGCGNGANAAAATTGGCGTCATGTTTGGNAGCCCTGAAACTACCCCAGGTGGGCGTTCACTCAAATTTTACTCNTCAGTGCGAATNGANATCNGNCGAATTGAGTCAATTAAAGATGGACAGACTTTTATAGGAAATCGAGTCCGCTGCAAGGTCGTAAAAAATAAAGTAGCTCCTCCGTTTAGACAGGCTGAGTTCGAAATCATGTTTACCCATAATCTCCATGGAATAAATCGTTGGAGTGATGTACTCGACCTAGCTGTTGAGCACAACGTAGTGAAAAAAGCGGGNGCCTTCTTCTCATATGGAGATCTTCGCTTNGGNCAAGGCAAACGTAANGCGTCAACCTTTCTNCAAGAAAACAATGANCTCTTCGAAGAAATAGATAATCAAGTTCGAGAAATNACTGGGATAACTCAGTCCNCTGAACACNTAGACAACATCGATNTAGCAAATGACTTAAGTNCAGAANTAGACTCGANCNANCTTCTGACCGAAGAAGCTCCTGCACTACTCAATTCAACTGACTAAAGTGCCNACACTACAAGAGCTTCAGCTCANAGATTCAGTTGTCNTCANAGGATTAAAGGCCCGTGCTCAGGATCGGGTTAAGATTGATTACACGCGANAAACNACTGANTCTGAAACTCATAGTGAGNTCTTTCCCATTGATATTNTNGCCCANTATGGCCTGTTCAAGGGANNTAACCACACAGCANGTCAATGGAACNCAGCAATNACAGCTGCACTGTACCAAGANTCCGTAAATAGAGCATATCGACTTATNTCTCAAAAACAACGGACNGAAAAAGAGCTNCGANCCTNAATCAAAAACACGAAAAAATATAAATTCACNGANCACATGATCGATACTGCAGTTACACGTATCNTTCTGCTNGGATACCTAGACGAAGNNTCTACTGCTAAAGCTCATGTCACTNGNACNAATTCNCGACTAAAGTCCTCACGCAAACTGAAATATGAACTNCATATGCGGGGCATTTCTACAACCNCAGCAGATGATGTTCTCGANTCACATTCCGAAATCNANGCAGCATCNGAACTTGCNCAAAAAAAAGCACGACGCTTAAAGAAATATGATTCCCCAGTCGCTAAAGTTCGGCTCTACCGATATCTAGTTCAGCAGGGATTTCCTTACTCTCTATCACGCCAACTCGCCGATCAGCATTTTTCCACAGCCCCCGACTACTAAAATTGTCGCAGAGTAGGTCTGTGACGTGTTACCCTATTGGAAATATATAGATAATTACAGGACCCGACGCGACGCCTGACGATTAGGAAATCTACCTAGCGAACTGAGTTCAGTGCGGCGCGCGGTCATATCGTTCGGAGAATAATCATGGAACTTCTCATCATTCTAGCGGCCGTAGTGGCCGGCGTACTTGTCGGGGCGATCATAATAAACCTTTACAACAACAATTCTTCAACGGGGCTAATTAGCAAGGCGACAAGCGAGTCACAGCAATTACTAAACACCGCTATCAAAGAGTCAAGTGACATCATCGCCAACGCAGAAAATAAATCTGTCAGCCGGCGAAAAGAAATCGATGACGAAATTCGAGATCGGCGTCGTGAAATCGGCCGAATTGAACGCAGAATCGATCAGCGAGAAGAATCTATAGATCGAAGAAGTGAAAATATTGAAAAAATTGAAGATGATCTTCGAATTCAAGTCACCGAGATCGAGGTGCAAGAAGCGGAAATCAGCGAACAAACACTAGTTATGCAACAAAAACTCGAACAAATTGCGGGGCTTACGTCTGATGCAGCCAAGGAAGAGCTACTAAATCAACTCGATGCTGAACTCCGAGATGAGTCGGCCCGTCGCGTAGCGGCAATGGAGGACTCAGCAAAAGCTGAGGCTGATGTGAGAGCGAGAAAAATCCTGGCCACCGTTATGCAAAGAATTAGCTCGGAAGTAACTGCTGAAATGACGGTAAGTATCGTCGCAATCCCATCAGATGAAGTCAAAGGTAGAATAATTGGACGCGAAGGTCGTAACATTAGAGCTTTTGAAGCTGCCACGGGATGTGACCTTATTATTGATGACACTCCGGGAGTTGTTACGGTGTCAGCATTTGAGCCTACACGGCGAGAGATAGCTCGAACCGCGCTCGATTATTTAATACAAGACGGTCGGATTCAACCGTCGCGAATTGAGGATGCGGTAGACCGTGCACGCCGAGAAATCGATAAAAGGATCGTAAAAGCAGGGGAAGAAGCAGTAGTCGATGCTGAAGTGACTGGCTTGCATAACGAAATTATAAAAACCTTAGGTCGACTTCAATTTCGCTACTCGTATGGACAGAACCAGCTTAGGCATTGCATAGAAACATCCTGGCTTGCTGCGGCGCTGGCTCATGAGCTTGGCGCTGATGTTGAAGTGGCCCGAGTTGGTGGCCTACTACACGACCTGGGTAAGGCTGTAGACCGAGAAATCGAAGGTACTCATGCTTTGCTTGGCGCTGAAATAGGTCGTCGGTATGGCCTTCCACAGGCCATAACACACACAATTGAAGCCCACCATGAGGAAGTCAAGCCAGAAACCTTGGAAGCCTTAATCGTGATCTGCGCCGACTCCATGTCTGGAAGCCGGCCGGGAGCACGTAGGGAACAGGTCGAAGAATATGTAAAGCGATTAGAAGCTCTAGAAACAATTGCAAATTCTTTTGATGGTGTGGAACAAGCATTTGCCATTCAAGCTGGACGCGAAATTCGAATCATGGTAAAGCCCGATCAAGTAGATGATTTGGGATCCACGAGACTGGCACGAGAAGTGTCAAAGGAAATTGAGCAATCAATGCAGTATCCAGGCCAGATCAAGGTGACCGTGGTACGTGAGACTCGATCATCTGAGATCGCGCACTAGATTTCCCAAGAAATATCACCTAGCGCTAGATTTAATTAACTTATAAGACAAGTCATGAAATCAAATGCACCAAATAAGAACACGCGCCGAAGACAGACTGCATGTCTCTCGTGTGGAGATTTTGCAACTCTTGGCTGTGGAAAATGCGGTGATCCTTTCTGTGGGAAATGTATTTTTCACACTCCTGGCGGTATACGGTGTCAAAGCTGTGCACAGTTGAGAAAACCAATTCAATATCAGATTTCAGGACCCCGACTCATAATCACAATATCCACACTGCTTTCAGCGAGCCTAATTCTCGGGGTGCTGTCTATAATCCCTACCGCCCTGATTGCTCAAATTCCGCTGCTAAACATAGTTGGACATGCACTCATCGGGTACTTACTGGCACTTGTGCTATCCAAATTACTGGAAGTGATAAGTGGCAATAAATTAGGTAGGCCACTACAGATCACAGGGCTGATCTCAGGTCTATTCGTAGTAACAGGTCGGACCATAATTATTCTCACCTTAACCGGTGGTGTTATATTAGGTTTATCTGAACTACTTATGACGGGTGTCATATGTATAATCACGTGGCGACGATTTGAATAATTATTAGCAAACTAGATACGGTCAATTACGAATAACGCAAGTAGAAGCACAAAGGACACAACACCTACACCAAGCACTCGCTTGAGTTCGTCCTTCATAAGTTTTGAATCTCTTTTGTTGCGCTCACTGCTAGGCAAAACTCTACTCCGTCATCGAATATTCACTAAGTACATGTATAAGGGTAAGCGCCCTCACTTAAAGGGGCTAGCGCCAGCCCGCCATTTAAATTAATCTAGTACTTCAGGCACTAAGGCCCCGTAGTGTAGCGGTTAACACGTCGCCCTGTCACGGCGAAGATCGGCGGTTCGAATCCGCTCGGGGTCGCCATATAAAGCTCAATCAATCAGCACACCTGGATTCAAAATACCCTTCGGATCAACTGCGTTTTTTGCTGCTCGAATCATGTCGCCGAATAGATCGGGCCGCTGCTGGTCGTACCACTTCCTATGCATTCGACCAACCGCATGATGGTGCGTAATCGTGCCACCAGCCTTAATTATTGCGTCTGATGCCGCTTCCTTAAATGCGATCGATTGAGCTACTGGGTCATCACCTGGGAACGCACCCGCGAAAGTATAGTACGGTGCCGGTCCATCAACATAAACATGAGTAAATCGACAATTTAACGTACCACCACCACAAATCTCAACGAGGGCTTTGTTCATCTCTGCTCGCACAAATTTATCAAAGTCAGGCCATTTATCCCAAGTAATTGCGGTTTCTACCGTACCTCCAAGAAATCCAAGACCCGCCTCTAGTCCGCCACCTTTTGGTATAAACGCATCCCGCCATGCCCCTACCGCACCACCGCGCCCGGTGGGCTCACCATTGCCATCATCAATAAGTATGTCTTGATCATCAATAAATCCACCAACTGATCGGGCAATTTCAATAGCCAATGTCATCGAATCACGCTGCGAAATAGTCGCATGTTCAAAACCAATAATTAGCAAAGTTTGCGACCCGTCCAGCCCAGCAGAGTCTTTCCCTAGCTCGGCATCCAAAAGTCGTAAATTTGCTGGCCAAAGTTTAGCTTGAACTATCTCGCGAGTGGCCTCATAACCGTCGCGCCAAGACGAAAACAACACCCCCGCGGTAGCTCTA
>NZWK01000042.1 GCA_002701625.1 Chloroflexota bacterium
TGGATTCAGAAAAAGACCTGACAATTTCATCTGCCAACCTAAAGGTTGACGAGGCGTATGGATAAAGAATCGTATCTTCGTATTGAGATTGCAAGATGTATCCCTATTTAAATAAGCCAGCTGTTATTAGCCCAAGGTCAGAGAGTGGCGATCTAATTCACGATCAAGAATGACAAGTGATTCCTTTGATAAAGGCATCAATGGCAACCTTGCCTCGCCAACAGAAATTCCTGCCTTGGCACAAGCATATTTTACCGGAATCGGATTGCTTTCAATAAAAAGAGCGTCAATCAGCGGCATNANCTCNTGATGAATTCTAGCCGCTTCATCTACTTCTCCGGCAATTGAAGNCTCTATTTGTTTTTTTATCTGAGGTGACACGACATGTCCNGCAACCGAAACTACTCCATAGCCTCCCATGGCCATAACCATTAGCGTATCCGTATCATTACCAGACCACACCGAAAAACCTTCTGGNGATTGATCTATAAGTTGCCCAATTTGAGCCATATCATTTGAAGCCTCTTTGACACCAATAATATTNGGAATCTTGGCAAGCTCTAAAATCGTCTCAGCTGAAATATTTACAGCCGCCCGACCAGGAATGTTGTAAAGCATGCAAGGGAGCGAGGTTGATTCCGCGATAGATGTGAAATGCTTTATCAANCCGCTTTGCGGAGGCTTCGAATAAGCAGGGGCAGTAAGCAATATGCCATCGAGTCCGATTTTTTCNGCNTGCTGNGTTAACTCCACCGAGCGNCGATGATTNTTNCTTGTNGATCCCGCNATGACAGCAACATCAGNGCCAACNGCGTCCTTAGTTGCCTTCCAAACAGATANTGTTTCTTCATCGGTCAAGGCAGCAGCCTCACCGGTAGATCCAGTCGAAACAATACTTTCCGTACCTGCATCCACTAAAGCCTTAGCTAATATGCCCGTCAANTCGACATCAACGGAACCATCCTCNCGCATAGGCGTGACCATAGCTGTAATTAGGCGCCCAAACTGAGCTGACACGACTTCCCCCCTGACAGTAACCTTAAGTTGTATATCAGAATGCTAAGAGTACCCTAAAGCAACGATCATAGCNACACAAGNCTCTCACAANANAAAANACTTTCTGCATAAATCATTTTAACCATGTATGGTATGCCGACATCACAATCAGCNATTGAAAAGAGAGAGAATAAATAAATGGCATTTACTACTAGAGCAGCGGTGCACACCCAGCACGGTTCACCTTTGACCGTCACCGANATAACCCTACCTGATCCAGGCCCAACCGACGTATTGGTCGAGTTATTTGCGTCCGGTATATGTCACAGCCAATTGCATCTTCTNCACAATCCAGAAACCCCTACGCCGGCNCTTATGGGCCATGAAGCAACTGGAAGAGTTATCGNTTTGGGNTCACAAGTAACNCATGTGAAGGAAGGGCAGCGCGTAATGCTGACTTGGGTACCACGGGATGTAACTCCCGANACGGGCCGAGATCGAAATGCGTTTCGTGCTGCTTGGGAATTTGAAGGAAANACCAATAGCGGAGGCATNTATACGTGGGCNGANCATGTTTTAGCACACGAGCAGCTGGTNGTGCCACTTGATGAAACCGTNCCNACTGATGTAACGGCAATTGTAGGCTGTGCAACGGTTACCGGAGTTGGNGCTGTGTTGGGATCAGCGAAAGTNCCAGCAGGCGCAACCGTGGCTATCTTNGGAGTNGGGGGNGTGGGTATCAACGCAATNGCCGGAGCCAAAATTGCTGACGCAGAAAGAATAATCGCNGTTGATNTATCAGANGAAAAACTNGACTTNGCNANAGAGTTTGGAGCTACAGACACTATAAACGCGTCCGAANCAGATCCAGTCGAGGCGATTGTTGATATGACTAGCGGNGGCGTTGATTTTGCCTTTGATGCTATCGGATACGAAGTTACTATGCGNCAAATTCTTAACGCAGTGCGTCCTGGAGTCCTTGGNGGNGGTGANCGNGGNGGTACCGCCGTCTTAATTGGNGTNCCACAAACTGATGCAACTATTGACGCNAAAGCTCTGTTGACCGGAGAAAGAAATTACATAGGCTCTCTTGGTGGCACCAGNCACCCTATGGTTGATTTCAAACAATATATAGAATGGTATAAGCAGGGGGCTCTTCCGCTTGAAAANATGATNAGCGTTAAATANGANGGNCTTGACTCAATAAACGAGGGAGTAACTACGCTCGAAAGTGGGAAAATATCTGGTCGAAGCATTATGATCTATAAGGAATCTTAATTCTTAAGTGACAGGTGAATTATGTCTCAGCAAAACTTCCCAATGGACGATCAAACCACTAAGTTGTGTATNCTCATTGCCCCGAAGGAGGATGCTGATCGATTGAGCGAAGCGCTAGTCGCACACGACTATCAGTCTACCCAAATCAGTTCCAGTGGTGGCTTTTTACGAAAGGGATCCACAACAATTTTTTGTGCCCTCAATGACGATCGAGTCGGCGATTTGCTAGGTATGCTNCGTAAAAACTTTCCGGAATCCGTTGAGTCCGTGCCAGCAGCAAGTTTACCTTTCATCTCTGAGCCAGACTGGCCAAGCTCACAGATGATCGATATTCGAGTCGGAGGTGTGGTCGTNTTTATAGTGCCCCTNGAAGGCTTTGGCAGCGTCTAGAAAGCAACNTGAGAATGACTAAAGTTCAGTTGGTNCTGCCNGTTTATAATGAGCAGCAAATACTCCCNGAGTCCGTATCAAANCTTAGAGNNTGGTGCCTTGATCATCCAGAATACGACTGGCAAATAACGATCGCCAANAATGCTTCCACNGACGATACGCTCNCCGTCGCTCGAAAACTCGCGCTTACCTATGNAGATCTGGTAACCGTNCACGATATCGGAGTGAAAGGGCGTGGAATAGCCCTTAAAACAGTTTGGCTCACGTCTNAAGCTGATATTGTCGCATACATGGATATNGATTTATCTACCGANATCNATCACATTACTGAGNTAATCGAACCAATTGNAAGTGGTGACTCNGAAATTAGCTANGGAAGTAGATTGCACAAAGATGCNAAGACAAAACGCTCATTTAAGCGCGAGTTTATCAGCCGCAGTTATGTCTTAGTNNTGCGCCTTCTAGCTGGCNTAAAAGTTACCGANGCACAATGTGGTTTCAANGCTATGTCGAATTCAGCTGCCACACGACTATTACCCGAAGTANTTGATACTCAATGGTTTTTTGATTCGGAGTTNCTGATAATTGCGCAACACAACGGAATAGCTATGAAGGAGGTTCCTGTACGCTGGGANGAGGANACCGATACCCGAGTAAAAATTATTCAAACTGCGCTGGAAGATNTATCAGGAATTTGGAGACTTCGACGAAANGGCATNCCAATAGTCGCTCCTNCAGNNCAGGAATCACTGTGAATTCGAGTAGACCNAGACCAATATTAGGTATCGTGGGCGCAGGCCAACTCGCAAGAATGATGGTGCAGGCTGCCNTNCCACTAAATATTGATGTCCGNGTACTTGCAAAAACCNCCGNTGACTCAGCCGCANTAATCGCACCACATGTAGAAATTGGTGATCCGNCTGATGAAAATGCAATAGTTNCGTTTGGTGAAAAGTGCGACTTTGTGACACTNGACCACGAATTGGTAAATCTAGTTGGCTTAGAAAANCTNCTNGCAAANAANGTTAAAGTGCANCCAACTCCGANAACNTTACAATTNGCCAAAAATAAGCTCTATCAGCGCANANCTTTTCANGCTGCTGGATTTCCAGTGCCAAGCTTCAGCAAAATTGACACATTAGNTGATTTTGTTNAGTTCGGANACCNTCATGGNTGGCCATTGGCAGCNAAAGCAATTACNGGNGGCTANGACGGTCGCGGCGTATGGATAATTGNGGATANAGAAGCTGCAGAGAAGCTACTGGCTGAAACTAAAGAGGCTGGCATAAATCTATATGTGGAAGAACANGTGNAAATAGAAANAGAATTAGCCGTACTAGTAGTTAGGCGACCCTCAGGCGAGCTGCAAACTTACCCGATTATCGAAACTCGTCAAGAAGATGGAATTTGTCATGAGGCNATAGCGCCAGCTCGGATAAGNNAGGCANTCGANGAAAATGCTAGGNAAATNGGGGTCNATGTGGCAGAGTTCACAGAAGCCGGCGGAATTATCGCTATCGAACTATTTCTTAAGGCAGATGGCACTATTCTCATTAACGAAGTAGCGACNCGTCCTCACAATAGTGGNCACCTTACGATTGACGGTACGATAACTTCACAATTCGAAAATCACCTACGTGGAGTGATGGACTGGCCNCTTGGTTCTACAACTATGACCAGCAAGTTTGCTCTGATGNTCAATATACTTGGCTCCAGNGAAGCCGATCCNAGTGATCGGCTGCCATTAAATCATTCAANTGACACAGCGATTCATCTNTATGGAAAGGTAGCTCGCGCAGGACGAAAATTGGGACACNTCACAGCTGTCGGAGANAGCCCCGAAACNATATACNAAAGCGCTCAAAAATTANTTAACCACTTGGTGTAGGACGCTTTNAAAAGTAAGGATAGGTTTAATGACCCGAAATAATATCGAAGTTGGTATAGCAATGGGAAGCGACTCNGATCTACCAATTATGGAAGAAGCGTCAAAGTGCTTAGATGAACTGGGTGTAGNTTACGAACTTAGAATCATCTCTGCACATCGTACGCCGCAGAAAATGATTGAGTATGGNGAAAAAGCAAAGGAAAGAGGATTAAANGTCATCATCGCTGGCGCGGGTGGTGCTGCTCATCTACCTGGCATGCTCGCCTCAGTTACAACATTGCCGGTAATTGGCGTCCCTGTGGCGCTAAATCAGCTCGATGGCCTTGATTCTCTTTTATCAATTGTTCAAATGCCAAAAGGTGTNCCTGTTGCAACAGTCGCAATTGGAAATGCTCGAAATGCTGCGTTACTAGCTGCCCGAATACTGGCGAATTCCGATGAAAAACTGTCAGACAGACTCTCAGAACTCAGAAAAAATACCGAGCATACTGTGGATGAAAAGGACAAAAAGCTACAACAACTTGACTAACTACGCTCTCCCTGGAGTGTTCCTTGAAGCAATTGAGTCAGGTACAGCTTTACCGGCATCNTTAAAGGCTTTAACAACAACACCGCCTTTCGGGCCTCGATTAATAGCCTCCAAATTCGANGCCACCCAATCACGAGATGCCCTCACGCTATCCAACTGGCCTTGAAAATGTGGTGCGACATATCGGGCCCAAAGTTCATATGATCTTTTGGTATGCTCAGAGCTAGCCCATTCGTGGGCTAGTCCCATAAATCCGCCAAAGCCACCTGTGCTTTCGACTAATTCCTCGATAGTCCTAATTGCATCATCGGGGGTTCCAACGATGGCNCCCCCCCGGTCAACAATCTGTGAAATATCTTCTTCGTCTTTTGATGATGCTCGTCCCAAAGTGCCCTGAAAATAGTCCACATTATATCTAGCTGAACCTTCTTTAACTTGCGCTAACGCATCAGTCTTAGAGTCCGACAGGTGAAATGGTATGACTATNCGCCACTTCTCCCGTGATGGCGGAGTAACCCCAGCCTGATCGGCAGCTTCTTCAGACCAAAGCCAAGCCTGCGCCAACGAGTTTGCCCCTCCAGGATTAGAAACCCCTCCGGCACTCGCGCCTATCGAAATCATTCCAATTTGGTGTTTGCCCGCTGCGGTCGGTCCAGCCGGCGATGCTATATGAGCTGCCGCCATTTCAAGATGCGGGCTTGAGTAGGGNGACAACATTAATCTTGCATCTCTAAGAGTGAACCAATCCGTCTCCATATTTACTGGCGCCTCCTGCGCAAACAAAGCCTTTATAGCGGTCAATGCTTCGTCCATACGTCGCCGCTGATCGGCTGGATTTATCCCCATCATGTATGCATCGGAAGATAAAGCACCNGGCCCCACACCTAACATCGCTCTACCTCTAGTCATGTGATCTAGCTGAACTGCACGATCTGCCACCATNAATGGATGATGATAGGGAAGTGATGTTACTCCCGTACCGAGTCGAATACTCTTTGTTCGNGGTGCAACTGCTGAAATTATTAATCCAGGATCAGCTATCAATTCCCACCCAGCCGAATGATGTTCACCAATCCATGCTTCGTCAAACCCCANNCTATCTAACAATTCNATCAGCTCAATATCTCGATCGAGAGCTAANGTCGGGTTTTCGCCAACCCTGTGAAATGGGGCCAAAAATACCCCGAATTGCATTCTTCTAGGACGATAAACTACTGCCATACAATTACATCCTTAATCACTTAAAGCTCGAAACTAATATCATCGAACCATATCCCATACTCACGAAAAACTGAGGGCAAAATAACAAAATGCCCTGACCGTTCGCACGTATCATAGCTAACTGATAGAGTTTTAGCTGATACAAATTAAGGAAAACGAAAAGAAAAGGAAATACTAAGTCGATTACGCTTGAAAACTTCTGCGNTCGACAATCGGAAGCAATAGCAACGGACTGTGANGCTTCGAATTTACTATGACTGACGAAAAAAAAATACAGACAATCGAAACCTATCGACAAAAAGAAGGTGATACTGGATCCACTGAAGTTCAAGTAGCNCTTTTGACTGAACGAATATCTTCACTGACTGAACATCTGCGCGTGCACATCCATGATTACGACACCCGTCGCGGGCTGTTGAAACTCGTGGGTCAAAGACGCAGACTTCTGCGGTACTTGTCAAAAACAAACGTCGATCGCTATCACAAAATCATAGCGTCACTTGGACTCCGCCGCTAAGGNACCCTGCTCACTTNGTGCGAGTAATCATCACTCATTAATTTTTTGATTCTAGTCTAGTCTTCGACACCACAAAGTTAATTCCTATTAATTCTTAATTTAAAAAACAGATCATGATTGAACAAATAGTAAGGAAATAAATAAACATGACTAACTTAACTGTTACTGGTAATACTACCGGTGGACAAACACAAATCTTTTCTCGAGAAATCGGAGGAGCTACCTTTGAAATTGGTATAGGGCGACTCGCCCAGAGTGCGCTAGCCTCCGTNACCATTCGNTATGGTGACACTGTTATGCTCACAACACTTTGCGACGGTGAATCAAGGCCAGGTACGGACTTTTTNCCACTGACCGTTGATTTTGAAGAGCGCATGTACTCAATTGGAAAAATCCCNGGTTCTTTTTTCAANCGCGAAGGTCGACCTGGCACTGATGCAACGCTNGCNGCNCGAATGACNGANNGNCCAATCAGNCCNCTNTTTCCCAAAAACTATCGACGTGAAGTTCATCTNGTAAATACTCTTCTTGCATCNGACCGNGCNCACCCAGCTGATGTGCTCGCCACAACAGCTGCATCAACAGCNATCAANATGTCACCGCTTCCNTTCGAGGGNCCNGTCTCTTCNGTACAAGTGGGTCGTATAGATGGCGANCTNATTCCATTTCCNACNTATGANCAAATTGATGCTAGTGACCTNAATCTTGTTGTGGCCGCGAANGANGACTCTGTNATTATGATTGANGCGGGTGCAAANCAAATTCCNGAAGANGATCTNATCGCGGCNATAGAATACGCCGAGGNAATTTGTAAAGANCTNAATTCNCTCCAAAGAGAAGTNGTCGCTGCTGCTGGTGTTGATAAAGATGANTGGATTCCAGCTGAAACAGANGCNTCTCTNAGCTCNCGTATTCAAGATATGTTACTANGNAATCCAGAGGCAATNCTNGANGCAGTCAAGGGCGACGGNTTTNGAGGCATGGANGANATGTCTAAAAAAGTACATGCNCAATTAATTGAAGANGGNGCTGACGAAGAAAGCCTAGATGCCAAAGCCGTTCGNGCTGAAACAGAATCGACAATAAAAACATACGTACGNGGGAGAATTCTTGACGAAGGAAAGCGAGCNGANGATCGANCTTCTGANCAGATNCGTGAACTTTCCGCAATGGTAGATGTTCTTCCAAGAGTTCATGGAAGCGGACTCTTTCAGCGGGGTGATACGCAAGTATTAACAGTAGCAACTCTCGGATCTTTGCGTGACAGAGCTCGCGTAGACACTATCGCTCCACGCGAATGGAANATGTTTATGCATCACTACAACTTCCCTCCTTATTCAGTTGGTGAGGCCCGACCTCTNAGAACAGCTGGTCGACGCGAAATCGGTCATGGCATGCTTGCTGANAAAGCNCTTGANGCCGTTCTCCCNGAATTTGATGAATTCCCATATGTAATACGGCTCGTCTCAGATGTNCTTGCGTCAAATGGNTCNACATCTCAGGCTGCGACCTGCGGATCNACTCTNGCATTAATGGANGCTGGAGTTCCAATNAAGGCNCCNGTAGCAGGTGTNGCAATGGGNCTGGTATCAAATTCNGATGCAAGNAAATANGAAATACTGACNGACATCGCCGGAATTGAAGATGCGCTAGGAGANATGGACTTTAAGGTTGCNGGTACANCNGCTGGAGTCACNGCTGTNCAGTTAGATATAAANCTGAAAAAGCTTCCGTCCAATTTCTTAAACGAAGTATTCGANAAGGCNCGCATTGGCCGAATGACTATTTTAGATGCTATGAACGAAGCTTTNGCTGAACCTCGTGACGANGTTGGCTTGCATGCACCAAAAATCGCNGTNGCNAAAATCAATCCTGAAAAAATAGGCGCGCTAATNGGGCCNGGTGGAAAAAACATAAATGCAATTATTGCAGAGACTTCNGCGTCGATTGATGTCGAGGAAGACGGTACNGTTTATGTTGGNGGTGAGAGCAGTGATTCACTAGAAGCAGCTATGCGAAAAGTAGATGCGCTAACTCGAGAGCTCGAAGTCGGTGAAGAATTTGAAGGCTCAGTCGTACGACTCATGAATTTTGGCGCATTTATAGAGCTACTACCTGGAAAAGATGGATTGTTGCATATATCTGAGCTCGCTGAATCTCGCGACCAGCAAATGGAACAACTTGCCAATGTTGGAGACGTGTTAAAGGTAAGAATTAATGAAATCGACGATCGTGGACGCATTAATCTTGGACTTGTCGGCACAGAAGGTCGGGTCGGCCTAACAGGTGNCGAATCCGATGACACTGGNAGCCCTGACAGGGGCCCACGAAACGATAGGGGNCCACGAAACGATAGGGGCCCACGAAACGATAGNGGNCCACGAAACGATAGGGGNCCACGAAACGATAGNGGTCCACGAAACGATAGGGGCCCACGGAACGATAGGCGATCCAGCAATCGTGACGAAGGTGGCGATTCTAGCCGAAGAAAATGGTAAACACTCGCATGCCACGGATTTTTGTGGCACGCATGCTTCCAGGTGAACTTTCACCTGGAAGCCCACTTAGTCGCCTTGCTGAGGTAGCTGAACTTGATATATGGCCAGGTCATGTACCTCCTACGCCTTTGGAGCTGAAGGCAAGCATTGAGACCGCTGATGGCGTTATAACTACCATTGCAGAGCAAATTAATGATGAAGTCTTAGACGGNACGACACATTTAAAGATAGTTTCTCAATTGGGCGTTGGCTTTGACAATATTGATGTTCGCGCTTGCAGTGCTCGAGGAATCTTTGTGACCAACACGCCTGATGTTGTCACCGATGCCACAGCAGATCTCACATGGTCTTTACTATTGTCCACTGCCCGAAAGCTTTTTGAAGCTAACTCAGCAATTAGAGAATCAAAATGGGGTGCGTGGCATCCNTCTTGGATGCTAGGGTCATCCGTGGCCGACAAAACACTAGGTNTTATCGGACCAGGAAAAATTGGAAGCGCGGTTGCCGAACGTGCTGCTGGTTTTCGAATGAATGTTTTGTATCATGGAACCAGCGAGAAAAAAAACTTTCCCGGCAAACGCTCAAATCTANATTCATTACTTGAACAAAGCGATTTCGTTTCTATGCATATACCACTGGTGGAAAATACTCAATACTACTGTGACTCGGAATTTTTTTCTAAAATGAAAAAAAGTGCAATCTTCATTAATACCGGAAGAGGTGGCTTGGTTAACCAGACTGACTTGATAAGTGCCCTTAAAAATCAAACTATCGCTGGAGCCGGAATCGATGTTATGGTGCCGGAACCACTTCCAGAGAATCATGCCCTCCTGGAACTTGAGAATTGTACGATCACGCCACATATCGGCAGTGCGACACTAGAAACTCGTTTGGCTATGTCAANTTTAGTTGTGGACAGTATCATTGCGACAATAGAAGGACATGCTCCACCGAATTTNGTAAATCCTTAGTTTGGAACTCTGGCATTGGCATTTAACCAACTTGAAAGTACAGCTAACCAAGATAAAGACGTTTTAATTGAGCAGCTTTGGAATCTTGGTGCCTTTCAATTTGGTGAATTTTCAGAAGGCAATGCGACTCGCAATTCTCCAATATTCATTAATACAAAACGAATAATCTCGAAGCCATCTGTGCTGATGTCAGCGGCANATTTAATTGCGACTGAACTTGAAATGTTACGTACGCGTCGCCGCCAACATCTCAGCGACTTCGACTTTATTGCAGGAATCCCNTTTGGTGGGTTACATCTTGCAACAGCTCTGTCTCTCTATCTCGACGAGCCTCTACTCTATATACGACCGCCGCGGATTCCTGCGGATCTTGCAGAACCTCCCTACCTTGAAGGCTCATACAGGCCCGGTCAAAGCGCTCTTGTTATTGACGATTTGGCAGCCGGTGGCTCATCACTCCGCGAAACTGTCGCCGTACTCAGATCTATGGGAATTACTGTGTCAGACGCAATTGTGTTAGTGGATCGAGAAGCTGGAGTAGCTAAGAAAATGGAGCAATTTGGCGTACGAGTTCACGCAGTTCTAAAAATCTCATACTTAGCAAGGCGACTTCTGGAACAAAATCACATAACCCAAGAAATCTATGAATCGATCGATAAATACCTCAGTAAAGACTAAAATAGTAGATACACACATATACGGATAAATGCTTGTCTAAAAAAATCACAACCGAGTCCGAATCATTGGAACGTAAAATCAAACGCGACCCAGAAAGCCGCGCGCTTGCCGCGCTGCATAAGGGTCTAAAAAATCTGCCCCCCAAGCGCCAACCACACGTTTCCTTACAACTTGTTGCAGATCTGTCTAAAAAGCTTACTCGCGCAACATATGTAGCTCTATCCATCACAGACAAACATGATCGAGTAGAAGGATTTATTACATCCGGATTAAGTAATTCAGAGCTCGCTCGGCTTTCCACTCCACCTCAGGGGCATGGGCCTCTAGGCTCGCTGCGATTAGACGGACGGCCTGTACANTTTGAAAATGTTCAAAATCACGCAAAAGCCTTTGGCTTCCCTAGCAACCATCCGGAAATGACGGCAATGATCGGTGTAGCTATATGGGTCTCGGGGTCAGTAAGNGGGGCACTCTATGCAACAGACCGTAAAGGCAACAGGGGTTTCAATTTAGATGATGAAGTAATTCTTAGCGCCCTAGCTTCTCACGCAGGTCGAGTTATAGAAACGGAATGGTATTAGGTATTAAAGCACTTCCATCCAACAACAATCGCATCTGGACCATACAACGTGGCTGACCTCAAAGTCATAGGCGTAACCATCGTTTTCAAGCGANTAGTGTCCACTGTTTTATTGATCGAATAGGCCAAAGCCTCCGATGCCTGATCAGATCCAGAATGTACAATCGTTAACTCGACCGAGTCACCAATGTGTGACTTTTGTATTTCACGGATCGCCAAATCGCGCAGCTCCTGCAAAAGCCTAGAACGACTAGGGCGCTCCCAGTCGGACGTAAGCATTCTAAGCTCTTGATTTTTAAACTTCCCTATGAACCTAGAGTGGTGAAATGTTCCGTACCCGTGTCGCTCAGGNAAAGAAGCCGACTCAAACAGNCAATAAATCTGAGAACAACAAAAAGGTGCATTCTTCATGTCTTCCACAGCAAGCGCCGCATTTGCTCCGGATTCCCCATCCGCTAGCAGCTCAGCAACAGCCCTCGCCTGCCAGCCAGCAGCAATGCTTGAAAGCGCCTCCTTATTTGTTCCTATGACGCGCAAATCCATTTCTTTTTTAGTAAAAAATCTCTCTACTGCATCTTGCAGCAAATCGCTCCCGGTCTCGTCTCTCAAATTAGGGGGCAGTTGTCCCTCAAGGCAACGCACCCAAAGCGCCGAATCTGCACTCCAATTAAAACGGTGCAGTAGTCTCGATAGCCCATCCTCAATAACTTGCTCAGAATAAGGCCCTACTAGGGAAAACAGNTATGGCACAGTTAGCAAATTCTCATCGGCGAGATTGGACACATCAGCAGCAGCTAAAGGAAACGAGTGCACTTTGACGCCACTCACTTCCAGAGAGGGAAGGAGAACCGCCACATCCGTATCCAAAAATAGATTCGTTGTCAAAAAAACCGCCCATGAAATAGCTTATGACTGTATATCGTGCACCAAATCCATACGAGTTACATCATCAAAAATATAACATCCGGCGTGACAAGAGTGCGCCGATCCAAGCTACAAGACAGATCAGCATCCCTATCAATCCATCTAGCCAAAAATGATTAGCCGTGCAAATAATAGCTACAAGCTGACCTAAAAAAATTATTATGACAAAAAGTTTGAGAATTGTACTTTTGAAACTACTCATTACCGCTAAAACTAACAGTAGTGCCCAGCCTGCATGCAGTGACGGCATNGCTGCGTATTGATTTACAAATGGAGTGAACTCNTGTGCCTGATAAGACACCTGCGAAAATAAGCCCATCGTGTCCACAAAATCGTACCCCTGAATAAGGCGAGGCGGACTAACAGGAAAAAGCCAGTAGATCACTAGTGATATACCACCAGAGAGCAGCATAGAGTTTCGCAACAGCACAAATGTCGGACGAGCAACTATCGAAAACACAATACCCATGACCGCAATCACCGGAAAATGAAACCAAAAATAAACATTATTAAAAATATGAGAGGCAAGCTCACTCGAAGCAGTCCACTGATTGAGTTGTGGCTCAAAAAATAAACCCATCATTTTTTCAAGGTTGATAATCACCTCAGAGTTTTGTTCTGCTTGGGTCTGCCTGTCAACGACTGAACCNCTGACCAAAAAATANANAAGTAAACCCAGCGTTACCCAACCTAGATCNAGCAATTTACTAGTAATNCGCAAGCTAGATCTCAACATAAATCCTCTTCAGTCCTAGCAATGACGTTTCAAACCGCTAGTAAAATNCCGTACGCTCCCATGGTTNTCTAAAGAGCTAAACTCACTGTAAAATAAATTTACCAACCGATAGCAAAATCTTCAATATTTGAAGTAAGAAAGATAAACTTTATGCCCGGACCCAATACGCAAATTCTTACAAGCAATAAATCTCCGCTAACCCTCTCTGGAGACACCCTTGTCGTCACCATAAAAANGGGAGATGCGCTTAAGGGTGATTTATTAAGCAAACTTAACACNNTGTCTAAGGGCGGACTAGCCGTGTTGAAATCAAATGGCTCGCTGACCGGCGCTTTNGGTGAGTTGGTTTGGTTACCCGTGCAAAATTCTCATTACAAAAGAGTTGCAATAGCAGGTGCTGGTGAATGTAAANCATCTNATTACACAGAAATTAAAGCTCGTGACTTTTTNGGAAATTTATCAAGAAAACTGCGTGCTGCAAACGCNGGCGAAGTGGTGATGACNATAGATCCGATTGTTTCCGCTCTCAAATCAGCGTCACTTGGATCACAANCGGCTGCAGAAGGACTAATNCTTGGTCAGTATCGGTTTGATACCCATCACACAAAAAAAGCTGATAAACCNAAATTCACTCTGGGCAATATTACAATCGCTACCGGAACAAAGGCACCNGCTTCTCAATTAGCNAAAGGNGCAACTCGGGGATCGATAATAGGCGAAGCTATCAACACATCAAGAGATCTCGCCAACACCCCAGCAAATTTGATGACTCCAACCATCGTCGCCGAGCGNGCGAGAGAGATCGCAGATCANGCCGATATTAAAATCGAAATTCTTGAAAGATCTGACGCTGAGCGACTAGGAATGGGTTCATACCTTTCTGTAACAAACGGATCGCACCANCCNCCGAAATTNATAGTCATGACATATAAAAACGGTGGCCCGCGAAAACCAATNGCTCTGGTAGGTAAGGGAATAACCTTTGACACCGGTGGCACNTCGCTCAAGCCTCCAGGCGGTATGGAAAGTATGAAATATGANATGTCCGGTGCGGCGACGGTAATTTCGGCAATCGGCGCTATCGCTCGNTTGAAGCTTAAGACGCATGTGGTCGCAATTGCGCCTTGCACCGAAAATATGCCCGGAGGTGGTGCAACGAAACCAGGTGACGTCGTTTATGCCATGGACGGCCAGTCGATTGAAGTTATAAATACAGANGCTGAGGGCAGGCTAGTTCTGGCAGACGGCATTGCCTATGCTAAAAAAGTAAAAAATGCCGGAGTCATACTCGATGTGGCAACTTTGACCGGAGCCATGAGTGTGTCTCTAGGAGACTATCGGATTGGAGTTTTTTGCAACCAAGATAACTTATTTCGCCAACTCGACTCGGTAGCTCAATCCACGGGNGAGTTAATCTGGAGAATGCCGATTGATGATTACTACAACAAGCAAATNAAAAGTGAGGTAGCAGATNTAGCAAACACAGGCGGCCGNNTAGCAGGTTCGATTACTGCGGCCAAATTTATAGAAGCATTTGTCGGAGATAATCCGTGGGCTCACTTTGATATTGCTGGGTTNATGTCGGCAAAAAGTGANTCTGGGATTCNCATTAAAGGGAGTTCCGGTGTCCCAACCAAATCNCTGATTGAATATGTGGCTGCAAAAAGTGCAAGTTAGAAAACCATCGCGTCATGTCTGAAATTAATCCGTTTGGAATAGCCGGAATAATTATCTGGACNTCCAAAGAGCGATTTCAAAGCATGGAGGATTTCTATGTACACAAAATAGGCTTAGTGCCTCTACATCAGCGCGAATATTTTGTTAATTTCAAGTGGCCAGGAGACAAAAAAGACATTCGTCTGACAATTGGTGTCCACTCTAAAATACAAACCGACAACACCGACCCCGATCGCATAATGATTAACTTCCATGTTGCAGATATCCANGCCACCGCAAAGCGCTTGTCGANTGTTGGAATCACATTCATTCGTGAGCCNGAACAAGAATCATGGGGTGGCTGGATAGCAACAATCAGAGACCCTGATNGTAATACGGTTCAATTGTTACAATCACCGGACGAGANTTCTCGACCCAATTAATAGAACCCTANCATTTACACCTGAAGATAATCACTAGCAAGGAGATGGCCCGGTATGAAAATNGGAATTGATTTTGACGACACACTTAATGACTATCGATCACTTCTAAAGGATTTAGTCCATGAGCGTCACCACAAANAGCTAAAATCGGGNGAAACACTAGCNTCCACTATCGGGAAAGAAGTNAGTGAAAATCTCGTAAAAGAAGTTCTAGAAACAGAGCTTTCTCTTCGGCTCGNGCCTCGAAAAAATTCGATAGAAGTAATGCAACGACTAATTGAAGCCGGTCACGAGTTCATTATTCTAACTGCGAGGTATGATCGCGAAGTTCANTATATAGATGAGTGGCTCACTAAACACGGACTTCAGGCAAATGTCTACCCTACCAACCGTGNAGANAAGGGGCCAATAGCCAAACAGTTAGAACTAGCGTTTCATTTAGATGACATGATCTCTCAAATTAATACNTTCACCCGCGACCATCAAACTGTTCCGGTTTTGATCGCTGGTGGATGGATGCCCACAAGCCTTGCCGGTGGCGATAGCAACGCAACCAAAGTGTCAGATCTCGCTACGAAGGTTGAGGATTGGCTTGAATTTGAGTCACTGGTCAATACCGCCGCGNAAACTCAGNCATCCGTGCGATAGCCGTTCCTTAATAANTGAAATCTTAGGACGCAGTAGATATGTCTCCCGCAGCAACTCGCTCACAGGCTCGGCCAAGACGCTTGGCTGCCTCCTCAAGATCACCTTTCTGAGCCCACGAATATGCAAGTCTGATANTCCGAGAGTNCATCTCCTCTTGATGAGGAAAAAACGCGTGCCCCGATGGTGCAATCAAGCCTTCTTCTACGGCCGCGGCCTGAACACTTTTTGGATCAAGTCCATGCTGCAAGTTAATCCACATAAAAAAGCCGCCTAAAGGCTCCTTAAATGTTAAGTACGGCTCACAATAATCACGAAGACCATTCGCCAGCGCGCTACACTTCTCTTGATAAAGGCTTCTCATCGAGATAATATGCTCATCCAGCTGACCTGAGCTCATAAAGTCTGTCAGCATGTGGTGCAATAATGGCGAATTCCCCATATCAAATCTCATCCGTAACACATGATCTAGCACTCTCGGATCACCGTGAATCCAACCCACCCTAAGACCAGTCGCTATAATTTTTGAAAAAGTACCAACCGAAATTACTCCGTGGCAACCTGANAGCGTTGATAAATCTGTTGGCAACTGAGTAGATGGAAAGTATAGCTCCGCATATGCCTCATCATCGACCACTAGGATTTGGTGCTTAGCGGCAATTCGNAAAAGTTCCTCCCTGCGGTCCTGCGACATTGAAATACCTGCTGGATTATGAAAGGTAGCTATGGTGTAGATTATCTTTACTCTGGATCCATCTTTCGTGACCTTNTCAATTGTGTCCTCCAGCTGATCAGTGCACATCCCATTATCGTCAATAGGAATTGTCACTATATTTGCCTGATGACCTCTGAACGTTCTGACNGATCCAGAAAAAGTTGGCCTTTCTGTAATGACAGTGTCNCCGGGTGACAAGTATGCGCTACAAACTAAATCAATTGCTCCCGCACTACCATTAGTCATTAAAAAATGTTCGGCAGTTACATTAGCTCCGCGCTCCTTATTAAATCTCTTGGCCATTTCATGTCTTAAATCCTCGTNNCCTACCCCGCCGCCATATCTTAGGGGTTCATCCGTNGGTACATTGATAGTGCGNCTCATGGACTCGAGNAGTTGCTGCCGTGGAAGGGAGTCTGGATCNGGAATNCCGCCNCCCAGAGTGATCGGNGGGACTTTAGGCTCGATNTCTGCTGGCANCCCCCAGTCAGTAGACGATCCTCTCGAAAGAAATTTAGCACCGTCNGACGCNAATTCATCTAAGTCGTAGTCAGACCATATNGCTTCTAGNTCACCCGTGATACTCATGTGAATGCTCCATTTTTATTNCGTAAACACTGCCAAGATCCTANAGNGNAATTGGTTTGTGTGGCAAGTCTTNATCCTGCANNAAAGGATAAAGCTATTGTAATCGACTTACTTNCTAATGATTTTCAGCGATTTNCCAAGCAATTTGATTGCGCTTGTTAAAGACACTTCATCAAGGGCTGAGAAAACAACTCTANCCCTCAATCCNTGTTCGGCGTGATCCGACAGGTAATAGCCTTGGCCAGGTGATATGGCCACNCCNTGCAAAGCAGCGGCTTCCTGAACTTCGGTAGCAGAAAGCCCTTCACGCAGTGTTAACCAGTGGAAGAAACCACCCCGAGGCTCGGAAAAAGTCACGAAAGATTTACAGTACTTATCAAGTGACTCAGACACCACATCCCGTCTACTGCGATAAATCTTCTGAATTTTTTCCACATGCTCTGGGTATTCGTCGGAAGTGTAAAATTTATGAATGGCTTGCTGAACCAAAGACGATGAGGCATTATCAAATCTCATAAATTTGAGGGCCCTGGTGATAGAGGGGGAAGCCACTATGTATCCACTTCGCAACCCAGTAGCTATTGTTTTTGAAAATGTCCCGCAATAGATGACGCCTTGACCTTGGGCTANCTGAAACAAAGAAGCCGGNGGCGGNCCTGACAAATCAATACCTGCATAGGCACCATCCTCTATTAACAAAATCCCATGTCGGTTTGCGACTTCAATCAACGCTTTACGTCGNTCCAGTGACATTAGTACCGAAGACGGATTGTCATAATTTGGAATCAGATACGCTGCCTTTATNTTTAAGTTACCGGCCGCNCCTTCNGTTAACNCCGAATCCAATCCTGNAGCACTAAATCCATCCGCGTCCTGCTCCACTGAAATTAGCTTTGCTCCGCGTGAAGTAAATGTTCTAATCGCACCTGGATAAGTAGGCGCTCCAACCAAAATTACNTCTCCGTCATCCACAAAAGCTGCAGCTATGTTATCAAGTCCGTGCGCCGACCCTGACACTAAGCTCACCCACGATTCATCAATGCCGCTAACTGTTTTTGCGATTCTCTCTATGATCGCTTTTTTTAACGGCTCGAATCCATAATTTGGAGTGTCATAAGTAAGTGCCTGCTTAGGATTAACTCTAAGTACTTCGTCAAATGCTCGTCGTAACGCCTCAAGTGGAAGCGATTCGCTATCTGGAACTCCCGCATTAAGGTCGTACTCAAGCCTCGAAATTGACGTCGGTGAACCTANCTGTTCTAATCGGCTGGAAAGNAGTGAACCAAGCTTGTTGGCATCATGAATACCCATTAACCCTCACCTCTTAACTCTTGCCTCAGNGATTATCCCTGTGGAANCAATTGCGCCCTAACTACTAAACGATCACTNTACTCTCTGGATTCAGCATCAAAGGTNCCGCCACAGGTATACAAGGTAACGCTCTCAACCGGNACGTCAGCNGTCCAGGCTTCTCTCCAATTTTCNACATCTGCGTCAAAGGCTCGACGCCAGATCACCTCGTATANATAAACTCTTTCATCAGTATGAATCTCAATCCTGTCACCTTGCGACAAAAACCGAAGATTCTGAAAAATTCCCGGGCCCCGATAATACGCTCCGGCGTATNGAACCGTAGCATTGTAGTCAACGTGGCCAGCTAAAATAGTATTACCACCNGACCCAGGTGTTCCGCCTAGCCGGTTCCATTGCGTTAAATCATACATAGCAACGTCAGCTGGGCCATATGGGTTTGGCATATTCGTCCCAATNGGGACAAAGTGGTTACAAATAGTCGCACTNACGCCCAAGCTTTTTATTTCCAGCCTGGNGCTNTTATCACAATCCGAATGATAACCGTATAGACTCGTGAATNGCTCAAGGTCTAGACTTTCNTCTGAAGCTACTTCAGTACNGTCTCCCGCAGCAGTAGGAGTGGTTTGGATTGAATTNCTTGACCCTACAGCTACTACAGAATTGGAATTTGGCTGCACAAGACTGGTATCCGTTTCAATAGTGCATGCCGAGAAGATCATAAANAAAANAAGGACGNACAGAACCGCTCCGNTTAACCGGATCAAACTCTTATNTTCCTTCAGTAAACAAAATAACACTGCCCCGACCCTACTTCATATAATTAAAAACNCNTGGATTAACTATGATACATCAGCAGGTTGCGGATCCTCATCTTTTGTCAATTAGGTCTTAGTATTACCGGTGTAGTTTACGCGCTAAAACATTTGGAAATAGGAGTGCATATGGCATCAGGCCCACTTGACGGAATAAGGGTGCTCGAATTCACCCAAATTATAGCCGGACCNCTTGGCTGTCAGTTCTTAGCCGACCTGGGAGCCGAGGTGATCAAAATAGAACCCCCTACCGGTGAACCATGGAGGTTAGCNGCTCAATTCATTCCNCTTGAATCAAAAACATTCATCGGNCTGAANCGNGGAAAAAAATCCCTGGCTATNAATCTCGCTAACGATAAATCCAAAGANGCAATTCACCGCCTCGTTAANGACATAGATGTNGTCGTAATAAATTATCGTCCGGATGTAGCAAAACGGCTAGGAATCGANTACGAGACACTNTCGCAAATCAAACCCGACATAATATATCTCGACAACACGGCTTGGGGCCGCGAGGGACATCTTGCCGACCGACCCGGCTACGACATAGTGGTTCAGGCCTTCAGTGGAATGATGTCATCAGTTGGAAAAATTACAGATGCCGGCGCCCCACAAGTTGGCCCTGCATATGCAGACACAACAACCGGCTACGCTATCTGCTCTGGGGTCCTAGCAGCCCTATTTCACCGCGAACGAACAGGTGAGGGTCAAAAAGTCGAAACCAGCTTGCTCATAAATGCTCTCACAACTCACATGAGTGCTTTTCACAGCGTTCCCGTCGCCGATCAAATTCAAAGAGATTCATTTCTGCACACACTGACTGAATCCCGTGAAGCAGGAACCCCGTACTCTGAGGTTCTTCAAAAACGCGATGANCTNCTNAAAACAGCNGCTCAGGGAAACGTGTACTATCGNGTTTTTGAAACCGCTGATGGCGCCATTGCAATCGGCGCCCTTTCCGCNAGNCTGCGNGNAAAAGTANGAGNTNCAGTAGGNTTTGAACATAACCGAGACGAACCNGGTTACGATCCGNTAAACTCGGCCCAGNTCGNGATTGATNCCTCAGTCATCGCCCAAGTNGAAGGGATTTTCCTGAGCCGCNACACTAATCAATGGGAAGAAGTGCTTACGACAGGTGGAGTGCCGTGCGCNCCTGTNAAATTCGTTCAAGAATTACTTGATGATGANCAAGTTGTTTCGAACAACTATGTGATTGAACTGGAACACGAACTAGCTGGGCCTATCAAAATGCAGGCCCCCCCTTGGAAAATGTCAAAAACCCCTCCCACCCCTCAAGGAGCTAGTCCTTCATTAGGACGACATACAGACGAGCTGCTTGCTGAAATAGGTTACTCAGAAAGTGATATCGCTGATCTCAGGCAAAATGGAGCTATTCTGTAACTGCACTAATTTTNAATCGGNGGAGGGNTGCCATTTCTAACTTTGTAACTATCGAAAAGACAGACGGCGTGGGTAGACTTCGGCTAACACGATCTGATAAACGNAATGCCATAAACGAAGAAATGGCAGTGGACATAATCGAAGCGATGTCAAATCTTGATGANGATTCTGACATCATCGCTATCGTTATTGANGGATCGGAGGGATCNTTTTGTGCTGGAGCNGATATGGCNGAAGCAAACGCNGCTTACGAACGTGGTGAAAGAAGGTTTAATCCCGCTCAAGAGGCAGCCAACAGAGTAGCCGCATCCGAAAAACCAACCATTGCAAGTNTCGATGGNCCTGCATACGGTGCCGGCGCTGCCCTCGCATGTGCATGTGATATCCGAATATGCAGTGATAGATCCCGCTTCCGCTTTCCTGGAGCTGATTACGGCTTGGTTGTGGGAGCGGCTGCCTTGCCATCAATCGTGGGCGGCCCCATAGCTAAAGAACTAATCTTTACTTCTCGAGTAGTAGACGCAGAAGAGGCATTAGATATTGGACTCGTGAACAAATGTGTTTCTCAAGCTGAGTTTTCTGCAGCCGTAGACCTAATAGCTAATCAGGTGGCTGCGGCCTCTCCNTTAGCTTTGAGGTGGTCGAAATCAACAATTAACGCATCAATAAATGGTGGAGATGCTGTGGGNCTTGAGGGTCAAGCTGATCTGCTTCTGCGAGGCGGACCAGATCATCAAAAGCGCTTCAGTCAGGCNACTCAGAAGATTACAGGGAATAAGAGGTAGTTATGACGAATCAAAATACGGGTGGCCCAGGCGCCGAAGAAGCAGAAAAGGTACGNGGNTATCTTTTAGCCCAGGGCAGAAAATACACATGGGGTCAACTATGGCCTCGTATAATGGGTTCTCGNGCGGCANTAGTTGAATCACTCGCNGGAGTNTCTGATGAACAGGGTGACTGGGAACCAGGGAGNGGNACCGGNGAGGAAGCTTGGGGGATNACTCAAATCGTTCGACATGTCATCTCGGCTGGTGATGGCACCCTNGCATCTGCGGAAGCCCTAGCNAATGGAAGCAACGCACCAGAGCGTGACTCGCCANACCNTGACAACCTTACGCTTTCAGAATTAATGCCCTTACTGCTTGATTCATCTGAGAATTTGGCCACAATGCGTAAAAGAGTNCCTGAAAACCCNAACATGGAACTNACNGCNCCTCACTCTTTTTTCGGAGANCTTACATGTAANGCATGGTTCCTATTTATACGCGTNCACGATACCGACCANNTAAACCAAATAGCTACAATAAAAGATACAGCCGGTTATCCTGAATAGATAAAATTTTGTGATTAGATACGGACNCTACACATGTCAGATTTATATAAANACGGNCAGTCATATACGGCAGTTGAGGCTGCGAGCTTAGCCGAACGCGTTATCANTAAATGTACCGAGCTAGGCCTCACTATCGCCACCGCCGAATCAACNACNGGCGGACTAGTNGGTCACTTATTAGTGTCGGTCCCCGGAGCATCCAAAGTGTTCATTGGNGGCATTACGGCCTACCACGGACGCCCAAAAATAGACTTNCTCCGCATTGATCGNCAAACTCTTGTTGACTCGGGCTCAGTGAGNCATGAGACGGCAATTGCAATGGCGAAAGGNTCTTCNGATCAATTCGGAGTAGATATATCAGTGTCAGAAAGNGGGATAGCAAGCACTACTGGNAACCCTGATCGNCCGGGCGGCCTNTACGCGCTATCGCTAGTCACAAATTCAGGCANGGAAAAAAGTGAACTCTTGCTGTTCTCTGGTAATCGCACNGAAACCATGTACAGNGCCTCNGCTACTCTTTTTGAATGGATTNTTGAAAGCNTAGAATAGNAGTTACAGAATTACNCCTGCTTCTCGCATGGACTCTATTTCCTGCTCCGAAAAACCAGCCATCTCCGCATACCTGTCATTATCCCTNCCAAGTGCTGGTGATGCACTAGTTTCCANCGGGGTTGCCGACATCTTAATAATTGGGCCAACTTGTGTTTGTGGACCTGTTAATTCATGATCGATTTCNGNCAACATACCATTTGCTATTACCTGTGGNTCGGTCAACATATCCTCGGGAAAATTCACAGGCCCGCCCGGCACTCCCTCNCGATCTANAATNTCCATCCACTCCTGTGTCGTTTTCGATCTAACAAACGCTTCAAGCTCTTTCACCTGCCTTGTTGCATCTTCNATCCATTCAGGAGTAGCAGACGCGAGGTTGGGATCGGCCCACCCAAGAAAATCTGTTTCGAGAGCCGTTCTCACCTTGGCCCACAANCCGGAGGACAGCGCACCAACAGCCATGGCTCCGTCNTTNGTTTGATACGGACGATAATAAATATTCGCGATACCTCCCANTAAAGAGCTGATTCCGCCATTCCTCGCTTCAAGAAGCTCCACATAGCTTGCGTTCTCCGAACGCTTCTTGGCAACCATCTCCCTACTTGCGTATGCACCTGATTGAGAATCGGCCAACGGAAGATCAAAAATCGACGCCGCCTGAAATGACAGCGCGGTTTGCAAGAGCGTCGACTCGACCAATTGACCTTCTCCGGTGCGTTCACGATGAAACAAAGCAGCTGTAATGCCCCAAGCTAACGCGAGACCAGTTCCGTAGTCCGCAATAGCCGTAGAACTAATTGTCTTCGGTTCTCCATCATCACCGAGCTTGCCTTCAGCGGCCATCATCCCGGATACGGCCTGAACGACTATGTCATAACCTGGTCGATGTGACCAAGGACCACTNCTCCCNAACGCGGTATTGTCGGCATATATCAAATCAGACTTAATNGCTGACAAAGTNGNGTAATCAATCCCTAGGCGCTTAGCAACATCAGGTCGATAGTTGACCAAAACAACGTCACAAAANGGAATCAATTTCNTAATNAAGTCCTGCGCAGCAGNATCTTGAAGAGCGATNGCTAATGAATTTTTACCCCGGTTTAAGCTTTGAAAATATTTAGCCTCTCCTGGATAGAATTGTGAAAACTGGCGCCATGGTTCACCATCTGGCGGTTCCACCTTGATTACTTCAGCACCCATTTCAGCCAAATTTTGACAGGCGTATGGTCCAGCAATGATTTGAGAAAACTCCAACACCCGTATTCCTTCTAATGCACCTGCCATAACTACCCTCCCCATATGNGCGCCATCTTCTTGTCTAATCCTAGACCGGTCTTTAAACATTTTGCAAAGGCTTGATATGCTAGATAACAAATCGTATTAGCACAAGGAAAATAATGCCCGGAAAAATTCTAGCCGACTACGAAAAATTACATAGGAAGTCACTAGCTTTGGCCACCCAAGCCGCAAGCCTATTCCCTTCTGGGGTGACTCATGATGCTAGATCCTTTTTTCCATTTCCAATCTATGTCGAGCGCGCTGCCGGAGGTAAAAAATGGGACGTAGATGGAAATATGTATGTCGATTTCATTGGAGGGCATGGATCGCTGCTGTTAGGGCATCGACACCCTGAGGTTATGGAAGCAGCTGATAAAGCGTCTAAGCGGGGAACCCACTTTGGCTCGTCGCATGACTTGGAAATAGATTGGGCAAAACTTGTTCTGGATCTGGTTCCTTGCGCAGAAAAAGTTCGCTTTACCTCATCCGGAACCGAAGCAACAATGATGGCCCTTCGATTGGCAAGAGCATATACCAATCGAGATAAAATTATAAAATTCACGGATCACTTCCACGGATGGCATGACATCGTAGTTGGGCGACAAAGAGAAGACCAATCGTTGCCGTCCTCAATTGGGGTACCTGACAGCTTTTATGAATCACTTGCCGTTTTGGCGCCAAATAATGAAGAAATGTTGGTCGAAGCCTTGTCAGAAAATGATATTGCCGCCGTGATTATCGAGCCTACCGGTGCTCATTGGGGAAGCCATCCAATCCATAAAAGTTTTCTTGAAGCTATACGATTACAGACCTCTAAGTCCGGCACGTTATTTATTATGGATGAAGTGATTACCGGATTTCGAGCCTCCCCCGGCGGCATCCAACAGAAATACAACATAACTCCTGATCTTTCAACACACGCAAAAATTTTAGCCGGGGGATTCCCTGGGGGCTGCGTGACTGGAAAAAGTGAAATTATGGATATCCTTGAGTTGCGTGAGTTAGATGAATTTTGGAATAGAGAACAGCGAATTGCGCACCAAGGAACCTATAATGCAAACCCCGTCTCCGCGGCCGCTGGTTCAAAAACACTAGGTCTCATCAAAGACGGTGCGCACACCCAGATTGCCGACGCCACCACCGCTGAACTCGTGTCTCAGCTGAATAAGCTCTTCGATACTAGAGCAGTCGATGCTTCTGCCTGGCATGTATCGAGCATGTGGCATCTAAACCTCGGTGAAAATTCACCAAAATCAACTGATGTAGAAAACAATCCTGACTACCTACCTTCTGGTATCGATAAACCACTGCTACAGCCACTGCGGTGGGCCTTATATAACCATGGTGTCGATTTAATGGCTGACGGAGGTATGGTTTCCTCGGCTCACGGAAAAGAGGAAATAGCACTCACTGTAGAAGCATTTGATCTGGCCATAAATGACTTAAGGAACGATGGATATCTCTAAATTAACAAACAGCGAAATTACGGAAGAGCTCAAAAATAGCCTCCAACACTGGGAACTGATTGAGAATAAACTTCAAGCCTCATTTAAGCTAACGAGCTTCGCCGAATCCCTGGCGCTAATTGCGCAAATTGGATCTATCTCCGATAAACTCGATCATCACGCCGAGATTTGGAATCTCTACGATCAAGTGACCTTATCCGTATGGTCGCACGACGCAGGCGGCATCACTGAACGTGACCTTGAGTTCGCTCAACAGGCTACATCTGCCTATCAGGCTATAGCAGGTCGGGGTCAGGCATATCAATCCCAAACAACGACCAGCCCGCCCGAGTCGGCATAGATCCTCCTTGCTGAATTCGAAGGCCTTGGCTGTTATTCGAATTCAACGTTAATTCAATAGCCCAACGGGACAATCCTTGAACTCCCTCCATCTGCGCCATTTCATCCAAAGAAAAAAAGCCCGCATTTGCGATTTCATCACCATCCCAAACTGGCTCACCTGACAGATAATCTAGGGCGAAAACGATGTATACATTAGCGGAAGGCCCCCCCGCTGTCCCGCCCAAAGAGTGCCTGAACGCTACGGCACGGTTTACCTTGGCTTCTACTCCAGCTTCCTCCATCACCTCTCGAGCAACACCTTCTGTAATTACTTCGTCTTGCTCTACGTACCCACCTGGCAACTGCCATGTGCCCGAGAATGGTTCCCAACCTCTCTGCACCAAAAGGGCCTTGTTATCTCTCAGCACTACACCCGCACATCCAATGGAAGATTCTCCGAAAAAAATAAATTTGCAGCCAGACGTGGGACAGGCAGGTCGGTCCCTGCCGCCATCCATTTTCCAAACCAAAGAATTTGCGCACCTTGGACAATATTTTATGTTCTCTGGAAGCGGATTTGCTGTCACTACGTTCTCCTNANTTTTTACTTGTTAATTAAACTCGGCCNGAATCGAANTCGAATANACCTCGAGCAATAGAAAGTCTTAAAATATCCGAAGCTCCTCCGGCAAATCTTAGAGATCTTACTCGTCGATACATCTGNTCCANCGCCTCCCCCTCAATAAGTGCTTGNCCACCAGCGAGCTGNACTGCTGTGTCTACGACNCTACCTATCATCTCNGTACAGAGTACTTTAGTTGCNGCGGCCTCGTTGACAACATCTTCGCCTGNTTCTGCTAGCCGNGCTGTTCTGTATAACGCNGATCTTGCAGCATANAAATCGATTCGCATATCAGAATAGCGAAGGCGCACNCCTTCTCGATCACTCAATCGNGTNCCCGATCTATGAGCCGCATTCAATCGATCNGTTATGTGCTTAATGGTCCAGATACCCATCCCGCANGCGCCNGCTGAGATTTGAAGACGCTCTTCGCCTATGTTGGACATTGCGCGAGGCATACCTTCNCCAATCTCNCCTACTGTATGNGCATNCGAAACACGCACTCNATCCAGNCNTAACTCAACATGGCTTCCGCCCTCTAATGACCTAAAACTTCTGGTTATTTCAACNCCAGGAAGATTACTGTCTACTAAAACCATTGCTGGCCCNGCNGCCATGTCACCAANCTCTTCNACNTTTACNAATACNGCAAAAAAATCAGCCGNAGCGCCNCCCGTAACAAATGATTTTGANCCTGTGACNACTAAATCNGCCCCGTCACGAATCGCATATGTTTGCCTCNCAGGCGCAGTAGCCCCTGANGGTTCAGTAAAAGCAAACGACCACCGCTTTTCTCCTTGCATNACCGGATCCAAGTAAACAGATTTCATCTCTCCTGTTANATTCCGCAGAAANCCNGGGTCTGGNCCAAGCACGAAGCCGCCCATCGAGCTATTCGCTGATGCCACAGATTCACGCGCTATCGTAAGAGCNAGCGGTCCAGCNCCAGAGCCNCCAAANTCCTCAGATTGGGTAAGTTGAAATATCCCNTANTNTTTGGACTTAGCTATNACNGCTTTCCGTCGATCGANATCGTTAGCTTCAGNGTCTTCTAAATCCTCAAGCTCNACCAGTANCGCCTCAACTCGTGTCCGTAAATCTTGCATCTCTGCACTTATAAACTCTGGCATCTCGCACCTTTTACTTCTAGNATTTTTTGGCATCTTTNAGTCTAAAAGACTNGCCTTAGATTACTACGACTTTCCCCAAACAAGCNGTCNNNATTTTTCTCAACAATCGATGCTGCAGATTGATTTATCACTCATTGTTTTCTCTCGNCGCGCCTCGGAACTNGTNAGCAATTTTAAAAAAAATACCTAAATCTTNGTATTCGGACTTGCAAGCCACAGCCACTTTGTCGTATTTTCAAGTTGTCAGAAATCGCTTCTAGTTAATCAAAAGTATTTCTTGACGATGGGGCGGGGAAACCCCTGATTTTATAAAAAAAGAACACTCGATATTTTATTATCGGAGCCACGGCTGATGGTGGGGGAGCCACTAGTTCGATCTCATAGGGGAATACCAATTACTACTAANAAGCCCACCAACCACCAAGATNCTGCAAGTGATATTTGGGAACAGGCAACTGTTTTACTGCAAAAGGAAATAGGTAAGCGCCTCTGGANTACTTGGTTTGCCGANNTTCATGTCTCAGAAATAACGNCTAANTCAATAATTATGGAGGCGCCACAACTTGCTGTTGAAAGAATAAAGAAACAGTGGNTTAGTGAACTTAGCAACGCTGTGTCTGATGCGGGCGGCCATGGCCTAAAAATTACTTTACAGGTNGCTGAACCAGAATCCACAGATCANGAGAANNCTAGTAAAAACACNNCCTNTGTTGCGCNTGATGATNNAGGTGACATTNGNCTAAATCCCCGNTTCACATTTGATACGTTCGCTGAGGCAGAATGTAATTCNTTCGCNCTTGGNCGNGCAAGAGANGCCGCCCTCGGAAAGGCNCTCGACTACAGTCCTCTGCAAATTAGCGGTCCTGCAGGTATGGGTAAAACCCACCTTTTACATGCAATTGGAGCAGAACTTATTAAGGCTGGTAAAAAAATAACGATCACAACCGCTGATGAGTTTACTGCTAATTTTATTTCGGCAGTGACCGGTAAGGACGGTCAGAATAAACGAACTAAGATTTCTGATTTTCGAGATAAATATAGAAAAATCGATGCCCTGCTGATCGATGGCCTCGATTTCTTTGATGGATCCAAGCCTAAGTCTGTTTTAGAGCTGGCCGAAGTTCTGAACGAACTTAACACTCGATCAAAACTCGTTGTTGTCACGTCGAGAAAAAACCCACTTAGCCTTAAAGTACATGAGGAACTCAAAAACAGAATACATGGCGGATTTACTGTTAGGTTAGCGGAGCCGAACACTGAAGACGGTGCCATCATCGTGAAGCATCTCGCCTCTGCCGTCGGCATCAAGCATATTTCAAAAGAGGCCGCCGCGACTCTTGCCAGACGGCGACAACAATCCGTATCAAGGCTGGTTTCAGGCGTGAATTCGCTCAACGCTTATTTAGAGGTTACTAAATTAAAGCCAACCGTCGAGGCCGTTAATGCGGCCTTAGAGATGAGTACACCCCCGCCAGAGGGCCTAATTGACTCGTCTATCGTTTCTCAGGTGGTTTCAGAATATTTTGACATACCTTGGGATGAGATAATTTCAGGCCGGCAAACTCACGACCTAACCCGGGCTAAGCACATGGCGATGTACCTGCTGCGAACTGTGTGTGAGTTACCTGTAAAAGAAACTGCGCGGTTCGTGGGCCTTAAACACTACTCGAATGCGTCACGTGCTGAAAAAGATATTACTCTGAAAATGAAATCCAGCCCCTCGCTGCGCGATTCAGTGGCCACGCTGATTGAAAAAATTAATGAAGCGGCCTAATCGCTAAAATAAACTCTTTTATGCAAAATAAATTCAGCAACACCGCTGGGTAAATCTGCTTCATCAAGAGGATTTACGCCACTTTGAAGGCGCCCTCGTAAGTGCGTTGATGTAGTCGCCAATGGCCTCATCGGCACGAAATCAAGCTTTTCACTAATGTTTGGTACTAAGCCCAACAGCTTCGCATCTGGGACAATTCCTGTACTTTGTCTATCAGCGATAGCTAGGCGAGCCGAAGCTATAATTTTTTCTGGCTGGACCCAATTGCTCATATCTGCAAGAGAATCTCCTCCGATGATAAACCAGAGCCCTGCGCCTGGATGTTCGGCCTGCAACATCTCTAATGTTTCGAAAGTATAGGTCGGTCCCGACTTGTCAATCTCAACCCTGGACGACGTTGCCCAACTCAAATCTCGTATTGCTTCATTGACCATTGCATATCTCAACTCCGCAGAGGTTAAATCACCCCTCTTTTTTCTCCACGGGTTACCGGCCGGCATAAATATCACTGAGTTTAGGTTTAGCTCTTGTCTCGCAGCCTTTGCAAGCTCCAAATGGGCACGATGAGGGGGATCAAACGTGCCACCCAACACCCCAATGCGACTTTTCATTGACTTTACATATCCCACACAATAAATAAATCTCTAACTTTGACCCTGTCGCCGTCCCTCACTCCGGCCCTCCTTAGCTCTCGCTCAACACCCAGTCTTTTCATTCTGTCAAAAAATTCCGCTCGGGCTTCTTCTTGCTGCAGATCGAGAGTTAGGGCCCACCACTCAACAGTTTCTCCTTTCAACNCAGGNTCTTTGCCATCCTCGCTCAANACTGAGAATCTCCTNGTTTCTGTGACTTTTGGTTTTAAAATGGGAACACTCACTGAAGATGTTTTCGTATCCGAGCGCACTTGCTCAAGTNCTTTATTTGCTAAATTATCAAGACCTTCTTCACTTTGCCCTGATATTTCATAAAAGTCGCCAAATTCAGCCCTGATCTCATCCTCAAGAAGTTCGAGCTGTGCCCTGGCGTCGGGATTATCTATTTTGTTAAGCGCTAAAATAACAGGCTTCTGGTCCAAATTATGGCCCGAATTCGCCAGCTCACCCTGAATTATTCGAATATTTTGAACTGGGTCTTCTCGACCCATATCCACAAGGTGGATTAATACTTTCGTTCGCTCAATATGTCTCAGGAATTCATGCCCAAGACCGATGCCTTCACTGGCCCCCTCTATCAAGCCAGGCATGTCCGCAGCGACAAACGAATCATATCCCAAATAGACAACCCCTAAATTAGGTTCAAGTGTTGTGAATTCATAGGAGCCAATCTTTGGCTGTGCCCTTGACCAGGCTGAAAGTAATGTTGACTTGCCAGCATTCGGTAACCCGACCAAACCAACATCTGCCAGTAATTTAAGCTCAATTTGTAAATGGTTATGCTGTCCAACCATTCCTTTCTGGGCGAACATTGGGGTTTGGCGAGTTGATTTAGCGAATCTCTTATTCCCGCGGCCTCCTCGCCCTCCGCGGGCAGCTATAAACACCATCCCGTTCTCATCTAAATCTGCCAAACGTTCACCATTCGTATATATCTCTTTAAGAGGAACTCCAACTTGGTAATTCCCGTCTGGTACACCCCAGAGTATTGAACCAGTTGGCACATAGAGCACCACATCCGCACCAGCGGCTCCGTGCCTCTGCTTCGTGTTCCCCTTCACCCCGTTCATTGCTTGAACTGTTCGTGTGTTTGAGTATTCTTGCAAGGTGCTTATATTGTCAGCCGCAATAAAAACTACATCGCCGCCACGCCCTCCGTCGCCACCATCTGGTCCGCCTCGGGGAATAAATTTTTCACGCCGGAATGAAACAGCACCATCACCACCATTACCGCCAATCACTTCAAAATTCACCACATCTAACATGAAATTTCCTGTTTTTTTAACTTGTTATTCTAATTTTTGTTTTATTTCAAGTCTAGTTTGACTAGGTACCTAATTTATTTAATAGTAGTAGTAGGTGAGATAATGTGTGAAAGATCTAGTTAGGTCTATGGAACTTCGCAGCCATTGCAGCATTTTAAACATTTAAACCACTTGAAATATTTGTTAAGCTTTTGTGCAAAAAATGCAAGTGTTCGTTTGATAATGCCAAGATAGAAGATTTTATATTTTAGGTATACAAACACTAGAAAAATATTCAAAAAAGATTAAATAATTAAGACCGATATCAAACATATCGTTCACAATGCAGTGTTGCGAAGGCGGTCGGGAACCTCGAAACCATCAGGCGGCTTTCCTGCAAGTACCGAGGCTCGGGGGATAGGCGGAAAAAGAAAGGGGCGAAGGCGCGCGTCTTCGCAGAACCCAAACCCAGCGCTTTCCGCAACCTCTTGAAGTGTTTCAGTAGACCGAAGAATAGGTTGGCTTACATAACGCGACAGGACGAAAGAGTTCCACCGATCGAGCTTTTTGTTCCCACTTGGACCGAATTCCCAAAGTAGAAAAAGTCCGCCGGGTGCTAATAATCGATATGCTTCAGAAAAAAGCTTCAATAAGTCAGTTTCGTCTAGGTGTTTAGCCACATAACCACAGGTTATTAGATTAAATTTGGCGGTCTTCAGGGGTATATCAGTTGCGGTTGCCTGAAGTAAGTGCAGACCCGCGTGTCGGTCACTCCCCCTTTTTAAGCTGTTTATTCGAGCAATTTTTAGGGCGCTTGAGGAGAAGTCAACCAACACAGGAGCGTTAGGGCTCCCAGTGCGAAGTGATAAGTGATGGGCAAGCGCACCAGTTCCAGAACCTATATCCAGATGCGTTGTTTCTGCTGTCAGGGACAATTCTTCGGGTAGTCTCACGAGGGGCGTTGACGCCATCCACAGGCCAAACGTCCCGAATAAATATCGAGCAAGAAGGCCTTTAACGCCGGACGAACTAAACCAAGAGTCGTACTCGTCTAGAATGGCCGACTGGTTATCCATATAACGTTTTAATTAATTAGTAATTTCCGGAGGGGCAATCCGCTCAACGAACACATTCATGACTCCCCCGCAAATTTTATCTTCACCTTCAGTTGGCTCAGTTAGATCGACAACCACTGTTCTGGATTCACCATCAAGCATGGTTTCCATGGCGCTTTGCCAAACCTCCGCTTCGCCGCACCCGCCTCCAATTGTTCCGGCGAATGTGCCGTCTGGACGCAGCAGCATTACTGCTCCCGTGGATCGCGGGGTTGAACCCGATGTTTCAGACACGGTTGCTAAAACACGTGATTCACCGGCTGTTTGTGATTCTATGAGTTCCTTAAAAATTTCCGTACTCAAAGTAAATAAACTTTCTTATACAACTATTTTCCTAAGTGTACCATCAAAATATTGAGGTTATATGTTGAATAAAATGTTCAAAATATCTCCGTCATTAACGATATAATCCTTCCCTTCCGTCCTGGTTAGGCCACTTTGACGAAGTGATGCGGCAGAGCCTTCATTAGCTTGATAATCGGAAAACGAGGTAACTTCAGCTCTGATGAATCCTCTTTCGAGGTCACTATGAATTTTTCCAGCAGCTTGAACAGCGGTAGTTCCTATCGGGATTGGCCAAGCTCTAACTTCATCCTCACCAGTGGTAAGGAACGAATGCATCCCAAGCAATGAGTACGCAGCGTTCAGAGCTTTATCCTGGGAAGATTCGTCGGGTAGCCCCAGATCTTTTCGAAAGGCGTTAGCTTCGGACGCTTCAAGCTGACTGACCTCGCGTTCAATTTCAGCTGAAATTGCCGCGACAGCTGTGTATCCATCATTTGATAAAGCCTGATATTGGGCTTCAATTTCAATTGTTTGGCTTACGTCTGATTCATTTATATTGACCAAAATCAGTAGAGGTCGATCAGTAACAAATCGATATCCCTGGAGTTCTTTTTCTTCGTCGCTTGTTCGCTCAAAGGATCGCAAGGCTTTGCCCGCTTCGAGATGTTCTCGCATTCGAGCCAGAAGCGCTGCGTGGCGCTCAGCATTTACTCGNTCACTGGCTTTCATCGAACGAGTCTCAACTTCTATGCGATCCAGGCGACGTTCGATTAGCCCAATATCGGCGACAGTCANTTCCAGGTCCAGTGTTTCAACATCTCGCTCAGCATTTACTCCATCACTTGGCAACGGCACTCGTTCGTCTTCAAATGCTCGGACGATATATACGAGTGCATCGGAGAGTGCTAACTGATCTATAAATCTTGCTAGACCTCGTCCGGCACCTCCGGAGTCAGTAAATACGGCACCGGGGTAATCGATACATTTCATTTCTGCGGGTATAATCCGATTTGGNTTGTCTATCGCGGACAGAATTTGGAGTCTTNGGTCCGGAACTTTAAAGATGCCGATATTGGGGTCACCACCACTATATCCACCAGTCTCAGCGTTTTGGCCTGTGATGGCGTTGAAAAAAGTAGTTTTACCCGAGAGCGGGAGTCCTAAAATTGCTAGTTCCATAACTATAAGTTTCTCACTCTAAGCGCGTATGATCGTCCTATCGGTGAAAGGTNTTTTTTGAACTACAACAATGAGACTTTGACGATAATGCAGGACGCCTTGGCGGCGCTCGAGGGCGGCAAGGCGCTTTTTGTGTTCACCATCACTGACCCTGGAGAGTTTGCGAATTTATCAGCTGGCAAAAAGATTGCTTTCCGCGCTGGGAAAACAGAGCAAATTGGTTCATCAGGAGACGAAGAGCTAGATTTACTATTGGAATCGTACGCTCACTCAGCCTTATCGCAGACTACGGGCGGTGAGGCGAGTACGGTTTATATCAACCGTGATGTAGATGGAAAGCTGGCGTTAACTAATCGTCGCGGGGAAGCGGAAGAAAAATCAGTTCGCCTGCTGGCGCAACTTTTTAAGGGGTCACCGAGGCTACTTATTGTTGGGGGCGGACACGTAGCGCTTGCGTTAGCGCGTGTAGGGGAAATAGTAGGATTCGAGATCGTAGTTACGGATGACAGAGACTCCTTTGCTAACAATGACAGATTTCCGATGGCTGCAATAATAGATGTTGCCGAGCCATCAGATGCAATTCCAAGGCTGGTGGGACAAGCTGAGACTTTCATTGTACTCGTGTCGCGAGGTCACCGATTAGATGAGGAAGGATTGCGTCAAGCGCTTAAAACTAAGGCTAGCTATATAGGAATGATTGGTTCAAAACGTAGGACCGAAACGGTATTGCGGCATATGGCCGAGGAGGGTGTCGAGCAGGCATTACTCGATGCAGTGAGTACTCCGATAGGCTTAAATATAGGGGCGGAAACGCCGGAAGAGATCGCGGTTGCGATTGTTGCCGAGATACTAATGTTAAGGAATGGTGAATCCGGGAACCGGATGATGGATGGGGCAAGAGCCAAGTGAGTGTTTCAGATAGTTTGAGTCTCACACCAATAGGCTATGTAGAGAATAAATACGATGATGTCACCCAGATTTCTTGGACTAAAGTAAAATCGTCAATCGTACTTCATGAAAATTTCACAGAGACCCTAAATGGCCTTGAGGGTTTTTCGCATATTTTTGTTATTGGCTGGCTGCATCTTTTTCCGGATCATCTTAGAAACAGAACCGCAGCATTTCCTCGCGGCGATTCGATGCTGCCTCAATTAGGTAGTTTTGCTTTGCGTGGCGCCCGCCCGAATCCCATTTCTGTGACCGTGTGTAAATTACTAAAAATAGACGGGAATAATATATTAGTCCAAGGCCTGGACTTAGTTAATTCGACCCCGGTTTTGGATATCAAGCCGTACATTCCTGAATACGATTCAAATTCATCGGCGAGTTTGCCAGACTGGGCCTATGAAAAGTAAACGTATTTAGTCAGCGTCAGTCTGATCTTTGAGGAGCTTGACTAGTCTGCTTTTTCGGCGAGCGGCCGTATTTTTATGAATAATATTTCGGCGAGCAGCCCTATCTATTGCAGCCTGAGCAGCTTTAACTAAGTCAGCACTATCGGCATCGTTGTTTTGGATTGCTATCCGAGCATCTCGGACACTGCTAGCTGCACGGGTTCGATAAGGCTTTAGTCGAGCTGTACGTTTTTCCGTGGTTCTCCAACGCTTTTTAATCGAGGGAGAATATTTTTTGAATGGATTATTATCGGGCATCGTTGCCCTCCTAAGGGCTTAAAAATCTGGATCCTTAGGTTACGCATGAACTTCCGTTGGATCAAGGGATGTACTAATTTTGTTCTTAATCCATCCACTTGTTGGCTTGAGGCTCCCGCGGCACATTATCGTCGATGTTAACCATATGCTTGGCCAAAGGTTTCAATCGGTCCATTATGTCATTAGTCAAACTAGGAGTTATTCCGGACTGGAGTAGTGCTGCGCCCATTAATTCTAGCCATCTTTCGGCATGATCTGGGCCGATGACAAAGGGAAAGTGCCTAATTCGGAGACGCGGGTGACCCCATATTTTTGAGTACACAGGTTTACCGCCAAGCCACTGTTCCATGAACAAGGATTGTTTTGCTTGCCCGGCTTTTATGTTTTCACTGAACATGTGACCAATTAACCCGTCCACAGAAGCGCTCGCGTAGAATAGCTCAACAAATTTTTGAATCGCCGACCTACCTCCAATTGCTTGCAGTAGGTTTTGAGGAGGAGCTGGATCCGCGGTGGCGGTATATTCAGCCTCTTTGCTGAAACCATCACAGGTTAGGAGTGGCAAGGAAGGATATTTTTTGAATCTGGTGGGGTTTTGGTCGCTTAAGGAGCACCGTAGATATTCGGCGGTGTTTTTAGCTGTGACAATTTTGGCGTGGATGCACACTCCACAGATACCGCGATTCGATCTAGCCGTCATTAGCCATCATTGTTCCTTGATGGCAATATGCATCATTACGGTGCCGAAAACAAATTCAAATACTCGGATNACGGTAAAGCCGTTAATTCTCAGCTGGGCNGAAAATTCNCTTGGNCTAAAGAAATTATCAGCCGAGACAGGTAAATAGCTGTANGCATCNTCATGTCCGGAAAGAATTTTACCAATTAGTGGCACAAGCTTATTGAAGTGAAAACGCGCNCCTGGAGCAGCGATTTTCTGGACTAGGGTACTTGGTTGCAGTCGAGCTGCGTCAAGGGTAATAAGTCGNCCTCCTGGTTTTAGTACNCGATGGGCTTCTTGCAGTGCTACATCTAGTTTTGGAATATTGCGGAGGACAAAAGCGCCGGTCCAAGCATCAGCGACCGAATCAGGTAAAGGNAGCCGAGTNCCATCAGCAGCAGCAAAATCGACATTGGNCACATCGTTTTTTTNAGATTTTGATCGAGCATTAATGAGCATNGGTTGAGCAAAGTCCAAACCGAAGACGTTTTTTGCCCCCATCTTTGAGCATTCAAGTGCNAGGTCCCCACTCCCGGTACCGGTATCGATTATTAAATCAGCACCGGTGCCAACCGCTGCGGTTGCGACAAGATTTCNCCATCGGATATCTAGACCAAAAGTCATTACTCTGTTGACGAGGTCGTATTTAGGGGCTATTTCGCTGAACATATTTTGTACGTAGTTAGCCCGTATTTCGGGATTTTNAAACATGTCGTCNAGTGAATCTCTATTAGGTACCATTCATTTAGAGTAAACGTACAAGCGTTCCTGTGCAGTTGATGTAGAATCTTATGATGAGTAGTAAAGCCAGAGTAGCCAGACTGTTTAAGTACCCGGTCAAGTCATTCACCCCAGAACCGGTCCAATCGCTTCAGGTGGCTGATGATGGTCGAGCTTTGGGCGACAGGGTGCTTGCTTTTCGGTTTGATAACTCTGGNGAGCCAATGAGAGATACACCGCATGGCGGATGGTGGTATAAATCGAACCTTGTGTCGTTAATGCATCTTCCCGACATTGCTAGANTAGAGGTTATTTTTGATAACGANACTCAGCATCTGACTATTTCCAAGGACTCTGAGGNGTTGGTTAGTGATTCGATCCAGACGGACNAGGGACGATCTAACATTGAGACACAATTGGAGGGTTTTCTGCGCGNTCTTCCTGATGATTTAAGGCCAAAGGACGAGCAATTCCCCCTACATATAGAAGGTGACGGAATCGGTGGAAGATTTCATGACCGACCCACAGGCCAGTTGTCATTACATAGCGTGGCTAGNNTAAATGCACTTGAGNCGGCACTGGAGACNCGTTCGTTAGATGAATCTAGATTTAGATCGAACATCGTAATCGATGGACTTGAGCCATGGGAGGAGCTTGAACTGATCGGTAAGAAGGTATCGATCGGGGATTTAGATTTTGAGGTAACAGGTCCGGTGATTAGATGTTTGGCCGTTCATGCAAATCCGGTTACAGGGGTGCGTGACGAGCAAATACTTACGACTNTGACCCATAAACTAGGGCAGGAAGATCCGACGTTTGGAATTCTTTTGNAACCGGTCCAGAANGGCGGACTGTTAAAACTTGATGATAATTTGGTGGTCAGGTCATAGGTAAAAGGAGCTCAGNTAATATGATTCCTTANGANGTGACNGCGGATGACGCAGGAGATCGCCTAGCCGACTTCGANAGAGAGTTGNTNGNANTNCCTGCAGNNAAATCTTANTTACTACCAGCNTTTCACCTAGCNCAAGAGTGNCTTGACTGGCTTCCGCGNGAGTCTATCGTNGTTATTTCTAGCCANCTNCNNATTCCTTTGTCTGAGGTNTATGCNACAGCNACCGCGTATTCTGAGCTNCGNCTNGAGAAGCCNCAGTATGGATCNTGGTATNTGTGCACNGGGGTTGCCTGTGAGGCNGCAGGNGCNCAGCGCNTGATTGATGCAGCAGATATTCCNCCGGAAAAACTGGGGCGTNNNGATTGCCAATTTTTGTGCTCATTNGCTCCNGTATGCACTGATCACCACGGGAANATTTTCGGAAGACTGACNGCAGATANAGTAANGGCNTTTTTTGTGGAAGANNTAGGAGATTAGCNAGCTTTATGACTATTACACNCACGTTTTTGAANACCATTCGCGAAAAATCGAGTAGACAGNCTGTCTCTAAATTATTTATTCACAAGGGCACTTGNGGAATGGCGACAGANATTGTTTCGGCTTGNGANGATCTAGGAATAATCGATTTGGCAANNAGCNTGAATGCTGAGATTGTTGAAACGTCATGTGATGGNAGGTGCTGGGCAGCNCCATCTGTTACGGTNCAAAAGANCGATGACGCGGGTGCAGCNTANAGNAGNCGGTTTGATCGTATCGATNNGGGTATNGANCTTGAAGAATTTACCGNGGTANTNGATTTAGCGNCNGTGCANANTGTGTTTGATGATGGTGTAACCGGACTNACTTCGCGATTTGGTCAATTGGATGGNAGTCTACTCGCTGCGGTGGAGCTTGGCGCGTACTCTGTGGCNGAGAAAGTTTTTTTACAAGATCAAAANAGTGTTCTCAGTAGAATAGAGGCGAGCAAGCTTTCNGGACGCGGNGGAGCGCATTTNCCCACAGGNTTGAAATGGAAGTTGGCNGCACAGAATACAGGNCCGCGATATCTGGTTGTGAATGCTGAAGAAGGNGAACCTGGGGTTTTTAAAGACCGGCATTTACTGGAAGCAGACCCACATCGGCTAATCGAGGGGATATTGATATGCTGNTATGNCGTNGGCATAGAAAAAGCCTTTGTGTATGTAAATGGTCANGCTCATAAGGCGATNGAATCGCTTTCNANNGCNCTNGAGCAAGCTAGAAGTTCTGGGATTATGGGNTCGGAATTTCTNCCAGANANAATGTCTGTTGATATAGAGGTGCGGGCTGGTGCGGGTGGATATGTNTGCGGCGAAGAGTCTGTAATTCTNAACTCGATAGAAGGGGAGCGNCCAGTTCCTAGATTCAANCCACCNTTTGCNACCGATCAAGGTTTGTGGGGTATGCCGACGGTGATTAACAACGTGGAGACTCTGGCTGCGGTTACTACTCTTTGGCAANATNNTCCTCCNCCNACAAAGCTTGTNTCTCTTTCAGGTAATGTGNCTCGNCCAGGNGTNTACGAAGTTCCTGCTGATGGNACNNTNAGTTGGAACGGTTTTTTATTGTCNGTTGGAGCGNAATTAGAAACTGTGCCAGCNCTTCTTTTAGGAGGGCCTTCTGGAATATTCGTGCCTCGGGANAAGTTTGAAGAGCGGATAGANATGAAAAATATNGGNGCCGGAGGAATTTTCGTATTGTCACCAGAATCATCGATAANGGAAATTACGAACTCTCTTGCTGGCTATAACGAGCGNGAGTCNTGCGGNGAATGCACGCCATGTAGAGAAGGCACTATTCGGCTCANTGAGTTACTTCGGCAGGAAGCAGTGGATCTGCAAAAAGTCGATGAATTGATCGAGGTCATGGAGGAGGCATCGCTATGTATGCTGGGTGGAATGGCTGGGAGACCAGTGAAAAGTGCAATTGAAAATTTTCCCGCTAGTTGGATATCAACAGACCGGTGAGAAGGCTGACATTGTTTGTACTGCTGGGATTCAGCGTGTTTATTGGATGTTCCGAGGAGCCTACTGAAGTGCTGGAAACTGCAACCGCGCAACCACAAGATACAGAAACCTCGGTAGCCGTAGAGACGACTGTGACGTCCGCGACAGTTACCGGGACTCCCGCTCCTCAACGAGTGGCGAGCGCCACGGCCACTGCGTCGACGGTGCCAGTCCCGACTGCCCCTTTGGCGGTTACCGACTTGAACGATTTCGTTGCTAATTATGGATATCCGTCAACGGCTACCTATGCCCAAATTAAAATTGATCGGATTGGCGTGA
>NZWK01000043.1 GCA_002701625.1 Chloroflexota bacterium
TCTTATACAAAGAATATTATTTTCTAAATCCACTATAATTATTTTTTATTCGGATAGCTGTTTTACTAATTCAGATATTCTATTATCTTCATGGTCAATTTTTTTCATTAGTTTACTAACTTTGCTGCCTCAACAAAGGAGTTCCAAATTTTTCTGGCCCCGTCGTCGTACTTCGCATTGTCTGACATTTCGGGTCGTTCTGGATGCCACTGAATTCCCAGAGTCCAATGTGTGTCGGCGATTTCTATGGCTTCTACAACTCCGTCCGGTGCTATTCCAGTACCAAGAATATTTGGTCCCAGTGAATTTGTAGTTATAGCTTGATGATGCCTAGAGTTGACTTGAATCGTATGTTGTCCAGTAATTTGATGNAGTAAACTGTNGCTTTTTATTGAGACATCATGCCAACCNCTTTCAATNTCCTNATNTATNGGGTTTCTGCGAGCNCGGTGTGGCTCACGGTCANTTAGATGTTGCAAAAGCGATCCACCNCCCCAGACATTAAGTAGCTGGATNCCCCTACATATGCATAAGAGAGCTTTTTTATTTTGCAATGCATCAGCAATCAAAGCGGATTCAAAATCATCCCGTCTTACATCCCACTCTGTAACTTTTGGATGTGGCTTCTCATNATATCGACNAGGCTGAACATCGATTCCTGCAGTTAAAACTATTCCGTCATATTCCGGAAGTTTAGTTTGGGTATAATAAGTNTCTAGATCATATGGAATGGCNATGCCTCCCGCTTGAGTNACACATGTGGCGTAGTCGTTCCAGTTTTCTGAAGGGATGTGTTCGGCACGNGAAATGAGTATCTGAGGTTTAGTGNTCATTTTGTTTGATTACCTCGTTATATCAATGGNGTTTGGAGTTGAGTGAGTTNNATATATGGTCGGTTTAGGTGCCCAAGACGAATCTTTTTCTTTTNAAGAGTTTAACCTTATACGTCGAATTATTGATCAATTAGGAGTCGCTGCAGCTCANGATATTGTTGTGCCACCGGGAGATGATGCTGCTGTTTGGGCCGTATCAAGTCCGGGAAATCTAATTGTTGCGAGTGTAGATGCCATGATGGCAGGGGTGCATTGGTTGGAAGGTAGTGAATCGACAATGACGTCCTCAGATGTCGGTTGGCGAGCTGTAGCAGCCTCGGTTTCAGATATTGCTGCTATGGGTGCTACTCCGAAGATGTTGTTAATTTCGTTGACCATCGCTGAAAACACTACATCTCTTTTTGTTGATGAACTCGTTCAGGGTATTAGCGATGCCTGTGTGTTTCACGAAGTAAAAGTCGCTGGGGGAGATATAGTTAAAGGAAGTACTAACGGAATTTCGATCACCGTAATAGGTGAAACTGACCACTATTCAGACAACCAGATATTACGGAGGAATTCAGCCAACGTGGGCGACATTGTCGTTGTGACTGGGCGACTTGGTGCTTCGGCTGCGGGTCTTTCGTTACTTAAAAGTGCTGACCAAATTGATCAGTCCTGGGAAATACTTGTGAGGAGGCATCGTCGACCAGACGCACGTGTTGCTTTAGGAAGAAAAGCATTACTTGCTGGTGCCCGGTGCGCTATTGATATATCGGATGGCTTATTACAAGACTTGGGTCACATAGCCAGTGCATCGGAAGTAGATATTGAAATTATGTGTGATGAAGTTCCACTTGAACCGGCAGCTGTAGCTTTGCTTGGTAGATCCAAGGCTTTAGATTTGGGCTTAGGCGGAGGCGAAGACTTTGAATTGGCTCTTATTTTTAGGGAAGAATTTCTCAAAGACATCGAGCGTGCTAGTGATATAGAGATAACGGTTGTCGGTCGAGTTGTGGAGCAGCTGGCNGACGAAGCTATGGTTAGAGCACTTGATTCTCAGGGTGAGATATACAATCCAGCAATTCGCGGTTGGGATCATGGTAGGTAGTAGATGACATTGAAACGGGAAATTGTATTCAANACAAAAGGTGTAAAACAGACACGCTCACTTGGTAAGANGCTGGGGAAATGGTTTCAGAAAGGTTATGTGGTCCTTCTNAATGGNGATCTAGGTGCGGGTAAGACTGCGTTTACTCAGGGAGTTGGTGAGGCGCTCAAGGTTGACTCGCAAGTCAATAGTCCAACTTTTGTGTTGATGACGGTTCATGAAGGTGTTATTCCTCTTTATCATGCAGATNTGTATCGACTTACTAGTGTTTCTGATGTTGAAGATCTTGATTTAGTGGCTCAATCTAGTGAAGGTGTTCTAGTAATTGAGTGGCCTGAACGNGGTATNGAAGTTTTGCCTNAGGATCATATATTTGTTGATTTTGAAACCCTTCAAATCAATGATGAGCGTTCAATTACTGTCACGGTATCGGGGGAAAAATATGGAGAAATAGCTAAGAAATTAGAAACACATGGATAAAAAACGAGTAATTCTTTCAGTCGATACGTCTACCCCTGTCATTTCTCTTGCTTTGTTGGTTGCTGACCGTCAATCAAATAACACTGCTGTTATGACCAAGAAATGGCAGGTCGAATCATCAGTAGCTGAAGAGCTACTACTAAATATTGATTTATTTCTTGATAAGTCCAACGTACTTAAGGATGAAATTACGGCGCTTGTTGTGGTAGCTGGTCCGGGCCGATACGCGGCTTTACGGGTTGGNATAGCAACTGTGCAAGGGATTGGGCTCGGTTTGGGTATACCGATTGCACCAATTTCCCGCTTGCTGGCCGACAGCTGGGATGTGCTAGAGCGAAAGAGATCGGCTGATATGGTGACGGTCATCCATGATGCCGGTTCGACCGGCATTGTTTGGGAAAGCTTCAAACGCTCTGGGGACGGCTCTATATCTAGCTTGAACCTNCCGCAGATAAATGCACATAGCGATATTGCCCAAATTATTCCTGAGGAGGCGGTATTGACGGGGGATTTGACGGACTCAGTGAATGAATCTTTCTCAGGCGAACGATTGAGTGAAGGGCGTTTTTTTTGCGAAGATGGAGATACGGTGAGAGCTCTCTCAGCGTTGCAGTGTGCTGAATCTGATCGGTCGGCTTACTTGGCAGCGGGATTAGTAGATGCNATATATGTGCGACCTCCTCATATAACCAAGCCAACCGGCGCGTAAGACCCTTGACGGGGATANTGTTAGTCAGGATTTACAACNNTTAATTAAAATGTTTGGGGGGGGNAAGTTATGGAACGTACNCTAATTCTAATTAAGCCTGACGGNATGCAAAGNGGAATATCATTTGAGATTCTCTCGAGATTTGAGAAGCGNGGTCTACGTTTAGCTGGATTACGGTTACTCCAAGTTTCGAGAGAGCTCGCAGAAGATCATTACGGCGAGCACGTNGGAAAACCATTTTTNGAGGGCTTAGTTGCCTACATTACTTCTTCGCCAATTATTGCTGCNGTGTTTGAGGGTACTGATGCTGTTTCAGCAGCGAGAAGCACGATGGGTGGAACTAAGCCTGTTGACGCTGCNCCTGGGACTATACGTGGAGACTACGGTCTTGAAATTGGACGNAATGTGGTGCACGGATCGGACTCACCGGAATCGGCAGANCGAGAAATAGCAATTTTCTTNGNATCTGGTANCGANGTGATCAGCTGGTCACGTGACGTCGANTCGTGGGTTTTCGAATAGCTTAGNNGATATGGTTTATTGGACGCGAAGAATTTCTGAGGCTTCTGACCACAGNCCCTCTAGATCGTAGAATNGTCTCCGCTCCGGCGAGAATAGATGTACCACGATTCCTTGACCGCAGTTAATTAACAGCCATCCGTCTTCAGCGTGTCCTTCATGNCCNCCAATAAGTTCGGCTTCCTTAAGTCGTGTCCGNAGAGAGTCAACCACGGCACCAGCCAGTCGGATATTGTCCACTGTNGCAATAATAAAATAATCAGCGAANCCTTGGAGTCGGGTCATGTCGAGNAGGACAATATTTTCAGCTTGCCGATCNGTTAGTACGTCCACTAATTCCCTTGCAAAATNTANGGGNGGNGGCAGAGNGAGAGGCTTGTTATTTTCTGTCATAGTATTGTTANAANCTCGTTACTTTTGGTTGTATCAAAATAATTTTAGCGTCACCAGTCTAGGCGAGTAAGATTTTCGGACGTANACTGAACATAANCGAGTATAAGGTGATNAAGGAATTTTNNAGTGAGTAAGCGTGTTTTAGTNGCAATGTCGGGTGGCGTNGATTCTGCGGTNGCNGCTGCGCTTCTTGTACAGCAGGGCTATGACGTCATNGGCGTTACGTTNCGNCTTTATACNGAACCAGATGAATTGGCGCTCCGATCCGGACGAACTTGNTGTGGTATTGAGGATATTGGTGATGCGAAATCAGCGGCTGCCGCTATTGGGATTCCACATTACACCCTCAANATGGAGGAGGAATTTGAANCGAATGTNTTAGATCCGTTTATCGAGTCATATAAAAATGGTCGCACGCCTAATCCTTGCGTGAATTGCAATCAATATGTGAAATTTGACACGCTATTTGAAAAGGCCAAGGCATTTGAGTGTGATTATCTAGCCACAGGTCATTATGCAAGTATCAGAGAGAGTGAAACTCAANCGTACGAACTGCATCGNGCCTCAGANANAGAGAAAGATCAGACCTACGTGTTGTACATGCTTGGTCAANAGCAACTTGCTAGAACTTTGTTCCCGTTAGGTAATCTNCAGAAGTATCAAGTTAGGGAAGTAGCTCGTTCGTTGGGNATGTCTGTGGCGGATAAACCNGACTCGGTTGATATCTGTTTTGTTCCCGGTGGGGACTATCGAGTCGTACTAGAAAATNATGGAGTTGAAATGAACTCCGGTGTTATTGANCTCGCGAGTGGTGAAGCAGTTGGTTCTCATTCTGGAGTCGCNGGTTATACCGTCGGACAGAGACGAGGGCTAGGGATTGCNACAGGACAAAAAAATTTCGTCACCGAGATNGATCCACAGCGAAATGTAGTTGTAATTGGTAANGAAGCGGATCTGTACAANGATTCTGCCAGTTTTAGTCAGGCTTCTTGGGTGGGCGANACACCTNTAGTTGGCGATCAGTTTGAGGCACGAATTAGATATCATGCAGATCCAATTCGCGGNAGTCTCAGTTCTANTGGGGACNTTANCGTATTCTCGTTTGATACTCCTGCTCGAGGACCNACACCAGGTCAGATTTTAGTTTTGTATAGTGGAAGCCAAGTGATAGGTGGNGGCATTATCGAGCCGTAATGCCAGTTATATTTGCGTAACTCTGTATGATGAACTCAGAGTATCTCGAATGGGCGAGACNGTTTNGTTGAAGAGGAGTGAAAGCAAGTGGGCATAGACCTAGAAACGATTCGCGANGTGGTNATTATCCTCTACGGTCTTTTAGGGTTGATATTGATGCTTGTTTTAGTTATTGCNGCTGTGGGTTTGTGGTTTGCGGTGAGGTCTTTAGTCAGGCAGACAAACTCGTTGTTGCTGGATCCGATTAAACCAACTCTAGATGAAGCACACAAATCNGTTCANAATGTTCGAGCGGCTACCGAGTTTGTTGCNGATTCAGCGGTTCATCCGGTNATNAGAATCGTGTCGGTCGGTCGCGGAATCAAAAGAGNTNCCGCAATCCTAACNGGCTTGGGNATACGTAGATCAAAAAGTGAGGACGATTAAGTGAGTCTTAAGAAATTATTGCTTCTTATTCTTGCTGTCGGATCCGGTTTTTTCCTAACACGTTATTTGCAGNCTGATAATCAATCTGTTCAGCTCTCTAAACTCTCCCAGAGATTAAAGGAAGCGCANCGAGCCTTCGAAGATGAATTATCGGACAGCCTTGATGATCTCACTTCTGATTACAATTCACGTAAATAAACGGGTNACAAATTTACAAAAAGGTTTCTATTCCCCACAGGTGAGATAAACTGCTTGGTGGAGAGGTGGCCGAGTGGTTGAAGGCGCTCGTCTCGAAAACGAGTAAGCGGCGAATGTCGCTTCATGGGTTCGAATCCCATCCTCTCCGCCAGAAAATGACCANTACGAGGAGATAGACTAAAGTTTTATCTTACGGAGAGATGCCGGAGTGGTTGAACGGGCTCGCCTGGAAAGCGTGTAATCGGGGTAACCTGATTCGAGGGTTCGAATCCCTCTCTCTCCGCCAGATATAACAATGCGCCGGTAGCTCAGGGGACAGAGCGGCGGTCTTCGGAACCGCAAGTCGGGGGTTCGAATCCCTCTCGGCGCACCACTATCACAGTCAGTTTTCAGTAGGATTCAGACTTATGCCCATATATGCGGATGCGATTATTAGTGCCAAGCAGGTAATTACTATGGATCCGTCTAATTCAATGGCTACGTCTGTGGCAATAAAAGATGGAATAATTCTTGCGGTTGGCGACGATTTGCGATCTGTACAGGGACCTGATACTGCGACACATAGCTTTTTAGATTGCACAGTGTTTCCAGGTTTTATTGAACCCCACACCCATCCAGACCTTTGCGCTCAAATGTATTCATGGGTTGATATCAGCGGCTTCTCACATAAGACATCGATCGAAGTGATGGAAGCTCTTCGGAAATCTATTTATAAAGCTCCAAAAGGGGAGTGGATATTTGCTTTTGGCTATGACCCGGTAATTTTTCCTGATTTAACTGGTCTGACCCGAGATGAACTTGACGACATTGCACCAGAAAATCCTATCGCTGTAATGACTCAAAGTATGCATACTCTGTTTGTGAATTCCTTAGCGCTCTCCGAGGCGGGGATAGATGAGTCAAGTGAACCTGCTCGATTTGGTGGCGAGTATGTGAGAGATCACACTGGTCGTTTGACGGGAAAGATTGAGGAGTCTCCAGCGATGAGACCGTTTTTGAGATTTTTTGATGACTCGAAAGAAACGCGTTCCAACAATCTTTCTAGACAGTACGATCGATATAAGTCAGTAGGCATTACTACGATCGGATCGGCGGGACTGTTCTTTAGAGATGAGGAAACAGTCGCACTCTATCAGGATGAGACCGTGGGAGATCGGCTAAGGATTCGTAATGCTGTCTATTTACGGCATATGGATATTGACAATCACAATTTACCGAAATTCCCTTCGAATAAGGTGTTTGGTATGAGCGGCGTGAAGCTCTGGTATGACGGTTCCCCTTATACAGGAACTATGTTGTTGGACCAACCCTATTTGAATACTGAACTGACTACCAAGGGTTTAGGTATAGCGACAGACTCAACTGGTCGAGCTAACTGGGAGTTAGATGAGTTTTATCAACTTGTTAGCGGTCTTCATGATCGTGGAGTGCAGATACTAGTGCATGCTCAAGGGGACAGAGCCACGCGCGAGGTACTTGATACGTTTGAGCAGGTATTGAATAATTCCTCCAACAAAGTGCATCGTCACCGAATTGAACATAGTGCTTTGATGGAGAGAGATGAAATACTGCGAGCGGCTGATCTGGGGATCTCAATCAGCTTTCATATGAATCATGTCAAGTATTATGGTCAGCGACTCCGCGACGAAATTATCGGATCTGATAGGTCCCAATACCTGATGCCTGCGCGGAGCGCACAGGAAGCAGGAATTCGAATTTCTTTGCATGCTGATTCACCTATGTTTCCGCCAAATCCCTTGGACTTGGTGCAGACTGCAGTAGGTCGAATGTCGGTGACGGGCGAGATGATAAATGAGCCTGAAAAGTTAGATCTTAAGGATGCTATGCGGGCCGTAACGATAGATGCAGCGTGGCAGTTAGGGATTGACGATCAGGTAGGAAGCCTCGAAGTTGGAAAGTTGGCGGACTTTACGATTCTTGGTCAAAATCCGTTTGATGTGAACACTAATAAGTTAAATGCCATACCAATACTCGACACTTGGTTATCTGGTACCTCAACTAACTCTTTGATCAACTGAGACCATAGTGAACGCCCTAAATATTTATTTTTACGTATTTTTTGCAGCTTTAATTTATTGGAGTCAGAGGCGGAAGCTGAGTCGGGTTTGTTTGCTCGATAATGTGCTGATGTCTAATAGATATTCGTTCAAGTGGTACGTCAGGGGTTAATACCCAAAATTGATTATTTTTGATCGACTCGAGAAGTTGTTCCGCAACACTTTCAGGTGGTAAGCCATGCGCGAAAAATTGATCGCCCGCGTCAATACGCGCGCCGGTATCACCTTCATCAGGTTTTTCGTCGGCCGTCCAAAATATATCCGGTCTGTTTCTGCCTGAAGAGAAAATACGTGTATTTATGATTCCCGGACATAATACGGAGGCGTGTATTTTTGATTCTGCTTCCATTAGCTGGAAGTAGAGTGCTTCTGTGATTCTCACGACCGCGTGCTTTGTCGCGCCATAAATTCCTGCGCTTGAGCCTCCTAAAAGCCCTGCCATTGAAGCAGTGTTCACGACGTGTCCAGGCTCATTCTGTGACAACATAATGGGGAGGAACGTGCGAATTCCATTTAAAACACCTGTTACGTTTACTCCAAACGTCCAATTCCAAAGCTCAGGTGACTGTTCCCACAGTGGTTGGTTTCGTTGACCAACAAAATCGAGATCTCCTGCCACTCCGGCGTTATTACAAAGCACGTCAACTCGTCCAAACTCCTTCATAGCTGTATCAGCTAGAGACTGAACTTCGTCGAGGTTGGCCACATTCGCTTGAACACCGATCACATCGAGTTCTTCCTGCTTGAGAGCCTGCGTGGCAGCACTAAGTGCCTCTTCTTCTACGTCAGTGAGCACGACTTTCATTCCTTCTTGTGCGAAGCGCCTCGCAAAAGCCAGTCCCATACCTGAGGCTGCCCCGGTAATAACCGCTACTTTGTCTTCAAAATTATCCATAATTATTCCACCTCGATTTGACTATACATTTCTCTAATTATTGAGTTTGTGATACACCTCAGGTACTTTATCGGCGAGGCTTTCAAAGCCTCTCCAATGCCCAAAACGATATTGCATCTTGGTTACCACCGTATTCGAGGCTGAGTGTTGAGGCTCATTTTCCGCGATCGATGTCATTACGTTACCAACTAGTTCGTGAATAAAATCTCGGGCATCTACCAAAGCGGCATGGTTTCCTATCGGCCCGTGGCCAGACACAAATTGATCAGATTCTATTTCTATGAGTCTGTCGTCAGTAGATAGCCAGTCTGTGGGATAGCTATCACCGAGAAAAGGAATACCGCCATCCTGAGCTACATCACCGGTGAATAGAATTTTTTCTTCCGGTAAGTGGATGAATATGTCCCCACTCGTGTGGGCTTTACCCAAATAAACGAGATTGATTTCTCGGCCTCCGAAATAAAGTTGCATCGTATTTTCAAAGGTGAGATCAGGCGGGGTTATGTTGACTAGTTTTGCTTCTTCAGACCAAGGATCACCCGCTGCGACTACTTTTTCACGCCATTGTCTATTCCATTCAACGTCTAGCATTTCTTTACGAGCGTTGGAGTGAGCAATTATCGTTGCATCGGGAAATTCTTCGTTACCCCAGGCGTGATCCCAGTGCGAGTGAGTATCTACCACATACTGTATAGGTTTGTCGGTGACGTGCCGGACGTCCTCAATAAGGTCGCGTGCGAACGATGGCACCCGCAGGGAGTCGATTACAAGGACGCTCTCGTCTCCAATGATAATTCCAGCATTTGTCAGCCCAGCATGTAGTCTTGCGAAGACTCCGGTGCTAAGTTCAACTATTTCAGTTCCAGGTGTGGTTGTCATATTACTACCCCTTATTATGTGACATTAGGTTTCATCGGCGAATACTCGGTCATAGAGATCAATAGCACGTGTGCCTACAAGCCGTGCCATGTTTTTATAAGCAGTTCGTCTGTAACCCCAGCCTCGTTCACTTCGCTTGACTTGCTCCAACCAGTCAAAGAGGTGAACCTCACTTAAATCTATTAGTTGATTGCGGCTGAGCTCGATAGAACTCTTGTCTTCACGATTTTCAATAGTGAATGATTCACCCTCGGTTACTGCCTGCGCTAGAGCTTCATCAAACGTCTCGCGATTCATCACACAATTACAGAACGCAACAAATTCGGCCCGTTCACCTATAAGATCCTTAATCAGTGGTCGCTCACTGAGTGGCAATGAGAAGTCCTGAAATCCCTGTGTTCCGTAGATTGAATGGAAGAGGCCTGCCCTACTCATATCTAGATCGGCCCCGTTTTTCTCGAGTAAATTTTGAACCGATTGCAGGTGATGTAGAAAATCTCCACCTGTGTGCGCCACCTCATCGGTCCCCAGCGAAAGTAGGAATTTGTACAATTCGTCATTTGTCTTCATTTAGCTGGGTACGTCCTTGATATGCTTAAAGAGTTCACTTTAGTGTCGGTAAGTGTAAGGGTTAATTGATGGACTTTGTCATCGGGTTCTCAGGTTGGCTTTTGGGATAAAAAATGTATACGTGCAAAATTGGTGACTGATGTCTGAAAAGTGTTCTTGTTGTGTGCCAAATCTTGGTCAAGACGGCTTCGATCAGGTTGTCTTACCTAGTCAGCAGGTGATTAATCGTTCGGGTTTAGCCGAAGACGCACAGACGGGAATGGCGCTAATACCTAGCGGAATATTTCGTATGGGCTCAGAGGATCCGATGTCTTATCCCGCTGATGGGGAGGGTCCAGTTCGGTCTGTATCAGTTTCGGAATTCCTATTAGATACCCGTTCGGTAACGAATGCTGATTTCATGTTGTTTATAGATGAAACTGGATATATCACGACTGCAGAGCAACGAGACTGGTCATTTGTTTTTGCTGGATTGCTTCCGGATGACTTTGAGCCCACGCGAGGGGTGGCTGACGCACCCTGGTGGCGCCAGGTTTATAAGGCCACATGGCAGCATCCCGAGGGACTGCACAGCAATATCAATGATCGTATGGATCATCCTGTTGTGCATGTCAGTTGGTTTGATGCTGCGGCGTATGCGGATTGGTTGGGCAAAGAATTACCTTCGGAAGCGTGTTGGGAATACGCGGCGAGAGGTGGATTAGACGGAGCTTTGTTTGCATGGGGTGATCAGTTGAATCCAGACGACAATTATCTATCTAACACGTGGCAGGGTATTTTTCCATCAAGCAATACTCAAGACGATGGGTGGTATGGAACCTGTCCAGCTGATCATTTTCCGGAGAACGGCTATGGGCTCCATAATATGACCGGTAATGTGTGGGAGTGGTGTGCTGATTGGTTCGGTTTTAGTGACTCACGTGTATCTTCACCAGTTGATCCAATTGGCCCAGCCACCGGGAACTCAAAGGTACAAAAAGGGGGATCTTTCTTGTGTCATGCCAGCTATTGTGCAAGGTATCGGCCAGCTGCTCGTGTTGGTGTTTCTCCTGATAGCACTTCGAGTAATGTTGGGTTTCGTTGTTTGAAACGGGTCTAGTCTCCGAATCAATTATCTGCCTACTCTCTAATCAATTAAATGGTTTGCTATGATTCCAAGTGTATTGAACAGATTCAGGTGCGCCATCGTATTTTTAAGGAAGTAATGCAGATGACTATGTTAGAACCAAAGATTTCGTCAGTGGGAACAAATACGGTACGACCTGATGGAATTGACAAAGTGACAGGTCGAGCTATATATGGTGCGGACGTGAGATTACCAAATATGATTGTCGGCCGAGTCAAACGAAGCCCTCATGCACACGCAGTTATTAAGAATATTGATGTTTCGAAAGCTGTGGCGCTCCCGGGCGTACTGGCTGTCGTAACCAGTGATGATTTCCCCGAGCCTGTCGAAGCCATATTACAGACTCTTCGTGGACCCATGCCGGCACAGTGGGATATTGAGAGGCTGATGGCACGGCGTAAGGTGCTCTTCAAGGGGCACCCAGTAGCGGCTATCGCGGCAACTGACGTGCATATAGCGGAGGACGCACTCGACCTGATTGAGGTGGAGTACGAAGTGTTACCACCAGTTGTGACTATTGATGATGCCCTCGCACCTGATGCTCCAATTCTCCACGATGATGGACTTGATTCTCTTGTCGAAGATTTGTTTCAACCAGTTGACGGCAGGCCGTCAAATATAGCCAGAACCGTTGAGATGGGATTCGGCGATATTGAGGAGGGATTTTCGCAAGCTGAAGTGGTCCTAGAGCGAGTATATGAGACTGCAATGAGCCACCAAGGGTATATCGAGACTCACAATGCCACAGCAATTTGGAGTCAGGACGGAAAGATAACACTCTGGACGAGTACGCAAGGTGCTTTTGGTATCAGACAGAATGTGAGTCGGGTGCTTGGAATCAGTTTGGGTGACTTACGAGTCATTCCTGCTGAAATTGGTGGAGGATTCGGTGGTAAGACCGTTGTTTATTTAGAGCCCATCGCGGCTCTGTTATCACGAAAATCAGGACGACCTGTCCAAGTGACGATGAATAGAACTGAAGTATTAGAGGCTACAGGGCCTACCTCTGGTACCCGATCGTTCGTGAAAATAGGCGCTACCCGCGAAGGTAAAATAGTGGCAGCTGACATTCGCTTAGAGTATGAGGCAGGTGCATATCCAGGATCGCCTGTGGCTGGTGGAGCACGGTGTGCCCTAGGTCCGTATGTGGTACCCCATCAGCGAATCCTTGGATTAGATATCGTCCTCAATCGTCCGAAGACAGCTGCATATCGTGCGCCAGGAGCGCCTGCTTCAGAATTTGCGGTTGAGGCTGTGTTGGATGAATTGGCGGAGATGCTTGATATTGATCCTATGGACCTCCGTGATATGAATGCGGCTGTTGAAGGGGATCGCAGAAGTGACGGCGCTACCCATGGATCTGTGGGATCCCGTGAGGTAATTACTACCACAAGTGAACACCCCCATTATCGTGCGGAAATAACTCGGAAGGATGTGGGTCGCGGGGTAGCTATGGGTTTTTGGCAAAATGGTGGAGGCGAGTCCAGCGCATATGCCAACGTTCATGAGGATGGCAAAGTGACTCTCATTACTGGGTCCGTCGATATCGGGGGTCAGCGCGCTTCACTGGCGATGCAGTTTGCTGACACCCTTGGCATCAAGTATGAAGATATCAACTCACTGGTAGGGGATACCGACACGATCGGCTACACAGGTAATACTGGCGGGAGTCGGACCACCTTTGCTACCGGCTGGGCCGTTTACCAAGCTGCTGTCGATGTCAGCAACCAGCTTGAAGAGCGAGTCGCAAAGATATGGGAAGTATCCGTCGATGACGTAAGTTACAGCCCGATAGATGCGTCGTTGCACGGGCCAGGTGATCTCGTAATGACATTCAAAGACGCTGCTGCAAAGCTTCCTGCAACTGGCGGAATGGTACAGGGACGAGCGGACCTCGTATCTACAAATGTTGGTAAAGTTGGAGCGTGTTTTGGCGCACATATCGCTGATGTGCATGTTGATAGAGATACTGGCAAGGTAACAGTGCTTAGATATACTGCCATTCAGGATGTGGGTCGAGCGATTCACCCTGCGTATGTTGAGGGACAGATTCAAGGTGGCGCTGTACAGGGTATAGGTATGGCGTTGAATGAGGAGTATGTATATAACGATGATGGGTCGATGGCTAACTCATCTTTTCTTGATTATCGAATGCCGGTAGCAAACGACCTTCCAGCGATAGATACCGTGCTAGTTGAAGTGCCAAATCCCGGACATCCTTTTGGGGTTCGGGGAGTTGGTGAGGTACCGATCGTNCCTCCATTAGCGGCGATTGCGAACGCAATCTATGACGCTGTTGGTATTCGTGTAAGTAGCCTTCCTGCAAATCCTGAGACTATTCTCAGAGAGCTAGCTGAGCTTGAGTCATAGGAATTTTACGACTGCTTATGCCGATTATTCANCTTCCCAACGCGTTNCGTACTTTTTGTGAAATGCGTGACTCTGTGCAGGTGACAGGAACTACTTTGAGGGAAGTCTTCAGAAATCTTGAAGCTATCTGTCCGGAACTGACTGCACAGATTATTACCCCAGACGGTTTGAGATCAGATCTTGCAGTTGCCATCGACGGGTCAATTCTGGATTCGGCAGGNTTAACAGAAACCGTTGATACTGATAGTGATATCTATTTGGTACCGCCACTTGGTGGAGGTTAAGTAGGTTATTCGGTAATTGAGTTACCTAACTGACAGCCTTCGTAAAATTTGTTACTCTCTGTCGGGTTGAAATTCTCTATNCTTTAAGTACACGAGGTTCTATATGTCCAATTCAAATCCATTGATTCAAGAAATAGCTGAAGGAATTGAGATTAGAGGTATTTTTCCTGACAAATGGAAGAATATATTAAGTGTTGATGCTCTGAAATTCATTGCATCTTTGCAACGCGAGTTCAATAGTGCNCGACTTGAGCTTTTGGACGCNCGTATTACACGTCAGCATGAGTTTGACGCTGGTGAGTTACCTGATTTTTTGAGTGAGACTATTGGTATTCGTGAGAGTGATTGGGTTGTAGCTGATTGCCCCGAAGATTTAGAGAAGCGTTGGGTTGAAATCACAGGCCCGTGTGATAGAAAAATGATGATTAACGCACTTAATTCTGCTGCAGACGCGTTTATGGCAGATTTGGAGGATTCGCTTTCACCTACTTGGGAAAATGTGGTTGAAGCTCAGATTAATCTCACTGATGCGGTGCGAGGGGACATGATTTTGGACGAACCTAACGGTAAGTCTTACAAACTGATTAAGGATGATGTCACGCTCATTGTTCGACCTCGTGGTTGGCACTTAGAGGAGAAGCATCTGGTCATAGATGGAGATCCGTGCTCGGCGGCACTTTTCGATGCGGGACTTTATTTATTTCATAATGCNGAGGAGCGACTCGCACGAAACACTGGTCCGTATTTCTATTTAGCCAAATTAGAAGGGCATTTAGAGGCGAGGTTATGGAACAGCGTATTTAATTTCAGTCANGATAATTTAGGTATCGNTCGCGGTTCAATCCGNGCNACGGTNTTGATCGAAACTATTACNGCTGCCTANGAGATGGACGAAATTNTGTTTGAGTTNCGGGAGCANATNTCAGGCTTNAANGCGGGTCGTTGGGATTANATTTTCAGTGTGATTAAGAGATTTAGAAATCGTCGTGAGTNTGCTCTTCCAGACAGGGCNCAAATTGGAATGACTGTTCCGTTTATGAGTGCATACACAGATTTACTTGTAAAGACGTGNCACCGGCGCGGAGCTCATGCAATGGGCGGGATGTCTGCATTTATTCCTAGTCGAAGAGACGCNGAGTTAAATGCGGTCGCACTCGCAGCAGTGAAGGCCGATAAAGACAGGGAGTCNNAAAATGGATTTGATGGNACTTGGATAGCNCACCCTGATCTTGAACCAACTGCNCGGGCNTCATTTCAGCATGTANTGGGCGAGAACGATAATCAGAAGGATAGGCAGCGCGATGATGTGTTAGCTGATGCGGCAGCACTCAGCGGAGCAGATCTNACTGAGGGAGATACAACTGAAACGGGNGTTCGNCTCAATATTTCGGTNGCCCTNCAATATATAAATCAGTGGTTAAGNGGCAACGGGGCGGCTGCTATTAATAATNTGATGGAGGACGCTGCAACCGCTGAAATCAGNCGCGCACAGCTTTGGCAGTGGATTATTCATGCTGTGCCNCTCGATGATGGNCGAANTATCACTTCAGATTTGTATTTAGNNCTTCGNGNTGAAGAGCTTGCGATTCTCAATACCGATCAAGATCAGCATTTTGATGACGCGGCGGCAATATTAGACAAATTGGTCCTAAGCGACGAGTTTGTCGATTTTCTTACGATACCAGCCTATCAATACCTCGANTAGAANTATTGCTNANTCAACCCTACCAGGTATCAATAAACGGATATTTCTTTTCGGTACGTTCNGGCGGTGTGGGTACACTATTTAGTCCCATGACAAGCCACGATCGCGTGTCTGCTGGNTCGATTACGTCATCAATGCCGTATCCTGCACTNGCNTTNACAGCCTTTGCACTTTCGTATGCACGATCTACTCGATCTTGATACTCNGCCAGTCGTTCAGCNGGATCTTCNATTGCTTCCAGNTCCTTGCGATAGCCGAGCTTCACAGANCCCTCAATTGCCATGCCCGCAAATTCTGCTGTGGGCCATGCGACTGAGAAGAATCCCACAAAGGAGCTAGCACCACACATAGCTTGTACACCTAGTCCGTAGGCCTTGCGAACAACTGTGAGGAACATGGGCGTTGTAAGATTTGCACCGGCATTAAACATACGGACGCAGTGTCTGACCAGTGCGGTGGATTCGACATCTGGNCCTACCATCATTCCTGGACAATCCATCAAACTTAAAATCGGAATATCAAATGCGTCACATAGCTGAACNAACCGAGCGCCCTTGTCAGCTCCATCTGAGTCAATAGCNCCAGCGATATGATGAGGATTATTAGCTATCACCGCCATAGGTTTACCCTCAATCCGCATGAAGGCCGTGATAATACCAATACCGAACTTTTCCCGTATTTCTAGTACTGAATCTTTATCTGCAATTGTGTTTATTATTTCGCGCATGTCATACAGTTGTTTGCGGTTTTCCGGAACGATATGTCTAAGAGGTCGTTGATCTGGAGCCTCCCATTCATCTATCGGNCCTTGGAAATACGAGAGGTATTTCTTAGCAACATCTACTGCTTCTTCTTCATCCTTAACTAAAATATCGACCACTCCGTTTGGNACTTGAAATGACATNGGNCCAAGTTCTTCTGGTGTATATACGCCCAGACCNCCACTTTCAACCATTGCTGGCCCNCCCATGGCGACTGTAGATCCTTCAGTCGCAATGATTACNTCGCAACAGGCCAANAGCGCTGTATTNCCCGCGAAGCACCGNCCATTGGTGATTCCTACAAGTGGAATCCAGCCACTAAGCTGAGAGAATTGTGTGAACGTATGGGTATCAAACGCTACTCCAGGTCCGATCCGATCATCTCCTGGACGTCCACCCCCACCTTCAGTGAAAAAGACTAGTGGAATTTTAAATCGCTGTGCGAGCTCAAACATACGATCCTGTTTGTAGTGGTTACGTCCACCTTGCGTTCCCGCAAGCACCGTGTAGTCATAGGATATAACCATTGTCCGAGCCTGCTCAGGGGAAAAGTACTTTCCATTAACTGAGCCGATACCTGATACCAGACCATCTGCCGGAGTATTTTTTCTAAGTTCCTCGCTACTGAAGCGTTGATGTTGTCGGGCCACCACTAATGGTCCATATTCCTTAAATGTGCCGTCATCGACTAATTGAGCGATATTTTCCCGGGGCATTCGATAGCCACGTCCATATCGTTTCGCCACAGCTTCAGGTCGATTCTCGTCGAGCGTAAATGCGTGTCTGGCATAAGCTTCTTCGAGGTCCGGTCTTATGTAATCCAGGTCGATGGCCTCTTCTTCTTCGAAACTCGCTTCGTCCAATTCACCTTCTTCGACAAAAATTAATGGATGACCCTCGACAATGATGTCTCCCGGTTCAACATTGATTTTTTTAACGATTCCGCTTACATCAGCCTTAATTACGTGCTCCATTTTCATGGCTTCCATAATCAGCATTTCTTGGCCCATGCGTATCGAATCGCCTTCACTGACGGAGATTTGAATGATCGTTCCTTGAATTGGAGCGCCGACTCCAATAGATCCATCAGGGCCTATCAGACTAGCTCCCGGATCCTCTACCGGGAGTTCAACTTTTTCAGCTTCTTTCACTTGACGGTCATAACTAAAAAGTGCCAAAGGGTCTGATGTGTCTACCATTACTGGAGCCGTCCCAGTGAGCGGGCTCGCCTGTTGGCCTGCAGCCACAGGAACTGGTGCCTCTGCACTTTCAATCCAGCGTTTTTGTTGGCTCTCAGTATCTGTTATTGCGAGGTCAGCTATTTTTTCATCGACCCATCGTGTATGTACCGATCCATCAATGAAGTCTGTGTTTGTTAGAACATTCATCAAGAAAGGGATATTTGTAGCTACACCTTCTATCCGAAATTCGGAAAGCGCACGGAGTGATCGCTGTACGGCAGTCTCAAATTTATTAGATGGTGAATGTGTAATTACTTTTGCAAGTAATGAATCGAACATTGGACTGGTTGTATAACCCGCATATCCAAACCCATCAGTTCGGACACCTGGCCCATTTGGTGCGTCGTATGAGCGGAGAGTTCCGCCTGCTGGGCGGACTGTTCCATCGACACCGAGGGTCTCCATATTTATACGGGCTTGAATAGCAAATCCTCGGGGCACTCCTATGTTGGGACCGTCTAATCCAAGCTCTGCAAGTAGTGTCCCGCCAGCTAATTCAATCTGAGTTTGGACAATATCTACTCCAGTCACAGCTTCGGTGACAGTATGTTCAACCTGTAGTCGAGCGTTTGCTTCAATGAATGAAAACGGATCGCCTCCATCAGATGCCTTGGTGTTCACAAGAAATTCAAAGGTGCCAAGATTTGAATAATTGACACTTTGAGCAAGGCGTTGGGCCGCCTCGATGATATCGTCACGTAGTCGTTCCGGGAGGTGAGGCGCAGGCGCGATTTCAACTATTTTTTGATAGCGCCGTTGGACACTGCATTCACGTTCGCCAAGGTTGATGATATTTCCGTTTTTATCTCCAAGAATTTGAACTTCAATATGCCTTGCATGTTGAATGAATTCTTCAACATAGAGCTCTCCGTTACCAAAGGCGCTTGTTGCCTCCGATTGGCATCTTTTAAAGGCCTCTTCTATTTCAAGTTCGTCCGTTACAGCTCGCGATCCTCGGCCTCCACCACCAGCAACAGCTTTGATCATCATACCCGCATCAGCCCCAAGGCTTGAATAAAACTCTTTTGCCTCTTCAAGCGAAACAGAACGGTCGATGCCTTTAAGAATTGGCACCCCAGCAGCTGTCGCTGCGGCTCGCGCACGTCCTTTGTCCCCAAACAATTCCAGATGCTCCACCTCAGGTCCGATGAAAGTTAGATTTTGTTCAGCACATTTTTTTGCAAACTGTGAATTTTCAGCTAAGAATCCGTAACCGGGGTGGACAGCATCACAATTCATTTCTTTTGCCCCGTCAATAATTGTGTCCATATCGAGATATGCCGGCACACCTCTGCCAGATAGTGCAAAACTTTCATCAGCAATGGTTCTGTGTAACGAAGTTGCATCATCCTCGGAATATATAGCTACTGTTTGGATTCCAAGGTCGTTTGCGGCTCGCATGATGCGTATCGCAATTTCACCACGGTTAGCAATTAATATTTTCTTGAAGCTCATATTTGTTTGTACCTTTCGTAGTCATATATTGTTCCGGTTACGGTATTCTCAATCAGTTCTTGATATTTCTCGTTAGTTATATTTAAGTATTCCTGCAGTACCTCTTTACTGTGTTGGCCGACACATGGGGCCGGTCGAACTTTGGATGATTCAACACTTTCAAACTTCCAGGCGCGTGTGGGGAGTACGTTCACTCCCGTCTCTGGATGCTCAATATACGATAAAAAATCTCTGGATAGGAAATTAGGATCAGGTTCGCTATATATCTTGTAGGGTTCAGCTACCCGGGCTGTACACACGCCCATTATAGTGAGCTGATTTTCCATGTCTTGGGCCGAGCGATCTTGTGTCCATTTTTCGATCACTTCGTCTAAAAGGGATTCATTTTCTTTTCGTTGTTGCTGGCTCTTGAATCGTGAATCTTCAGCAAGTCCCAATACATTTGCGAGGTTAGTCCAAGCAGTTTCATTATCGGCTGAAATCGCAATCCATTCACTATTTTTGGATCGGTACACACCGTGCGGGGCAATTTCCGGGTGTTTGTTGCCATGTGGTCTTGGAAGCTCACCGCTAAGCTGATATTCGCCTAACGCATCGCCGACAATTGCTGTGAGAGATTCGAGCATAGAACCTTCGATGCGTTGCGCTTCTCCGGTCTTGCTCGACTCATGTAGTGCGGCTATGACTGAAGCAATTGTGAAATATCCAGATATTGGATCGGGAATCATTCCTCCAGTGTTCATTCCCAGATCACCTTCATAGCCATGAATTGAGGACAGGCCGGACATAGGTTCAGTCGTGCCGCCATTTCCAGGGAACTCTTTATATGGTCCGGTAGCGCCGTAAGCAGATAATGAGGCAAATACAATACCAGGTCGTTTCTCAGCGAGTGTTTCTAGGGTAATTCCCCACCGCGGCAAGATTTGTGGTGTGAAATTGTCCATGACTATATCAAAATGGGGTACGAGCTGCCAAAATATTTCCTGTCCTTCAGGTGTTCTCATGTCCAGTGTTATCGCGCGTTTATTTAAGTTCGCTGAATTATACAGACCTTGCGTATTCAGAAAGTGTTGATCAATATCGGTATTTCGCACACCTTCAGGCACCTTATTACTTACTCTTCTCCAAACATCCACTCGGTGTGGGGCCTCAATTTGAACCACGTCAGCTCCCAGAAGGCCTAACAGCTCAGTCGCGAACGTGCCTGACCAGGCGTGCGTAAATGCGAGCACTTTTTTACCCGCTAGCGGCCCATCCGGCGACATCATGGTCGAAGTCGGATTTTCGATTGCGACAGGGTTTCGCTTGATATCTATTTGATCACGATTTTGATCAAGCGAAGGGGCATCAGATCGCAGCTCCCACGTGAGGGGGGATAAGTGCGCTGATGGACCCGGAAATTTGACCAATTTGTCATCAATATTCGTGGTGCGAAAATAGTCCCGCGCATTTAGATGATCGCACGATTCGATATCCGACATATCCTGAACCATTCCCGTGATCGAGCGCAATTTGCAAAGCGCAAGGAATAAATCTTTACGATTCTTGCTTGGCACTGTTCTAGCAACGGCCGCCACGACTTCCATAAGTTGTGGATTGCCATGACGCCCTATATCGGGAATGAGATCGGTATTTTCAGCATATTCTTCCACGCCTAGTACTCTCATGGACTCGGTCCAATTCCTAAAATCACCCAAGCCAAAATTGATAAGGCCATCCTTGGCTTCCCAGAGAGGTGCGGGAATACCTCGTGCTTTCCCACCAAGGACGCCTCTCGACCACCCTCGTTTTTCAAAGATCGCCTGGATCGCCCATGGTGCAGATGCGAGAGAAAGAGATTCGGCTTCACTTACGTCGACTACATCACCGAGACCAGAGTTTCTCGCCTGTAGTGCAACAGCGGCAGACGTGATAAATCCACATACTCCAGCAATGAAACCAGTTAGATTGACTGGCAATTGCAGAGGTGGCTCATTTTCGTACACATTGATATGTGAGAATCCTGTTCGTGCTGAAGCGGTCAGGCCATTACCAGGGACTCCTGCAAGATTGCCGTCTAGGCCATGGGGAGTGATCGATAGGTGAACCGAGCTACGAATTCTTTGCTCGGTAATTCGTGAAAAGAGCTTGTCTGCTTTATTAATTTCAGTCGTAATGATGACATCGCTGCTTCTTATTAGAGAGTCAAGTTCATCGTCGTCTTGGATCTGAATTGATTTTTTATTCCAATTAGCATAGGCATGGAGTACTTTGGATTTTCGTAGTGCGTGTCCTGCCTCATTTTCGGCAAGTATTACTTCGGCTCCGAAGTCTCCGTAGAATCGAGCCGCGAATGCACCCGATAAATCAGTCGATAAATCTAATACGCGAATGTCTGAAAATGCGTGACTCATAATGCTTCTTAAACCGTTCTGATAATTGTCATTATAGTTTCATGAAATTATTGTGGTGACTGTTAGGTAAATAACAGAACGTCCGCGCCACAAGACCTACATTCTATTCAACCTGATAAACATATATTATTGTCTCATCAGTATTAATTTAATTTCTGATTAATCGTTTGATGCGAATGTGTTGACGATTAATTAAAGAATGGAGCCCAAGCGCTATGCAGTATTTCGTGCACCGTTTGATTACCCAGATGATACCTGTGATGATTCTGGCATCATTCTTAGTCTTCATGGTTGTACGACTAATACCAGGCGATCCGGCACTTTTAGCGTCGAGTGGTGAAAATCAGACCAGTGAAGAGGCGTATCAACTTGCCCGGGAACGTATGGGATTAAATGATCCGTTTCACGTGCAATATTTCAGCTGGCTTGGGAATGCTATACAGGGCGACTTTGGTGTGTCAATGAATAAGGGTATTCCAGCAGCTGACATTATATATAGTGCATTTCCCGCAACTATTGAATTAGCATTATTCGCATTAACTTATGGATTCCTGTGGGGTGTGATACTAGGAATATTGGCGGCCGTAAATAGGGGTGGAGTTTGGGACTATATTGCTTCCTTATGGACTGGAATTAATATAGGTATTCCGTCATTTATCGCGGGTCTTCTGTATCTGTTGATTTTTGCTGTTCAATTAAAGATATTACCGGCATCTGGGAGGGTGCCGTTCACTGAAGATCCGTTAAATGCACTTAAGCATCTGGCACTTCCTACGATAGCGTTAGGTAGTATTGTTGCGGCTCAGATTTCTCGATATACACGACAGTCGATTTTAGATACATTGACTGAAGATTACATCCGAACGGCTCGCGCTAAGGGTCTCCGTGAGCGTACCGTCATGATTCGACATGCTTTGAAGCCGAGTCTCATTCCCGTGGTCACAATTATGGGGTTACAGGTAGGGGGTGTATTGGCGGGTACTCTTGTAATTGAGCAAGTGTTTACCTGGCCGGGTGTAGGCCGTGCATTAGTGAGCGCAGTGCGTGAGCGAGATTATGTGATGATGCAGGGCATCACTTTGCTACTAGTTATTATATTTTTGGTCGTTAATTTAATAACGGACCTGTTATATGTTGGGCTAGATCCGAGAATTCGTCTCGGCGGAAAAGCGGAGGCCTAAGATGTCAGCCAACACAGTCGATCCTCTGTTTGCATCCGAGATACCTCCGTCGACTTTGAGCGCCCTGCTAAAAGAAATACGAGCCGTTGGCAAGACAGCCAGAGGATTTATTTCATTATCTGGCTTATCACTTTTATTTTTATTTGCGATTCTAGTCCCATTGTTCTGGGGCGCTGATCCAAATTGGATTGAAAATGTGACAAAAAATCAATCACCTTCTTGGGCCCATCCGATGGGAACCGATCATATATCTCGTGATTTGCTTGCGCGAAATGCCTCTGGACTGGGGCGAACGGTAGTGGTCGGGATCGGCGCGGTCGTAGCTGGTTGGATAGTTGGCATAGCGCTTGGCTATCTTGCTGGGTGGCGAGGTGGTTTAACCGACATTTTCATCATGCGCGGAGTCGATACACTGCTCGCGTTTCCGGGCATTTTGATTGCTATTGTCGTATTAACGATTTTGGGCGGCGGCATCATACCGTTGGGAATTTCCATCGCGATCTTTAATGTGTCAGGCATGGCACGGTTAGCCCGAGCCGGAGTGCTGCGTGAGCGTGAACGTGATTATGTGTCCGCNGCTCGGTGTATCGGTGCGACCGAGCGNCGTATNTTATGGCGTCATGTTTCGGTGAACACATTTGGTGCGTTTGCAGTAGCGTTGCCGCTAGCGGTNGTCGCNTCTGTGTTGACGATGGCAGCTTTGAATTACTTGGGNCTTGGCACTGCACCTCCGAATGCCACCTTAGGTCAGTTACTATTGGACGGAGGTAGGTATACAAGATTCGCACCTCACTACGTGCTTGGCCCGATAGCGCTTATAGCCATACTTTTGTTATCTCTGAATTTTTTGAGTGATGTGTTGGCCGAGAGACTTGACCCAATTCGAAGACGAGATAGCTAGGCTTGGGGAATTAGTCAAATAAATTCTTTGTTATATACCTAACAGACCTTCAAGGGTCAGTCAGTTATCGTTTTTCGATACGTTTTTGTAAACAATGTAGAATATAACTAGGATTAAAAAGAAAGTTGAGGGTTCATATGAGTGATTATTGGAATCGCCGAAGTATCTCCAGACGTCGTTTGATGCGTGGAGCTGCTCTTGGTGGAGCCGGATTAGCTGGTGCAGCGTTGATCGGATGTGGGAGCGATGATGAAACTACATCCGCCTCGAGCTCAGGTGGCAGTAGTGCCTCAAGCAGTAGCTCGTCAAGCAGTAGTGCCGCGACTGCAGCCGCGACTCAGCAGGTAGTTGCGACTTCGGTGGCCACCACCTCTGCAACTGACAGTGGCATCAAAATGGGTGGAACGCTTAAGGCGGGCACCAACTCGACTCCAAACTTCGTGCGGATGCCGTTTAACACTGCTGGTAACAACACATACATGAATCAGAACTCTCGAATATTCGACCGATTGGTCGAGGTGGGACAGATGAGAGGCAAGCGTCAGCTTGCACGTGATCAGAAGGCTCCTCTATACGAGTTGTACGATGCAGACTTTAGTGTTTATCCAAGTCTTGCGCAGAGCTGGGAAGTTACCGACGGTGGTACTACGGTCATATTCAAATTGATCGATAAAGATGTGCAATTCCATGATGGCAAGCCGATGACTGCCGCTGATGTAAAGGCGTCATATGAATTAATGATGGCTGGTGAGCATGAAGGCGTGGTCGGAAGCCCATATAACCTCATGTCAGCTAACTTTACGTCTGTTGAAACTCCAGATGACAAGACCGTTGTAGTGAAGTTGTCAAAGCCAACTGGATATATGTATGACTTTTTCCGCGGTGCAAATATTGGTGATATGAACACCCTCGAGCAGGTTAAAGAAGGTGTTCTGAACGGTACAGGACCTTTCAAGTTTGGTAACTATGATCCTAACGTGGGTTATGAACTCACGAAGAATGCAGATTACTGGGGTGATACTGGTCCATATCTGGATAAGATTGAAACAACGATTTTTGCGGACTCCGGTGCGCAAGGACTCGCATTCGAAGCTGGTGATATCGACCTCTTCACAGGTGGAACCTTGCTTCCTGAGCACGCTGAGGCGATTGCGGACAATGGGGACTGGGAGCACGAAACATACGGTGGAATGGGTGGTCGAGTATTCCGAGTGCGTGCCGATATTTTAGACAAGCGAGTGCGACAGGGTCTTATGCTCCTGCTGCAACAGGACCGGATTCAGAAGGAATACTTTGGTGAGTTCGATCAGGGTGGACGACTTCAGTTCCAGCCTAGTTCTATTGCTTTTGTGCCAGAGCTCGATGCAGTTGCATATAACCCTGCTGAGGCTGCGAAGCTTATTTCTGCTGCTGGTGGTGTTGAAGGCAACGTACTGAAAGCTGATGTACTACCTGAGAGGTTGGATGCTCCAGCTACGGCACAGATGATTCAACAGGATCTAGCCCAGATGGGTATTGAACTACAGATCAATAACCGTGAGTACAGTGAAATGATTTCTCTGCAGACGACTGGTACCTTTGAGCACATGCTGATCGGTTTCGGTAACTGGATTAAGCAGGGAAGTCCCGCACTGACGGTTCTATATGCTGACTCGTATGATGGCCGAATGAATGCTCCAGTTGGCGACGGTAGCGTCGCACTAAGAGATCGCCCAGGTGTTAAGGACGAGCTCGAGTGGATGGACATGATCGAGAAAGCTAAAGATGGTGAAGTTGAAGACTGGGAAGCTTGGAATAAGAAGTTCCTTGATGTGGCTTGGTCTAACTGTGTTGTGCGAACTAATGGAAATAGATTCAGGTCGCCAAACGTTGCGTGGAATGGTGGTTACGATGCTGATGCATGGGGCTATCTCAAGTGGGCAAGTAAGTCCTAATTTAGCCACGTTGACAGTAGCGTCGCGACGATGAGTGGGACGCTATCTAGCAGGTAAATGAAGCTGGCCTTGGAAGCTTATAGTTTCCAAGGTCAGTTTTCATTTCAGCCCATTTGATTTAGAGTAAAAATAGGAGTGTTTTGTGGCAGACGTGTGTGACATTGTAGTAATTGGTGGTGGACCAGGTGGAAGTGCAGTGGCCACATTCCTGGCAGATGCAGGGTACGCAGTTACGATTGTCGAGCGTGAGCGCTTTCCGCGAGAGCATGTGGGCGAATCACTTCTTCCCGCCAGTATTCCGATATTAGAGCAACTCGGAGTAATGCCGGAGGTTGAGGCCGCTGGATTTGTTGTGAAACATGGCGCCACACTGGTATGGGGCTCAGATCCTGATCCATGGAGCTGGTATTTTTCNGATGATCCTGGACAGCGACCGACGTCGTTCCAGGTGGTTCGCTCAGAATTTGACGANATTTTGCTGAAGAACGCCGCTACTCATGGCGTTGATGTGCAGGAGGATGCGCAGGTCCTCGATGTATTATTCGATGAGGGGCGTGCGTCCGGTGTTAGATTTTTACAGGACGGGACTGANTCAGAAATTACAGCGCGGTTCGTTGTTGACGCAAGTGGACAGGCTGCGATACTNAGCAGGAAATTAGGNTTACTTGAATGGGATACTCACTTCAATAATTTGGCAGTATATGGGTATTTCAAAGGAGGATCACACCTTGAATCTCCGAATGACGGCAACATATTTATAGAGGCATTTGAGCACGGCTGGCTGTGGAAAATACCCCTGCATACGGGTGTTGATAGTGTTGGTGCTGTCGTTGATAAGGATATTGGCCATGATCGACTTCGAGAACTCGGACCAGAGGGATTTCTTCAGGCGCAGATTAATGAAGCGCCTCATGTCAAGGAGATGCTTAGTGATGCAAGCTTCGTTGGGGAGCCGAAGGTGGTGCGGGATTGGTCTTATAAGTCCACCGCATTTTCTGGTGATGGCTATATTTTGGTAGGTGATGCTGCTTGTTTCGTGGATCCACTATTTTCATCGGGTGTGCATCTGGCNCTGGGTTCAGCGTCATTAGCNTCGACCTACGTGCAGACAGTTCTGAAAGATCCTTCAGCAAGTGAGCGTGCGGCNGCGACNTATCGNGATATCTATGAGAAGCAATATCAATACTTTCATTTGACNGCACAANTGTTTTACGGAACTAATCGTGCNTCAGACTCGTATTTTTGGGAGGCACGAAGAATATTNGGTGATGACTCAAAGACACCACGTGAGGCGTTTGTGAAAGTNGTGGGCGGACAACCGCCGCAAGGTTATGAACGCGCAGTGATTGAGCGGGGCGAAATTCCCGATGGAATTCTTGATGATGTGTCACGAATGGAAGCACATCTNAAGGAGCANACTGCTGCAACCGAGCGGTTAACTNAGAATAACGGTGAGGATTTACTTAATGGTATTCCGNCGCTGCCAAGACATATACGGTTGGANCAGAAGCCGATTCTCTCTGGTAGTGAGTACAAGCAGACATTTCACCTGGTGGTTGATAGTGATAAGAATTTGGCTCATGGGTATCCACTTAGTCCGGTAATGGCAGGACTTATCGCAAAGATGGATGGGTCCAAAACAATGTCAGCGGTTATTTCAGAATTTGAGGCAGAGCACGGTGTAGCTCAGCCGGGGGCTATTCGATCATTAATTCTTAAAGATTTGCCGCCAATTATTACGATCGGAATGTTGGATGTTACACCACCTGGTAAGACGAGAGCTGAACGCCGCAGATTTGAACGATTGGCTCGAAAATAATTAGTGAATTGCGGGGAGATTCAGATCTGGAACGCTGTAACTAGTTAGGTGTACTTTTTTTNCNAAAGGGTGGTAATTTACCAAGCCATAACGCCACAATAATGAGCAGAAACTGAATCGTTGCGCGCACGACGTGTCCGAATTGCGAAAGTCGGGTATTTCCGATTTCAATATCATTAATCCACATGTTGAGATTTGCCCAATAGATACTGATCAACATGACTACGAAACCAATGCTCGCATATTTACGTGTGCGAGGGATTATTACCAATATTCCTAGAAGAATTTCAAATACCCCGCTTATCAACACCCAGAATCTTGGCGATCCAATGGCTTCAGGGACAATCGGTTCAAACCATTCAGGATTTGTAAAGTGGTTAATACCGATAATGACGAACGGAATACCGTATAGCGTTGCGAGAAGATGTTTTAGGCGTGTACTACTGAACATAGATCTAGCCTACCCTGAATTCGCCGAAGGTTTTGGATTATAGGGAAATATTCACATTGGTCTGTGTGAGACATAAGGACCATATAAAGCCCATTAGGGTTTTAGGTTTGATCAAGTACTGGGGCGAATGGTCACCGGTGTGAGCACTTGTGTGGTTGAGTGTGTTTATGGGAATTAAATCTACCTCGGCTGAGATATATGTATTGAGAGCTTTTTGGATGCAATTTAATACGTTATGTGACGATGTATTCCATTCTTTACTGGCCAAATGTAAACCACTTGTCTGAGCTTTAGCGGCTGGCGCGAATTGATGCTGTTCAGTGACAGTGCGCGGAAACTGATTTCCGTGATGGTCGACTACGGTATGTGCTATTTCTTTTGATGGAGTTACATACTGAAGAGGATTTGGGAAGGCGATTGTTGCATTAATCGTATCCATATCATCCGAGTTTATTTGTTGTACCGTTTCGATGAGAGCGGTGCTTTGAGTGATCCAACTGATCATGCCTGCGGTTTCTATAAAAGTGCGTGCGTATTTGGCTAGCATCGGTTTGGAATCTGCCACATGATGAAGCAACCCGTAGGATCTCACCCAGTCTTGAACTTCCATGTCGAGGCTATTGTTTTTGCTGTGAGTACTGAAGTGTGGGGTGAAGGACCATTTTTCGAATATCTCAGCTAGAGCTAAGTGTAAGTTAATATTTGTTCTTGCTGGATACCAAGATACCTCGTCAACAAGCGAATTTAGGTCGAGCGCCCCTTCGGCAAGTGTCGCACGTGGATACCTTAATTGTTTCCATTCTGTGTCAATCTGATAGATCATCTTGATTCTCACCTTATATCGCTAGATCATAGATCGTAAATAGGCTTCCGGTAACATTGTGGTACTGTGATTTTTGTTAATGAGTTAAGTAAATCGTTCGGCGCCACTCCAATTCTGCGTGATGTGTCGTTTCACGTGCCAGATGGTGAAAAAATAGGTTTGGTTGGGCCAAACGGTACGGGTAAGTCAACTCTTCTTAAGTTGGTTGCAGGAGTTGAAACACCAGATTCAGGGACAGCGGGTTGTAAAGCCGGTGAATTGAGCTATCTAAATCAGGATGTGCCATTTGAGAGCGATCGTAAATTATTAGAAGAGCTCTGGGTTTCATTTGATGATGTGACCACACTACAGAGCGAAATCGATAAAGTCTCTGAATTAATTAGCCAAGGGACAGGCGATATCGATGAGTTGATAGAACAGCAGGCTTCATTATTCGCAGCGTTTGAGGCATTGGACGGGTACAGAATAGAAGAGCGTATTGGTCGTGTGTTAGACGGACTAGGATTCACCAAAGAAGATCGAGATAAGAAGTGTGGCGATTTTTCTGGTGGTTGGAAAATGCGAATTGGACTCGCCAAAATACTTGTCCGCCAGCCGGAGCATTTATTGCTGGACGAGCCTACTAACCATTTGGATGAACGCGCTAAGGCATGGCTTACTCAATACCTCTCACAATTTTCAGGAACGGTCGTATTGGTTACACACGATCGTGATTTCTTGGACGGTGTAGTTGAGAGAATTGTTGAACTGCGTGACGGACTAGTGACAAGTTATGTTGGTAACTATTCGTCTTTCCTTACGCAAAAAGCTGCAAAGATAGCTCAGCTTGAGAAGACAGCTACGCAGGAAAATAGGGAAATTGCCAGGCAAGAACGCTTCATTGAACGTTTTCGGAGTAAAGCTACAAAAGCAACACAAGTCGCATCGAGAGAAAAGTCGCTTGAAAAGATTAATCGTACGGTGCTCCCAACGAAGGAGAAACACGTTTCATTTCAGCTCGAATCATCAGGGCGGGTGGAACGGGAGGTGTTGCAGGTAGATGGTCTCGGTCATGATTGGGATGATCAGACAGTGTTAATAGACGCGAATATGGTCGTGGAACGGGGACAGAAAGTTGTTTTGGTTGGGCCGAATGGAAGTGGGAAGAGCACATTTCTGAGAGCGATATCTGGAGAATTCGCGCCGACGGAAGGCAGTATTCTTTGGGCTGATAGAGCTGAACCGACATACTATGATCAGCATCAGGATGAGGTGTTAGATGTGAGTGTGTCTGTGCTTGATGAAGTGAAGTCGGTGGCAATTGGTAAATCAGAGACAGAGATTAGAAGGGCTCTCGGACAATTCTTATTTCGAGGCGACACTGTACATAAATTAATTTCAGTCTTGTCAGGTGGTGAACGAAGTCGCGTTGCTCTGGCTAAATTTCTACTTCAACCTTCAAATGTGCTGCTTCTGGACGAGCCGACGAACCATTTGGATGTGACTACTCGGAAGAAGCTCATCGAAGCGCTATCTAAATACGAAGGGACGATTGTGTGTGCAAGTCATGATGATCTCTTAGTTAAGGAGGTCGCTACCCGAGTTATTCGAGTTGAAGACGGTGAGTGCACGGAGATCCTGGATTGGTGATTAGGTAGTTTTTCTAGACCCGACCTTGGAAGGAAAGTTGCCGCCACGCTTCGTAGGTAACTATTGCCACTGAGTTTGATAGGTTAATACTTCGATTTGACGGTTGCATTGGAATTAATAGTTTCTGGTCTGACGGTAGTATTTTAAGATATGAATCCGGCAGACCAGTATCTTCGCGACCAAAAAGTAATGAGTCCGAAGTTGTAAATTCTACATCCGTGTAAGTCTCAGTAGCTTTGGTTGTGATTGCAAGTATTCGTCTTTCCGGCCACTTTGAGATATATGATTCAAGATTTTCATATTCTGTTATCGAAGCCAAGTCAGAATAATCAAGCGATGCACGACGCAGATGTGCCTCATCAAAAGTGAATCCAAGAGGCTTAATGAGGTGCAATGAGGCCCCGGTATTTGCGCACAGTCGGATAATATTTCCGGTGTTTCCAGGTATGAGTGGTTCAAAAAGAACGATATGAAACATTTGGATTATTTTTTCACTCATAAGTATGAGAGTTTACCTCGTAGTTCAAAAGAGTATCTATTGAAGAATAGGTAGATAGGTTTATTTTTCACCGTGTAGGCAAAAATAAACCTATCTTGTCCCTATGAACGTAACTCAAATCTTCTATAGGAAGCAAAGTGTTGAAAGCCAATTATGGATTTTATCGCTACTGATAGTCCTCAGTGCGATAGCACCGCTTGCGGTCGATATGTTTTTACCGGCGATGCCTTCTATGGCGTCTGAACTGGACATTAGCTCGACTACGCTCCAGTTATGTGTGACTCTTTTTTTACTTGCGTTTGCAAGCTCTCAGCTGATTTATGGACCGTGTTCTGATCGGTTTGGCAGAAGACCAGTGATGACGGTTGGCCTTTCTTTATTTATTTTGGGGGGGATAGTTTGCGTCTTGGCAAATGGGCCGACGATGCTAATTGTAGGTAGAGTTATTCAGGGTTTCGGTGGCGGCGCTGGAGCGGCGATCAGTCGCGCGATCGTGCTCGATCATTACGGTAAGGAAGGCGCGGCTCGAGCGCTTTCTTACATCAATGTTGCGACACCTCTGGCTCCGATGCTTGCACCGATTATCGGAGGCCTTCTTCTAGAGGTATTCGATTGGCAGGCTGTTTTCTTTGCACTCATCTTGCTCGGTGTGATGTTGTTGATTGGGTATAGAGTCTCATTTTCTGAGACGAATCGTTATCAGGATTCAACCGCGCTAACGTATGACTCAATCCTTAAAAATCTAGGTACACTTTTTTCAACTAGAGATTTTGTCGTCTATTCAACCACTATTGGTTTTATGTTTAGTGCACAATTGATATTTATTTCGTCCTCGTCATTTGTGCTTATTGACGAGTTTGGACTTTCGCCTAGAAACTTTGGATTTTCTTTTGGTCTGATGGCGTTCGGAATAATGTTGGGTGCATGGACGGCGAGTCGTTCTATAGGGCGGATCAGAACAAGAAGACTTGTGCTTATTGGAACCGGGATTGGAATGCTAGGTGGAGCGACCATGGTCGTCTTTACTCTGACTGGGATGAGTAATGTATGGACTATCGTACTGCCGATGACTGCCACCGCTTTCGGGTTTGGATTTGCCAGGCCCGCAGCCATGGCTGCGGCGATGATCCCATTTCCCCAGATAGCCGGTATGGCATCAGCAATATTGGGATTTGTACAAATGCTAGGCGCTTCGTTTTATAATGTGGGCTATGGTTCATTATTTAGTCCAGACGCGGTGAATTTATCCGTGGCTATTGCGATCGCGGCCTTTGTCGCATTCATGAATATATTAATTTTGCGACCGGATGGCGATTCGTAGAGGAATTAATTGACAGATAAAAGACAAAGACGATCGTGCGAGTAGGAGATCAGTCATGCGTGTTATTTCAACTCTTAAATCAGTGCTGCGGTTCAAAAAATTTGAATGGGATCCTGTAACGAGGAGACTTGAGACTGCGGCAAGCATCTTGGACTTGCGAGCAAAGGCTAAGCGACGGCTTCCTGGCGGGGTGTTTGATTACATCGATGGCGCTGCAGAGGATGAAGTGACACTGCGGAGGAATAGTGAGGCGTATGGAGCTGTTGAATTCAGACCACGCATTTTCCGTGATGTGAGCAATATTTCCGTGCAGTCCAAACTTTTCGGGAGAGACCTTTCATTTCCTCTAATACTTGCACCGACTGGTTTTGGCCGAATAGCAGACTCTCAAGGTGAATTGGCTGTGGCACGGTCTGCGGCTCGTGCGGGAATTCCTTATACGCTTTCAACTCTTGGGACGCGATCGATCGAAGAAATTGCTGAAGTATCTTCTGGTAGGAAATGGTTTCAGGTATATGTGTGGCGTGATCGTGAACTCGTGCGTGAGATGCTTGAACGGGCGATTGCGGCTGATTATGAGGGGATAATGATTACCGTCGATACTGCGGTGCTTGGCCGTAGGGAAAGAGATGTGCGGCAGGGTTTCACTTTACCGCCAAAAATTGGTATGGGTACGATTATCGACGGTATGTTACATCCAGGCTGGACTTGGGATTTCGTAACTTCTGACCCTATCTCGTTTGCAAACGTTAAAGGTAAGGGTGTCGGTGACGGGTCAGACCCTGTGACATTGTCGGATTATATTAATTCACAATTTGATCCGAGTTTATCGTGGTCAGATGTCGAATGGTTTCGGTCTATTTGGAAGGGCCCGATCATAATCAAAGGGATACAAACTGTGGAAGATGCCAAAATTGCATCAGATCTGAATCTCGAGGGTATCGCTCTCTCTAATCATGGTGGGCGACAGTTAGATGGTGCACCGGCCCCATTTGAACTGCTCGAGTCGGTAGTCCAGTCAGTTGGAGGTGACATCGAAATAATTTGTGATGGTGGTGTTCGCAGAGGAAGTGACATAGCGAAAGCTATTGCTTTGGGTGCTAACGCTTGTATGGCAGGGCGAGCCTATTTATATGGTTTGGGTGTGGGTGGCGAGCGTGGTGTAGATCATGCTCTCTTGCATCTGCGAGAAGGATTAGAGCGCACGATGGCATTAGCCGGCGCATCTTCTCTTTCCGAATTAACTCCAGATTTGGTTCGTGTGCGACGGGACTGAAATCTATTTTTAACGGGCTACTAGATTGCCAGCACTGATTACATATTTAATATCTCGAAGGGCACTTAAATCTTTGGTCGGGTCTGCGCCTAGTGCCAAAAGATCTCCCCTATATCCGGTTTCTATGCGACCGCGGTCGTTTAGATCAAGTAATTCAGCGCTAGTGCTTGTAGCTAGACGTAAGGTGTCGAGGGCACTGAGTTCACTCATATCCTGCATAACTTCAAGTGCATAACTTAAGTCTTCGTGCGGAGTATTAGGAATTCCGCAGTCGGTTGACATCAAGATTCTGGCACCACTCTCAACTAACTGTTTGGTCAAACCTGCCCGACGTGTGTAGCGTTCGGTACCTTTCTGTTGACTTAGAGCGCCAACGATCGTAGGCGATACGATGGTTTTACTGCTGACAATATCTGAGATAACGTCTTGAACTGGTTCACTACCGTTGGGCGTTTGGAACGAGCAGTGCTCGAGCATATCTACGCCACCGGCTAGAGCATGACGAATTCCCTCAACACCATGGGCGTGCGCCGTAACCGACGTACCTAGTCGATGGGCCTCGTCAACAATTGCACGCATTTCATTGATGGAATACTGGGCACGTTCAACGTTCGTGCCTGGTGTCATGTTACCTCCTGAAGCCATGACTTTAATCCAGTCTGTACGGGCTTTAACTCGTTCCCGCACGGCTACTCTGACGCCTAGCTCACCGTCGGCTTCGCCGCCCATAAAATAGCAGTGTCCTCCTGTCGGAGTGACTGGTGCACCTGCGACGATGAGAGAAGGGCCACGGGTCACTCCGGTCTCGATCGCATCTCTCAGCGTGACAGCGAGCTCTGTCGGTGCTCCTAAATCACGAACTGTGGTAATTCCTGACCGCAGCATCTTTTGACCATTTTCAACCATTCGTAACAACATACGTGAAGGCGTATCGTTGTCATATACGGTTCGCCAATCGGCTCCTGCGTTGAAGCAAAGGTGTGCGTGGGCTTCAATTAGACCAGGAATAACTGTGAGACCAGTTCCGTCGACGTTTACTGAATTTGTAGATGGCTCGTCTACGAAAACACCATCTTGGATAAAAATATCTCTTTTGATAGATGACTCTTGAGTTCCTGACCAAACCATCGCATTGAGAATTGAGAGATGTGTCGATGGGTGTGTCATGAGTCTCCAAACTAACAACTAAATGGTTGATGTGATTTTTCTAACATCTGTGCATCTAGTGTAATGAATTATTAAGGAGCATAAGAAAATATTGTATAGAGTTAAAGTATGGAAAAAATTAAGTCGAAAATATTTATCTCGTTTGCAATTCTTTTTGGTCTGGTACTAGCTGCTATTGGCGCATTTTTGTTTCTATTTGTATTCCGGTCAGTGGAAGACGAAGTGTCGTTAGAAGCTGCCATCGCCTCTGTCGCCTCTGCTACGCCAACTGCAACTAGCTCAGTTACCCAAGTAGTGGAAACACCTACTGCGAAGTCCGAGGAGGAATCGACAGCGGGAAGTTGGATACTATCTGAGTCGCAAGACTCATTCGTTGGATACCGGGTGGACGAGGTTCTCGCTCGGTTCGGAGAGTTCACAGCGGTCGGGAGGACATCAAATATTGAAGCGGTTTTGGAATTTGATGGGGAGAAGGTGTTATCAGTTCAGATAACGGCTGATCTGGCGTCGTTAGAGAGTGATAATCAGTACAGAGACAGAGCGTTACGAAGCCAGGCTATTGAGACAGATCTTTTTCCTCAAGCAGAATTCAAGTTAATAGATGAGATTGAGATAATAGAGGACTATAAAACTGGGATTTCACTGTCCTATGAGATTGCTGGGCTGCTGACCTTGCACGGTGTGTCTAGAGAGATAGTGATAACGGTTGAGGGAACATTAGTTGACGATGTGCTCGTAATTATTGGGTCCTACCCTGTCATGTTTACCGATTATGACATTGAGCAGCCATCCTCGCGCTCGGTTGTTTCGATCGAAGATAATGGAATATTAGAGTTTCAGTTATTTTTTGTGAAATCTTAATTTCCTTGAAAACTGACTTGCTCATTCAGTGACTGCTATATTTCTTGGGGACTAGGGAAGGATTTAGTATGAATGTAGGCGCACTGCAGTTTTTCTCATGGCCTGGTAGAAGAGTCCCACTTCCTGAAGTATACGAACGCGCATTATCTCGCGTTGAGATCATGGACCAAACCGGATACGACTGCGTGTGGTTGGCCGAACATCACTTTTCGACCTACTCTGTTTGTCCTTCTGTCCATATGATGGGAGTGCAAGTA
>NZWK01000044.1 GCA_002701625.1 Chloroflexota bacterium
TCATATCGAGGAACCGGGATCCCTTCATCAGGCGATGGTCGATTTGCTGTGAAAGTGATTACGCGTGCAGCCACAGAGCGCATCGCTCATTATGCCTTTCAAATGGCACGACGCCGAAAGCAAGCAGGTTATCCGGGTAAGGTAACAATGTCCTGCAAATACAATACATTGCCGACAGCGGACGGCTTTTTTAGAGAAATTGTTGTCGAGATCGCAAAAAGCTATTCGGATATTGAGTACAACGATTTCATCGTAGATGATTTTGCACGCCGTATCGTGGTAGAACCAGAAACCCTCGATGTTGTCCTATTACCAAACCAGTATGGCGATATCTTATCTGATGAAGCATCCGCTCTGGTAGGGGGATTAGGGGTTGCCCCTTCTGGATGTTATGGAGATGACTACGCCTACTTCGAACCCGTTCACGGATCCGCACCTGACATCGAAGGTCTAGGAATCATCAATCCGACAGCTACTATGCTTTCGGCCGTAATGATGCTTGAGCATCTTAATCTATCAAGTGCAGCCACCGCTCTGACTGCCGCGATTCGAGCTGTCTATGCTGATCAGGAAAATCTACCTAAAGACCAAGGTGGTAACGGGTCAACTCAGCAATTTACCAACTCTGTAATCGCACGCCTATAGTCAAGCCTTGCCAACCATAGTGGCTGCAGCAACACTATTTCGGTATCCTGCGCTACCCTAAGCGCACCAATTAACCGATTGCACATGATGGGATGTAACTAAATGGCAAACGCAGATGAAACACGAGAACAGATCGCGGCAGGAGCTCAAGCTTTTCGAGAAGCAGTCGAATCATTCAGTGGTGACTGGGAAGCCGACGCTGGTAGTGATGGTGGTGAAGAAACATGGTCCGCACGAAAGGTAGCTGAACATACTGTGGGTGCTGTAGGTTTTTTCGCCGGAGTAGTTGCTACCGCAATGGACGCGCGACCTGCAGAGAAGACTGGTGGCGAGTTTGCTGCTTCCTCAGACGTATTACCGGCACTGGACGCATCTCTCGAAATATTGAATCGAGTCTTCAGATACGTGGAAGATCACGATATGGTAAAGCCAGTTGAACGCCCCGAAAGCATGGACTGGGACGCAACAATTGGNGCCGCNATGGTCCGTTCAGGTACNCACTTTNCGGANCATGCAGCCACGATTAGCGAGCGNAGCTCATANTTGTNATGCATTGGGTTAGAGGTTTCGTGAAGTAATCTCTAATCAATGCATCTGACCTGCTTCGTGTCTCACATGCACATTGGAAATTAAAAATCTTTATTCGCCCCGATTGGTAATTGATCTAATTGGCGTTCCAGTCGGCGATTTAGAGCACGATATTCAAGGACTTTAGCTACCTTGTCTGTTCCGAGATTTTTTCCATAGACCATCCATCTAGGAGATTCGTCCTGAAACGCGTCCCAAACCGGCAAATCAGTCTTATTTGGATTGCCGGTTTTTGCAAACTGCACCCAAGTCCGACTCATTGTTTTCGCAAGTTGCTTCCCGTGTCGTGACTTTGGAAATACTGGTGACTTAATATCAAATACGTAGCCAATCTCAGCTGCGTGATAGGCCCCGGCTGTTTGTTTGCTAGAAGGTGGTACCTGATTAAAGTGATACAGGAATGTGCTNGCATTTTTCTTAGAATGCAAAGATGCATAATAGAAAGCAGTAGCGCCAAATAGCGAGTCGCCCAGGAGCTCCTGTTGAGCCATTGGGTCACAGTTCACAATTCCGCTATATACATCCTCGACTAGACGCGCATCATCACGAAATTCGAATTCAATTAATTCTTTCATTTGATTCACATCGGGTTCTCGTTCCCNATACTCGATTAGTGGGCTCGACATATGAGGCCAGAATAGTGAGGCTTCATCAGAATTACTTCCCACAAGAAGAGGCACGTCGTGTTCTTTGCCGTCTCTGAATGCTTGGAATGGACTCATCGGTAGAGTGACACCATCGATTANAGGAAAAAAACTTCGGCACGCAAAATTCTCTTCCGCACGCACTTTTTCCATTATCTGAGATGCTGAGAGGTTTCGAAGCGCTTGAATCTGATTAGCTCCTGGGGCTAATTTATCCGCAAGATTTTTTCCAATCTGTTCGCCACTGTCGTGGTGTAAAACTGGTGCTGTTTGGTGAATCATTTGACCGCTATTAGCTGCACTCTGAATAATTGCACGTTGAAAAAGCCCTTTCGCCCGTGGAGAGGTAAGCAAATGAGCAACAGATTCTCCNCCTGCTGATTCACCAAAAATTGTCACCTGCTCAGGATCGCCACCAAAAGCCGCTATATTTTCCTGAATCCATTTCAATGCCGCAATCTGATCGAGCATTCCGTAGTTGCCACTNGTGCCATTTCCAGATTCGAGGCTTAATTCCGGATGGGACAAAAACCCCATCACTCCGAGCCGATAATTTATAGTGACTAGAATCGCTCCCTCATCACAAAATACGTCAGTCTCATATGGGAATCCGTTACCTGAACCATCCTGATGATCACCACCATGAATCCAAACCATGACAGGNTAANCCGTCTGGACGCTTTCGCTAGGAATTCGAATATTGAGATACAAACAATCTTCCGATTCGTTTGATTGCCTAAATCTACTTAAAACCGTCTTAAATAAATTTCGTTTGATGGGATTGAACCCAGACTGATTGATGATTTCCGCGATNAATAACTTCGTATCTACTCCTAGTTGCCAAGCAGAGTTCGAATACTCCTTTGCCTGCAGTGCCTCAGGCCATGGATCCAACTCCACGGGCGGACGCCATCGCAATTCACCGATGGGAGGCTTTGCATAAGGNANACCTTTGAACACAACTGTGTTTCCCGAAGTAGACCCAACCACAGCACCGTTTTCTAATTCAATGACAATATCACTCATATAAAATTTGCAGCGAGCAACCTTCCTAATCTTAGATTTGCCTGAAACTTCTGGTCAGACGCCCTCTACAACACGAAAATCTCGAGCTACTGCATCACCCAGCACTGCCAGAGCTTCTTGATACAACTNACTTTCATAAAGTTGTAACGCTGCAGCGTAACTCTCAAATTCAATAAGAACAGTTCTCTGTTCTAGACCATGCTCGTACGCAGTGACGGATCCNCCCCGGGCGAGGAATCGTCCTCCAGCTGCCNCAACAGCTGGGCCGGCTAGTGCCCCATAGGCTGCTAATTTCTCGGGATCATGAATCTCACGGTAAGCCGATAAAATATATCCTTTTGCCATCTATTACTCCAAATCAACTATGACCGACCGGCAGCTTCATACGTTTCGAATCCACCTCGGGCGTCGGCAAGAAATGCGGTTTCAATCTGTGTTGCTAAATCACTGAGGTCATACATCGCGGCCAATGATTCAGGAGTTTGGTTTTTGTTTAAGACCATNTCCTCAGCCCCATCGATAATTATCCATATTTCGTTGGGATTTCCCCAATAGTACTTGGCACCCTCAACCTCATCTCGGGCTCGTTGTGCGCGGCAGACCGCCAATGCAGCTAAGCCTAAATCGTTCAGTGATGCTGATTCCTTTCGTCGCCATTTCGTTACTTGTAACGGCATGTCTGTGTACCCTTCTGTGCGTAAATTCTCAATTTGTTTCGACCTACCCTAACAGATGATGGCGTCGTTATCTCATACGCTTCGGACAAAATTATAGGAGCGTCCTTCATTGTGCGGCAGATTGAACATATATCACTAATTTCGGCAGTAACCTTAATCAGCAAACCGCGCAGGACTCGACTGACTCAAGACTGGGTGNGCCGCGCCGCGGGCAACGAAATCTGCAATCAGCATCCCTGCACCCGGTCCTCGTCCAAAACCCGAGGACGCCAGTCCAGTCACCACGAATAAATTTTCGTTATATGGTAATTCTCCGATAATAGGGTGTCCGTCTATTGAAAACGGCATCAGGCCGGACCAAGTAGTAGCGATAGGNAGATCNGCAAGCAATGGCAGTATNTCTGTTGCATGTCCTTTGTTGACATCTATTCCTGNATCTTCAATAGTTTTATCGAAGCCCACATCTCGCCTGTCACCACCGAATATAATTTCGCCGCTTTTTCGTTGCCTACCGTACAGATGCCGCGTCAGACGTTGAGCTNCCAAATGAGTTAGTTCCGGAGGGGATCCGGCTCCAGCATACGAATCCTCACTCCAGTAAAAACTTGATTCAAACGAGCCAATAGTTCCAAAGATCCTTGGTGGAAGAGGTTCAGTAGACCACATTTGACCGACTACCGGTTCAATCGGGATTTCTACTCCTACCATTTTGCCGAGTAATTTGCACCAGGCGCCAGCTGCAACAACAACAGCGTCGGATTCATATANACCCCTGCTCGTCTTAACCGACCAAGTTCCGTTCATTTNTTCTACCGCGATAACTTCGGTGTTCGTCTCTACGGTCGCGCCCGCCTGAATTGCTGCCTGGCCAAAGGCCCGAGTCGTCTTCAATGGATCGGCTTGCCCTCTTGAGCTCGTGTAGACGTATCCCAACATCTCTAAGTTCAACTCTGGCTCCAACGCCCTAGCCTCGTANGCACTCATTAATTCAAGATTGAATCCATTATTTTGCGCCTCTAGTACTCGCTCCTTGGCATACGCATGTTGCCCTTCGGTGTGAATCGCTGTGAACGATCCTGATTGCCGAAACTCGATGTCGTACCCCAGTTCATTCTGAAGTCTCTTAAAAATATTNAGACTGCCCATGGTTAGATGTTCCTGAAGTGNTGGAGAGTTTCCCCATCCAGCGCCACCAAGTCCACCCATATTCACACCAGAGGCTTCACTTGAAATTTCACCTTTCTCCAAAACAACCGTAGAAATGCCTGCTTCCGCCAGATGAAGCGCAGTCGAGCAGCCCGCTATTCCAGCTCCAATCACTATCACATCTGAATTCAATTTCTATACTCCAATCGAGCTTCGGTTGATTCAGAACATCGTAAAGCACATAACCAGTTCAAGCCTTATCGATTTTTGCCTTATCATACCGAGATGAGGACGTGCACNTGGGCAGGCGTTGCCGTTAGAGGTATGGGATTGGTCACTGGATCAGCACGTGCCACCGAGGTTCCCAGCGGGCAAGAGCTCTTAGATCGTATAAAGACCAACACAAAAAACTGGGAAGAGATGGGGCTTACTGATCTCCTCATACCACAGCGATGGTGGGGTACNGGTGAGGAAATCGAAGGCTCCTCATTTGATTGCCTGGCAATGACCACCTTCCTAGCCGCACATACAAAAACTCTCAACTTAATCACNGCGATTCATCCAGGGTTCTTTAGTCCCGCGACAATCGCAAAATGGGGAACAACCATGGATCGGTTGACCAGCGGACGTTGGTCTATCAATGTCACGAGTGGTTGGCACATGGAAGAATTTGATATGTTCGGGGTAGATAAGCTTGATCACGACACACGGTATAAACGAACTGCNGAATTCATAGAGGTAATCCGTGGTGCATGGAATAATGAAGCCTTTGATTATGCCGGAGATTATTACCAGAACGACAATCTTCGACTTGAGCCGAGGCCAGTCTCAAATTTAGAAGTGTTTCAAGGTGGGCAAAGCGATGCTGCTATTAACCTCGCATCACAGCACTCAGATTGGATGTTCCTCAACGGNGGGACCCCCGAACGGATAGAGGAGATAGTAGGGAAAGTTAGCAAAGCTTGTGAATCGACCGGTCGGACTGTGCGATTTGGGATGTATGCGATCCCGCTCTGTCGTGATACTGATGACGAAGCCTGGGATGTGATTGACGGCATGCTTGCCCGAGTAGATAAATCACTTGTTGAAAAAAGAAAACAACGCACCTCTGGAGCTCACGGAATGTGGGACAGTACGGACCCCTTAAGTGCTATTGATAGTAATGAAGGTTACGCAGCTCGATTAATTGGATCGCCTGACACGATATTAGAGCGCATCGAGCTCTACAAATCAATTGGAATAGAGATGCTCCATTTGGGTCTTGGCGACGAAAAGTTTAAGGAGCGGGTCTTCCCCAAGCTTGAAGCCCTCTAATCATTTGTAAACCCCTAATGCCCTATTTTCCCGTCCTTAGAGTCGTATGGGCTAGCTATTTAGAATCGTGCCATCAGCTCATCTGAGAGAACAGAGCTCAATCGCCGAGAACCACAAGTCGATTTCGGTCCCTAGGACATATGGAAGAATTTATAAAATCGATACTTATTGGGAGATTAAAGCAGCATTTATGCGGTAGGATTGAGAGATTGAACATGAGGGGTTTGAATTTGAAAGGAGTGGGAGCACTATGCGATTAATGAATAAATTTTGTTTGCTCTTGACATCAGTGATACTGGCCGCCTTCGCACTTGGGTGTGGAGTACTCGGTGGAAGTGAGACCGTAAAAATTGGGCTTCTAAGTCCTCAAACTGGTCCAATCGCGCAATATGCGCCTGGATTTGAGGATGCTGGAAGAGTGGCAATAGCCGAGCTCAATGCCGAACATGACGGGGATTACGTATTTGAATTGATTATCGGTGATTCAGGTTGCGACGGTACTCAAGCTGCAACTGCTGCACAAACTTTGATAGACAGTGGCGTAAAAGCGATTGTCGGTGCAGCCTGCTCTGGTGCCACACTTGGAGCGATAGCTGTGACTGCGCCCGCTGGAGTTCCGATGATATCGTACGCAAGTACCTCACCGGCAATTTCTGGAGCTGATGACAATGGTCACCTTTTCCGAGTTGTTCCTAGTGATGCACAACAAGCAGTGGCACTAGCCGCAGTCGCGTCTGGAGCCGGTGTAAGTAACCCTGCGGTCTTATACATGACTAACGATTACGGTGCCGGCCTTGGTGACAACTTCGTGTCAAATTGGTCTGGTGATGCATGTGTCCAAGTTGGGTATGACCCAGCTGAGGGCTCGTATGATGCGTCTACTCTAGCTCAATCTGTAATTGATGGTGGGTGTGATTCTGTCTTATTAATGTCCTATGCCACTGATGGAGCCGCGATTATGGAAGCACTATCGGCACAGGGATTCATGGGCCAGATTATTGGTGCTGACGGTATAGCCGATGCTGCATTTACTGAATCATTTACAGATGCATCAGCTGTCAGTGGACTCATTGCCACAAGACCTCGACCAGGTGAGGAATCTAGCGCCAAGTCGAGTTTTGAAAGTGCATATGCAGCCGCAGGTGGTGCAGATGGAGCTATCTACACAGGTGAGACATACGATGCGATTAAACTAGTCGCGGCAGCTGTTGTCTCTGACCCCGATGGGGACTTAGTGAACGCTATAAACAAGACCGGTGTTAATTACTCGGGGGCGAGTGGTACTCACACATTCGATGCAAATGGCGATGTGTTGGGCACGGGTTATGAAGTCTGTCAGTTTGATGGCACTAACTTCTCCTGTCCTCGTATTTGGACAGCTGATGGTGGATTAACTGGTAACTAACTTCCAGCTAATAATTAATGTAGCCAACCGGTCTGCTTTCATTACGAAAGCAGACCGGTCTACTCACACTTACCTGATCTAAATATTGAAAGTCCCACTGAGGGGTATGGTTGCTTTGAACGCAATACGGCGCCAGCAGATATTTAAAGCTCCATGGCTACGCCACTTACTATTTGCTCTATTACTTCTGTTTGATGGTTACTTCGGTGCGATTTATAACCTAGGTTTCGTCGCCGGCTCTGGTCTATTTTCCGGTCAATTGAAATGGTTTATTTTATCTATTGAGATGATGATCTCTGGTTTAATTTTGGTTCGAATTATCGTTAACCAATCAAAACCCAACTGGAAAAGTCCGATTATCATACTGACTCCCGTACTTGTCGGTTTAATTGCCTTTGTAGTCCTGGAAGTCGTAGTGTCAGGTCTACATCGCTCTGCGACAATGAACTTTAATCTCTCCTCAATTTTGTTTAGTGGCTTGTACTGGTCAGCGGTTTACTTAAGCATAGCGATTGGCTTAACACTCACATACAAAGTTCAGCGTTTCGCTAATTTTGCTCAAGCAGAAATGATGCTTGTTGGTTCTTACGTCGCACTGACACTGATGTGGTCCGACACGTTTTTCTCTATCTCTGACGCACCCGAAGACGGAACTATTGATTGGACTCTCCTGATTTGGGCTTCAATATGTGCGTTCGTTGTAACGGGATTCACGGGCTTATTGATAGATCGACTAGTTTTCAGACGATTACGGAGAAAGATGGCCACTCCGCAAGTCATGATGATCGCATCCCTAGGCGTGTCGATGGTACTTCGCGCCATCTTATTTATGCGATTCAGTGCGAGTACTTTCCGCTTCGTCCCCGATCGAGATTGGAGACTCAGCACCTCAACAGTAGATATCCCTACAGGATTACTTAAGCTGAATCTCGGAGATCGCGTAGCTAAACCACTTATGGATTTTTCAGCAAACGTGGATCCATACGGTTTTGCTTACTCAAAAATAGCCCTGATACTAGGAATATTTGGAGCGGTGCTGCTTCTCATACTGCTATTACAGAAAACACGACTAGGCAGACAAATGAGAGCAGTAGCGGACAATCCGGACCTTGCCGCTTCCAGTGGTATCCATCTGGAACATGTCCATCGAAGTACCTCCTTTCTATCAGCAGGAATTGCTGGACTGGGTGGCTCATTATTAGCAGGCATTTTACCTATCAATCCCGAACTAGGATTGATGCTATTGTTACCAGCTTTTGCCGTGATCGTGCTCGGTTCTATCGGTTCGATTCCTGGTGTCCTGCTTGGTGCACTAATAGTTGGTGTGCTCAGGGCCTTTTCAGAACCCGTTTTAATCGGGGCGGGCAATACGCTTGATAGGCCAACCGCCAGTGGTTTTGCAGAGGTAATGCCCTTTATCTTCCTTGTAGGTCTATTGCTGTTAGCACCCCGAGGAATTGGCTCTGCTATCGAAAATTGGAATATAGATCGAATGCGAAAAAGAAGGAGCATAGAAGAAGTCGCTGGGTCTCCCGTCGATGCTGTAGATACAGATCTTACTTCACAAAGTTCAGCGAATATTAGGAATCCAACATATTATCTCGAGCTCATAACTGAAAAGATGAATAGTACAGTTAGTTCATCTAGAAGCGTTGCCAGACAATACTGGAATTCAATTCATCATCATCTGGCCCGCATGACCGAAGTCCCTAAACCGATATTTGCATTTATAGGGTCATTTTTTTCGATCTGTAAATCTCAACTCAGTAGGCTGCTTAATATTCAAAGGGACACCGAAAGAGGCTCCTGGACTCTTTTTGCGATCCTGTTTTTAGTCCTTCTCCTGATTGTCTTACTGCTTCCCAGCGTGAGTATACTCACTAAAACATTACAGGTTGCACGCATCTTCACCTTACTCGGCATCTTTGCGTTAGCTGCATTTTCACTAAATTTACATACCGGAATTACGGGGATGACAAACTTTGGAGTGATCTTTTTTGTAGGAATCGGAGCGGTCGTAGTTGGCTTATTATCCGCACCTGTCGAAACTAATGGATATGGTTGGAATCCTATTGCCGCGACACTTCTAGCTGTCATAATTGCAGCAATAGCTGGATGGCTACTCGCATATCCGACTGCACGACTAAGAATGGACTATTTTGCGATTCTGACGATTTCGCTAGCAGAGATACTACGTATTTCACTTCAGGCCGAGCCACTGCTTCGAGCTGGAACAGTTACTTCTGGCATCGGGATATCTCAATTCGCTCGACCTTTTGAAGACTGGTGGAATGGCAGTCCATCAGAAACTGTAGGAAATTTGATCGGTTTACCGTCCAATGCACCATACGTCGTACTGCTTGCATTTATGGCTATCGCTTGCACGGCCGGAGCCTGGTATCTACTCAACACTGTTCTGTCGTCGCCCTGGGGCAGAATATTACGCTCCATTCGAGAAGATGAAGCCGTGAGCCAACATCATGGCCATAATGTCTTGATTCATAAAGCAGCTAGCTTAGCACTAGGTGCAGCTATTGCCGCTCTTGCCGGAGCACTGTGGGCCTGGCTAAATACTAATATTTGGCCAGATTTCATGAACCCGGTACGTACTACATTTTTGATCTGGGCTGCTTATATTGTTGGGGGACGCGGGAATAATCGAGGGATGATCATTGGTGCATTCATAATCGTAATCGTTGAGTTCGTCTTCAACGTAATGGTGGTCTCGCGAGGAAGTGCAAGCCTGCCGTTTCATGGCTTAACCGCGTTCCTTGACTCTGCCTTCTCCTGGTTGATGATTAATGTCGGAGGATTAGTATGGTCAGAACGATCAGTTAATGAAATATTTTCCCAGGGTGATGTACTGTTATCCCTGCCGCACCTCAAGTTAGCGCTGGTCGGGTTCGTGATCATCGGTGCCCTGCTTATGTCCTCTAGAGGCTTATTACCGGAAGTACCCAGTAGACCACAACGTGCTGCGTTAGTTGAAAGAGAAGTAGATCCGAGTGTTCTATCTAATTCCAGCGATAAAGCACAAAGTCAGCTCGATAATTTTGAGAATAAGGATAAATAGTCATGTCTGAACCGGCGCTACGTATATCAGATTTGACTAAAGATTTTGGTGGCCTGCGAGCTGTGGATAGTATTTCTTTCGAGATCTCACAAGGTGAACTTGTCGGACTCATAGGACCAAATGGGTGTGGGAAAACAACTACATTCAATTGCATATCTGGAATGCTGCAGGCGAGTTCGGGCACAATTGAAGTTCTCGGACAAGATGCGACGCATATGAGACCCGATCAAATACAGCATTTAGGGCTAACAAGAACCTTTCAACATACTTTGCTGTGGCGAGAAATGACGGTAGTAGAAAACCTACTTGTACCTCCACGTGACCAATTTAAACCTAACCCCATATTGGCATTACTGAAGCCCGGTACACGAAAGTCTGAAGCACGACGGATCCAAGACGCATACGAAGTCTTAGATCTGCTAGAAATCCCGCATATGGCACATAACCTCACAAGTGAATTATCTGGTGGTCAGAGTAAGCTAGTCGATATCGGCAGGGCTTTGATGAGTGCGCCTCGTTTCTTGTTACTTGACGAACCTGTGGCTGGGGTTGCCGGCCCCCTTGCCGAGCGAATTTTTCAGAACTTGCGCCGTCTTACCTCAGACAGAAATATCGGCATGTTAGTGATCGAACACAACATGGATTTTATCCTCCGCCGTGATGTCGACAGAATTATCGTAATGAATGAGGGCAAGGTTCTTATGGAAGGAACACCTAGCGAGATAAGACAAAACCGTGACGTCATCGAAGCGTATCTAGGCAGTTCAGGGGGAGATACAAAATGAATAAGGTTTTAGAAGTCACCGGTCTTGAAGGTGGATATGGCAGTGTTCAAATCTTGTACGGTATTGATCTCCATGTAGATCAAGGAGAATTCGTCACGATTATCGGTCCGAACGGATGTGGCAAATCTACTTTTTTGAAGGTGATTTTCGGGCTCACTACTCTTCATAATGGTGCCATTTTGCATAACGCTACTGATGTATCTGGATGGCGCACCGATAAATTAGTTAAAAGAGGTATCGCATACGTGCCCCAGGTAGACAACGTCTTCCCGTCATTATCAGTTAAAGAGAATCTCTTAATGGGAGGAATTGGTCTCAAGTCGAGTGAAGTTTCAAGAGGAATTGAGCGTTCTTGCAAGATGTTCCCTGACATAAAATTTCGAATGAACGATCTTGCGGCTTCACTTTCAGGTGGAGAACGCCAAATGTTGGCTATCTCCAGAGCACTTATCTCTAATCCTAGTTTCCTGATGCTGGATGAACCCACTGCTGCCCTTTCGCCTCGATACCAACAGGAGATTCTTGCCAATATTGACAATCTTCGAAATGACGGAATTTCAGTCCTTGTAGTGGAGCAAAATGCCAGATTATCACTTGCACGATCAGATCGAGGATATATATTTTCTAGCGGAGAAGTCGTGTATTCCGGTAGTGCAGAAAATATTCTTCACGATCCTAAAATCGGAGAATATTTTCTCGGACTCAATACTGTCGAAGGCTAGCTAGTATGTTTAGCCCTGTAGCCACACTCAACCGAAACTCTTACAAAATGTGTCCAGTTTTGTGTCCACTTTTTGTGAGATCTTTTGCTCGTAAGGCATTGCGGCAAGTGGTGGTGACCCCACCGGGAATCGAACCCGGGTTTCGAGCGTGAGAGGCTCGCGTCCTAACCCCTAGACGATGGGGCCGCGTAAATCATCATACTGCGTTCTTCGATATCAATACAGTCCGGTTTCACCAAAAATAAAATTGCTTACCGGCTTTCGACTTCTGTTAAGAACTTCAGAACCCGAGGAGCCACGACATCGACGGCCTCAATGGTCTCGATGTGGTTTGCCCCTTCAACACTAAAGAATTCCGCATCGGGTCTAAAGTTCAGTACCTCAGGCATATCGATAGGGGAAGAATTAGGCTCCTCACTGCCAGCAAACATCAGGAGTGGCAGATCTCCAACCTTAAGAGCCTGTCGAGCTCCCTTCCAAGTATCTAAGGCATCCCGACAGTGTTTTATAGCCCATGGGAATTCTCGTAATGCTCGCGTTCTGTGTGCATTTGTCGTCACTGCATTAACCATCGTCTCCCAACGTGCCTGCTTCTGTTCTTCAGTTAAAGGGCCGGCACGACCGACACGAAATGGACCGAATCCACCGATTACCAACGACTTGAAACGTTGTGGCATGTAGATGGTTATCCCATATCCCATCCAACCACCCATGGAATATCCCATGTAGTGCGCCTGATCAATCTCCAATGCATTAAGCACGGTCGCCAAATCCGTAATTCGTGCCCGAAGCTCATAAGCCTCTGACTCATCCGGTTTATCACTCTCTCCATGTCCCCGTGAATCGACCAGAATTAATTGAAAAGTATCCTGCAGGGCATCCACATATCCACGACTCTTCCACGTATTGAGGTCCGAAAGCAGACCGTGCTGCAACACCAAGGGAGGGCCTTCACCGATCACTTCATAGTTAATTTTTGTACCGTCGGGGTTCTGAGCAAAGGGCATAAGAATCTCCTTAATTCATCGATATAAAGGCCTTAACTTCGCATTCTACGTCCAAATGGACAACTTTGTGGCTTCAATTTCCAGCTCCTCAATTACAGTGGCCAATCGTGTGCATAGCTTCACTCCAGTTTGTTGCTGCTCTTCTGACTGCGTGAAGTCAGCAGCACCAACTGCCAACAGCGACATACACCCCTGCAGAGCCAGCATCGGAAGATAATTCGCATAACATTCGTCAAACGTCAGGTCAGAACCGGCCGCACTAAGCTCTTCGGCGTAGACATCAATCAGCTCGTCCCTATGCTTTCTACGAAATTCAGGTTCGGTGCTTAAAAGCAAAAAGCGCGATATATCTTCCATACCGATACCAAAGCGGGCTAATTGCCAGTCTAGAATGACAACTTCCTCACCATTTTCCCCAAACATAACATTTGCCTGGTGAGCATCACCGTGTGTAAGTGTTGAATGTCGGGCCTGCTTTGAATACCCGTAAAGCTTTTCAAAATAATTCAGCTGACTAAGAATACGATCACGAGTTCTCCCACCCAGGTACGGCTCTAATTTACCAACCATCGAGTCCAGTAATTGCTGCATCTGACGTCGAAGAAATTTACCATTACCTGGTTTCGCCAGAAAAACATCGTTTCGAAGCTCTGCAAGTGAAGAAAATCTATGATGAAGCCTCCCGTACGCCCTAAAGACGTCCTTGATCTCGTGCAACGGGCGACTCGTATGGTGATTTCCGGGAACGCGAGAACTTAGATCCTCAAGTATTAACAGAAAATCACCTGATTCTGAGTCAAAAGNTGAGTAGTAACACCGTGGAATGTGCGCACTAAACCCTACTTGTGCCNTGATTCGATAGAATTCGACCTCACGCTCATAAATTCNATTNATTTGCGCCGTCTTGANTATAGAGCTGTCCGNNATNGGGCTTTTCACAACNATCGATTTAACACTATAGNTAGTATTTTCACTGTATTNAAGCTCNACNCTATGTGTNGATGCTGCATAGCCATCACCNATCGGAANTCGCCGNAAATTCACGACTTTACGCGTATCAGTTAGCCCNAATANATCTNCTAATTCGCTATNTAGCCATTCGGGAGTTAGTAGCATAGGANGTTAATTAGCCGTAANGTATAGCTNATTATATTAGAANNTTTATTGTTCATTNTGTCTGTCCATATTCTCTCGATTACCGAACTTCGTGACAAGTTCAACAAACGTCTCGCAAGAATCTATGGACGTATCACCGTCGTCTAATCCGTCTGGAAGGTAAACTTCGTGCCACTCAAAGTCGATGTTCGGGTTGAGCTCCCGAATCTTACGTGCCCGTTCGATTTGCTTGTCACGTTTCTCACGTGATTTATCATTTCCGCTACTCATACACGTCTCACTTTGAACTACAAGTGACTCCATACGTTACTAGCAAAGCACTCACCGTCTAAGTAAGTAGCCATCACATAACTATCTCTTTGAAAACTAGCTTACATCGGTAAATTCAGTTTCAAAAGATAAGGCCTGATATAAGAAGAATCTAGAGTCTACTCATATGAAAATTAGCCATAATCGTACCAGAGGGACTAGTCGAGCTTCGAGTCGCCTGCATAGGTTTCGTTGATCTGATGTCAGTGGTCGCACGCCCAAGGTCAGCGTAGTTCGTGAAAAAAGTTGTTAAGAACATCGCCGGGCCCGCAGTCCCAGATATTGATGCTGTCACTAGGGCTTGAGCAGCCCCAACCTCGACCCAGGCATCTGCCATATCAACCATACGAGCGTGCAGAACCTCACCCATTCCAGGATGCACTTGAAGGCCTACAACGCTTCCCACAGTGATTCCGTCAGCGGTAGCGCCTTCAACTGATCGGTGCGTGACATCACTGCGTATCAGATTCACTAATTCTGATGGAGGTGAATCATTACTATTTAGGGTAGCCATTACATCAGACGCGTACATCGCGTTAGACACCTCACCCAGATGCTCTAAGTCCTCAGTAAACATCCGCATTTGTAAATTCCCGACGGCAGGTCCTGTTAATACGCGAGAAGAGGCCGCTCGTGTCGCCCCTGAATCAATAGCTAGTTTTTCTACCGTCTTTAAATTCTCGATTGCATCTGCAATACGACCATTTGCTGGTTTAAACACTAGCGTTGATAAGACCGTCATTTAAATCACCTCGATTTCTAATTAGTTTGTACTGCGCCGTTTGTAACAAAACGCAAGTTAAGTTGTCAAGTCAGCAATATCTTGAAAGCTCAAGCTCGTCACCACCTACTGGTTGCTATCCTCTTTCCCAAGGTCGGTCATCACGATGTTTTGGTCGATTGTTAAAAGTCAATGCTAGGAGGGATATGAATGGACTTTGAACAGATAACCATCACAACTCAAATCATCACTGGACTCAGCACTATGTTGCTCGCCATATTTCTTCTGCGGCAGTTACGACTGCAACATAAGGATTCTGTAACAAATCTCCGCCTCACGATAGGTACCCAGGTTGATGACATGTTTCGCAGTATGTATACCGACAGAGATTTCGCTAATGTTTTCTTACTCGGTTGTGAAAACAGGGGTGAACTCGACAAGATTGATCAACATCGATTCAATATTTTTATGCTTCAATATTTCGCACAGTTTAAAGATCATTGGGAAAACGGTAATGATCATCGAAATGTCGAAAGGCGCGTCAATCAAATTTTCGGACTTGGCCCCGGTGTACAACGATTCTGGGATGAGATCGGAATGAATCTCCACGAGCGCACCTTTATTGAATTCATTGAAAAAGCTAGACTACGGTGATTTTTACCTTGGCTAAACTGATACAAGTTCTGTCTGCCAAATTTCATGAGTCACTTTGTCAGCTCTGCCACAGAATGAAAATAAGTCACTACGACATTGATAATCCGCTAAATGCGGCCATAGGTGACAAAAGCCGATGCACGCCCCCAAAACTTTCATAGTCATCAACGATACATCCGTTCTGAGCCGGATCGTCATCGGATAGTAGGCGGGTCTTGTACTTATGTTTTTGCGTCACATGTGAAAGCATCAGNCCTANAGTGAGTGGCTATTNNGAAATCNAAATTGCCACAANAACGGCTTGCAGTNCGGCATCANAATAACCTCATGACNNGTNCTGTTCAGCCCAGAACTGTCGTGTCNCACCATATGGATCGGAAACAACATCACTNGTCTCATCAAACATCATCGTAAAACGNTTTTCGATTTCATATGCTGGCCACTCATTTATCCCCGTTGCGCTTGGCGTGCCGGTGTGTGCGAAATTAGCCCACGCTGTTTGCATCACANACGATAAATTGTNCGGNTCGCGCAACATTCCGGCTAGTTCACCAATGGGGCAATCNAAATTCCCGAAAATAAAAGGAATTTCAAGACCGTGGCAAGCACCAATCTGAGGTAGTAAGTGTGATTTCCATTCGAAGATATACATATATGTGTTTTTGTTGGTATTGGCATGCGCCTCCGCTAGCCGGATAGAAGGCTGGCGAAAGGTCATATCTGTTCGAATAGCCTGCTTCACGTCCTCTGGAGTGACTGGTTCCCCTGTCGCATTTTCCAACGACCGATAATGATTCACCGCCTGTTGTAGCACATCCTTCGTCGTGTCAGAAATGCCTGTCTCTAAATGTTCTAGCAGATTATCAAAGGTCGTCTCAGGACTATCAATCAGCGTAAACAAAGAAAATAATCTAGTCTCGTCCAACGTGGTTCCAATCATTACCGGAATATCTGAGCAAATACCTCTAGAGATCTCCGATCGGGGATAATCAGGTAACACGGTGCCATCGATAACAGGATTTACGACCCCTCTCTGATCACCTTGTGTTAAGCCTAAAAAATATAAGTTCTGTTGAGCCTTTAGTAATTCGTCCGTAGTTGAGTCAAGTAATTCAGTGGGGCTTACCCCTCGATCTAAATGAGTAACTAGCTCCGTGGTTTTTTCTACTCCACGCCACATCTCCATCGGAGGGTCATAGGTACTCTGGATAATTGCCTTGTGAAATAGTCCCTTGGCTGAGGGGGTCGACAACAATATCTCAACACTTTTTCCTCCGGCTGATTCTCCAAAAATAGTTACGTTGTTTGGATCTCCACCAAACCTCGTAATTTCAGTCTGGATCCATTTCAAAGCAGCTACTTGATCCAATGTACCAACGTTGTAATCAAATTGGTCATGATTGAAGTATCCAAACGGTCCCAGACGATAATTAATTGTTACGACTAGCACACCATTATTCTTGGCGAGGTGACTCCCCTCGTACATCGGTTGGCTCCCCGCCCCTGTATTGAAAGCGCCACCGTGGATCCAAACCATCACTGGTAACTGAGCATCCGAAAGATTCGGACTCCAGATATTGAGCGTTAGACAATCTTCAGACACATCTTCGAACGCACGCCACATGCCGTTATAAGCAGATGCGACTTGAATCGGGCTTTCGAGCTGTGGAGCAGGAGAACCAAACCGTGTCGCATCTCTAACGCCAGACCACGCTATCGGTGGTTTGGGCGCTCGCCATCTCAACTCACCAACTGGAGGCGTCGCGAAAGGGATACCGCGAAAAATATTTACACCGTCTAGTAACTCCCCTCGTAAATCACCGAAGCTCGTATCAACTGTTACCATGCTGTGCCTTCCTCACGCTAGACCGCATCCAGTCTATACACTCGCATAGCCGTATCGTGCATCATCGCCGTTCGTTCAGTAGAACTGAAGCTTCCAGACAATTTTTTGAATTGGTTCCAAAGTGCCGTGTACGAGCAAGACTGACGTTCAACCGGAAAGTTACTCTCAAACATACATCGATCGGGCCCAAATAACTCAATGGCGGTTAAATACCATTCACGGTTGGCTTCCACTAAATCATCCGAAGTGGGAGGCGTTTCTCTCTCATGCCAACCAAAACCGTTAATAGGCATCTGAATACCCCCAACCTTAAGCACCACATTTTCGTGGCTCGCAACAGAAGCAAGCCCACGCTTCCATTGATCAAACACGTCTGCTCGATTCTCCGAATATCGTCCCATACCTATCGGGCCACCGAGATGATTGAGAATAATTGTTGTGTCCGGGAATTTCCCTGCGAGTGCGGCAAGTTCCTCTAATTGTGGGTGAAGCAGCCACGCATCAAAACTCAAATCATAGCGACTGAGCATCGCAAACCCTTCTGCAAATTCTTGAGTATCCATGAGGCCATCCTGCTTGGCACCCCCAGGAATCAAACCCACAGTCTCGTCGGCCCACGCCGTTTTATATCGAATGCCTCTGAATGTTTCAGGGCTAGCAGCAAGATGTGCCTCAAGTACTTGTTCTACTTCAGCTCCAAGCAATAAATCTGCGGCACCCACTATACCGGTTGCTACCCGCATATCACCGTACTGTCCGTGATTACTCTGGGCAGCAATACCACGAACAAATTCAGTCTCGCCAACACATTTAAGTGGGTCAGTTGCATCGGCACGATACATTGAATTGCATTCAACAAAAACTGTTTGGCGCACGTTGTGTCCGGTCGTATCCAACAACAATTCATCCAAAAAGTATCGTGTGCCTCCGAGCCGATCCCACAAATGGTGATGCGGATCAATGATTGCAAGATCCGGCTCCACTACCGGCTCAGAAAATGGTTCGAGCCATTCATCTCGTCCAAGCATATCCAGTCCTTAATTTAGCGATTTAATTTAGTCCAAGCATAGCAAGAGAACTAATTTCTATAGCCAGTCGGGCCTGATCACCCCGGACTAGAGTCGAATCCAACACTCTGACTCAAAAATATCTTGACAGCAGCCAATAAACTCATGGACGTACCCGCAAAATCGAATGGTGGTAGGTCGATGACATATTTTATTAATACTTGGAGAACTCCAAAAAATGGAAATCTATTTAGTGTGACTGATGCTAGTGAGACATCGTTGCGAAATACCGATCATCCAGGAAATATCACAGTTACTCTCGCGCCTTCCGATCCAATCAATCGAAGTCTCATGGTTGTCGGCACCGTAGGAGGATTTGATACTCTTGGCGAGATTGAAGATTTTCATGACGCCATATTAAAAGACGGTTCTCGCTATAGTGCCTTAGATCGGATAAGTAGCTTATGTGATCATACAAATCACTCAATCTCAGAAATTTTGAAGTTTAAAGATTGGCCCACAAATTTCACTCCAAAATACGTGAAACGCGATCTGATTACCCCCCAATCAGGAGCGTTGCCGGAACTCCTCGACCTGCTGTCAGAGTGGCGTGAAGAGTCAACATCGAAGGTACATTGGGTATTCAGTCAGACCGTCCAAGCGTTATCGATGGCAGAAGGACTTAGAGTATCGCATTTCGCAGAGAGCCTAGAAGAATTGTTGCAATTCCACAGCCAAGATATTCGAGAAAATTCGCGGATGAAAAGGTTCGGTGAGTTGATCAAAAATCCACCTACCAGAGCCACAAGTCGAATTACGTACTTCAAACAGGGAGCTTCTTCATGATTGCATCAACCTTTGGTCAAGATCTCAAAGTTAGAACTGTTAGTGGTGGCATCTCCTAAATAACTTATTTACCTTTATGATTTAGCAGCGACAATTGTTGGAGGTTCACACATGTCAAAATCGGAGTTGCCGGGAATTGGTCCACTTACAGGCACATTGGTAATTGACGCCAGTGATTCCAGAGGTGAGATGTGTGGACGATTACTCGCTGATCTTGGAGCTTGCGTAATAAAAATTGAACCACCGGAGGGCGTCAATTCCAGACACCTAAAACCAACCGATCAGGTTACAGGTGAATCGCTCTATTGGGCTCATGTGGGTGCCGGCAAACAATCCGTTGTAGTTGATCTAGAAACAGATCAAGGTCAAGCCGACATACGCGCGCTGATCGCAAGCGCCGATATTTTTGTAGAGAGTGCAAGCCTTGGATATATGGATGGCAAACAGCTGGGGTATGAGGATTTGTCGTCGGTTAACGAGCGGTTAGTCTACATTTCAATATCGCCATTTGGCCAATCTGGGCCAAAAGCCAATTGGCCAGCAACGGATTTCACTATCGAAGCTGCTGCCGGTCTTACCACTCTTCAGGGTGATGGTGACCGGCCACCTTTAGCGATTGGCTACCCTCAGGCGTCTTTTCATGCTGGGGGGCAGGCAGCTGCAGACGCCATAATTGCCCTGAATGAACGAGCACTTAGCGGAAAAGGACAGCATCTCGATGTATCCATGCAAACCGTGATGCTCTGGACTTTGATGCACGCCACNGGCTTCTGGCCTATGGAAGGATGCGAACCTCCCNTGACAGGAGATGATCGNAATGATCCACATCCAAAAATTGGAAAGCTGGATCTAACNGGACTTAATACGGTCGNGACCGCCGATGGATATGTNCTCGCGTCGCTCCGCGGGGGNCGTTTCGGAGCCCGCGTACTGCGCATGGCAGCTGCNCTNGCAGAGAGCGATGATGATTTTCCTGANATACTGCAAGGAGTCGATTTCACGAGCCTCGCTGATCAAATCGGNCCTGAAGNTGACGACGCGACNGCCGACCTGATTGCNGCAGCAACCGAGATGGTGCACCGAGCGTTCGGTCGACGGAGTAAAGCCGAGATCTTTGACCGGGCNGTCACGAATGACGCACAGGTCGCCCCNGTAAACAGCATCGCNGATCTAGTCGATCGAGATCCTCAGTTNAGATCTCGTGGCTTTTGGAAGCAAATTGGCGGTCGGATGCANCCAAACACGCCAATACGTTTTAGTCGTACACCTGCNATTCTTACAGAATCTGCGCCTGAGCTCGGNGCCTCAAATAATCTACNTGATGAGCCAATTGTGTTCTCNGATGGNNTGCCAGTTCGNAACATCCCTTTGGANCCGCAAGGCGATCGCTTAGGNCAGGCATTNGCTGGACTNAAAGTTGCGGATTTCTCTTGGGTGGGNGTTGGACCAATCTCCGCAAAAGCACTCGCCGANCACGGNGCAACGGTTGTNCATATCGAGAGTGCGACAATCCCTGATGTACTGCGCATGGGGCGTCCAGCNAAAGACGGGATACTTGGATTGGACAGGGGCCAATTCTTTGCAAACTTTAATACCTCAAAATACGGACTNCAGCTGAATCTGAGAACGGATTGGGGTAAAAAGATAGCTGGCCAACTCATTGATTGGGCTGATGTAGTTGTTGACTCGTTCACCACAGGCACTATGAAACGACTGGGATTTGATCCGAAAGAAATTCTGAAATCCCGACCTGACCTAATTTGGTACAGCACCACACTACGGGGACAAACCGGACCNCACGCCTCTTTCGGCGGNTTCGGGCAGCAAGGAAGTGCTATAGCNGGTTTACATGGTCTTACTGGTTGGGTTGACAGAGCNCCGGCTGGTACTTGGGGCGCGTACACAGATTTCATTACGCCTCGTTTTGGGGTATCGGCACTCGCATCGGCAATCTTGGAACGGCGTGCCACAGGAAAAGGTCAATTCATAGATCTTTCACAAATCGAAGCCGGAATGCAATTTATCGGACCGCTATTGTTGGACTACATGAGCAATAAACATCTAACCACAAGCCAGGGCAATTCGTCTCTCTATGCCTGCCCAAACCAGACATACCTTACTAGCGATGGCAAGGAACGTTATATTGCGATTTCCTGCGAAACCGACCAACAGTGGCAAGCCTTACTCGCACTCGTTGATAACGCTGANATGATCTTGAAATTCGGAGGAGGCGACTTTGCTTCAGTTGATGAACGACTGATTCATGAAGACGAAATCAACAACTATTTAACCGAATGGTGCGTCGCGCAANATGGACGAGAATTGGAATCCAAGCTAATCGATGCTGGAATTCCTGCCTCAGTGGTTCAAAGAACNAGTGAACTTTATTCGGACGAACAAATTCTTCACAGGGCCTTCTTTGAAACTCATCAACATGCACTGATGGGACCGACGCCCTATGACGGACATTCGACGCAATTTTCAGCTCGCTCAGGAAATTATTTACGCGGGCCTGGTCCAATTATGGGCGAGCATACCTTCGAGGTGCTTTCAGACATNTTAGGTATGACGGCNGATGATATTGGNGATGCAGCNGCAGCTGGAACTTTCACCTAGCTATTAGCTCACAGTCCTATACAACTCCCTTGTGATGCNATCGTGCTCACCTACTTAATGCGGTTACCTGTATCGTGNTGTCAGAGGTCTATTAGCCATGANAATTTGTTCGTTACTTCCCAGCACCACAGAAATTATTTGTGCGCTAGGCCTCAGTGACAGNCTCGTTGGCATCACGCACGAATGTGATTATCCTTCATCAATCGCNGNTCTTCCTGCAGTGACCAAAAGTCTTATAGATCATTCAAATAGCAGTTCAAGAGAAATAAATACACATATATCTGAGGCCGTTCATTCNGGCTCTGGTATCTATGCCATCGACAATCAGCTTCTTGATTCCCTAAAGCCTGAACTAATTTTGACTCAAGAATTATGTGAAGTGTGTGCAGTCGCGTACTCAGATGTTGAGCAATGTGTAAGTACTCTAACTGGGGAACAAACTATCCTTTCGTTTGAGCCATCAAGTGTCGAAGACATTCTCGATACCATCATTCATATCGGAAAATATACCGGCTGTGAATCCGCGGCTCAGACCCTTGTTGGCCAGGCACATGAACGAATAACACTCGTGCAAGAGAGAATCACTCCAAATACTTCAAAGCCACGCATCTTAGCGCTTGAATGGCTTGACCCTCTCTTTACAGGAGGTCACTGGGTGCCACAAATGATTGAAATGGCAGGTGGAACAAGCGCTTTGGGCCACGTAAGGAAACCATCCCAAGAAATCACTTACCAAAGTGCGCTCGACTCACAATCTGACTTAATTATCTTGATGATTTGTGGCTATGACTTGGAGCAAACATTAACCGAGTTCATGAAGCTGAAAGATACTCCATTTTGGCGAGATTATCCGGGCTCCGTCTATGTAGTAAACGGTTCTGCATACTTCAGCAGGCCTGGACCGCGCATAATCGACGGTATCGAGATTCTAAGCGAAATCATTAATCCCAGTCTATTCCCACGACAAAAAAGTAAGTCTGATTGGCGACAGATTCGTTAATTCAAATGGATCCTTCAGCCGAAACTCTTACAAAAAAGCGGCACTTTTAGCGGCACTTTTTGTAAGATCCTTTACCAGTAAGACATTACGGGTAGTAGTGGTGACCCCACGGAGAATCGAACTCCGATTTCGAGGTTGAAAACCTCGCGTCCTAACCGTTAGACGATGGGGCCATATCGATAAGATTATCAGCAACAAACATTATATGAAATATCCGATAAGGTGTAGCAAAGCTTCACCATATATCATCAAGCTGCGATATAGTGCTGAGTAACTCCTGAGAAGCTTTGAGAAATCTTGGCACAGGTAGCAGTTTTAAGTTTGAAATCATGAACGGAGCCTTCCATGACTAACGGAGACACCAACCAAAATACTGAAACTACTAATCCTGGTGCAGGCTATCAGCTCATGATAAGACTGCGGATGAACAATGAACGCGGAATGCACGGGCGTGTGGCCACGGTTCTCGGAGAGAATGGGGCCGATATCTTAGATATTGATATCCATGAGGTTGGATCAGATTTCATCGTTAGAGATTTTTTACTACTATGTGATGGAAATGATCAAGCTGCTAACATCGTACGCGCCGCTGAGGCTGTGGATGGTTGCGAGCTAATCTTGGCCTCCGATCGCACTTTTCAACTACACCAAAAGGGTAAGATTGGCATCCACAACAAGGTGCATATCCGAACAAACGCGGAATTAGCTCATGTCTACACGCCGGGCGTAGGTCGAGTCTGTATGGCAATTGCAGAAGACCCAGCTGCGGCATGGTCCCTCACAATCAAACCAAACACTATTGCAGTCGTCACGGACGGTACCGCCGTCTTAGGTCTTGGAGATATTGGGCCCGAGGCCTCTATGCCTGTAATGGAAGGAAAATGCATGTTGTTCAAGTCATTTGCTGACATTGACGCATGGCCAATTTGTCTGGACACGACTGATACTGAAGAAATAATCCAAGTCGTGAAGGCGATAGCCCCGGGTTTTGGTGGAATCCTGCTGGAAGACATATCAGCTCCTCGCTGCTTTGTTATTGAAGAAAGACTCCGTAATGAGCTCGACATTCCGGTATTCCATGACGATCAGCACGGTACAGCAGTTGTGGTCCTCGCTGGTCTGATGAATGCTCTCAANCTNGTTGATAAGAGACCNGAAGACATTAAAGTTNGAGTCCTTGGNGTNGGNGCCTCTGGNGTAGCGTGTTCAAAAATTATGATGGAATACGGTGTAAAAGACGTTATCGGATTCGATCGCACCGGAGCCGTTTATAAGGGTCGAGGCGAAAACATGAACCCTGAAAAGGAATGGTTCGCTGAGAACACGAACAAAGAAGGATTTCAGGGTGACTTATCCGATGCATTGATAGGCGCGGATGTCTTCCTTGGCCTATCTGGTCCCGGTTTAGTTGAGGCCGACTGGATTGCTGAAATGGGAGAAGATCCAATAGTCTTTGCATTGGCAAATCCAGTGCCTGAGATTATGCCTGATGAAATCCATGGAATGGCACGGGTTATCGGCACCGGCCGAAGCGACTTCCCTAATCAGATCAACAACGTGCTGTGCTTTCCAGGATTATTCAGAGGGGCACTTGATGCCGGGGCGAAGGAAATTACAGAATCAATGAAAATAGTCGCTGCGCGTGCAATAGCAGAGACTATTCCCGATGAGCAGCTGACCGAAGATTACATCATCCCAACAGTATTTAATGAGCATGTATTCGAGGCTGTCGGCGAAGCGGTCAGAAACGAAGCCATCCGAACAGGTAACAATCGGCCAGAGCGCTCAGATATTTATATCCAGTAACTCTCGAGAACCGCCTGCCAGCAAGTTAATTAGCCATAACGCTCTTCGGTCCATGGATCGCCATGCATATGGTAACCGTACATTTCCCAGAAACCTGGACGGTCCTGTGGGACAAATTCGATCCCACGGACCCATTTCGCACTTTTCCAGAAATATAGATTCGGAATCATCCCACGAAGAGGACCACCGTGATCAGCCGTCAAAGGTTCTCCGTCGTATTTATGAACCAGTAAGTTCTCGGGAGACCTAAGTTCATCCAGTGGAACGTTAGAAGTGTACCCACCATAGCAATGAAAAATAACATGTTTAGCTTCAGGAAGTGGTTTACACAGGGCTTCAAGGTCGATAAAACGCACCCCTTCCCAATCATTATCATATTTGCTCCACGTAGTCACACAATGAATATCTGTCCTTAATTGTGTCTGCGGGAGAGCCATGAATTCGTCCCACGAAAATGACATTTCATTCTCAACGAGACCAAACAGATCAAAGCGCCAACTCTCCAAGTTAATATGCGGATTTGAGCCGTATGTAAGCACCGGCCAATGATCTACCAGACGTTGACCAGGAGGAAGTCTATCTCGACCGTCTGGTCGAATTTCGTTCGGTCTCGACTCTGCTGCACGGAATAAATTAATGATGCACCTCTTAACTCACTCCATACTAGGACAATATTTGCCTAAATATCTAGTAACTTGCTATCGATTCGACATGAGTATTTACAGAACATAGGATTAATGAATGATGCAAATAGATTCACGCTGGAACAGTCAGCGACTCTCTACCTTTGTTCTCATTTGGGCATTACTAATTGCCTTAGACCAAATCACGAAATCGTTGATTAGATCTAATTTAACGTACGGAAGTAGTTGGCCGGAAAATTGGGAATTAATAAGGCTAAGTTACGTGGAAAATACCGGAATAGCTTTTGGTTTTTTGCAGGGGCACGGTGAATTATTGAGTTTCATTGTGCCGATTGTCTTGCTTGGTTTCATTTATATGATCTTCACTCAGCCGCCCCTCACCTTATTTTCTGACTATTCATTTGTTTTGATTCTTGCCGGCGCTGTTGGAAATCTAATTGATCGATTCTGGCATGGAGCAGTCACGGACTTCATCGACCCTACCCACTATCCTGCATTCAACGTAGCTGACTCACTAATATGTATTGGAGCGGCTGTTCTTATCGGTACCTCTCTGCTGGACAGAAGGAAACCAACCTAGCAATTAAGGGTTAATTTTTAAGATGCCAATTTTTTCTAATAGTCACAACGAACCAATCAGACTAGACCGCCTACTGACATCACTGTTGAGCGAATACTCTCGCTCAGAGGTACAACGATTGATTACAGCTGGCAAAGTGCGAATAGATGGAGAGATTATCAACTCACCCAGTCACGTCACCAAACCTGGAGTGAGTATTGATGTATTGAGTGTGCCGGACGCTGTAAATCAGGTGCCACTACCACTGATATCCGTGCTATACGAAGACGAAGACATGGCTATATTGAATAAACCGGCCCGTGTAATTACTCATCCCACTGTAAATCAGCGAACTGGAACAGTCTTAGATTTCATTATGAACAAATATCCTGAAATCAATGCCATCAGCGACACAAAGCGGCCAGGAATCGTACATCGACTCGATCAGGACACAACCGGTGTACTCGCCATAGCTCGAACCACCGAGGCCCAATTTCATCTTAAACAACAATGGAAGGAACGCGAGACTCACAAGACTTATCTAGCGATTATCCGAGGGGTTCCAGAAAATATGAGTGCGGAAATTGATGCCCCCATTGGCGTTTCCGTGATCGACTCACGCAAGCGTGTAGTGACTGATGAAAGTGATCCCAATCGTCGATCTGCCTTCACAAGTTACGATACGCTCGAGGTTTATGGCTCAGAGGCGGCACTTCTGGAAGTATCAATTCTGACAGGACGTACTCATCAAATTAGGGTTCACTTAGCCGCTATAGGACACCCCATACTTGGTGACAATCTCTATGGTACGAACTCCGATTTTATTGATAGGCAAGCCCTTCATGCGGCACAGCTGGGCTTTCGTCTGCCTTCAACGCACCAGTATCAAACTATCAACGCCCCATTACCAGAAGACATGACACACTGTATTACTCAATTACGAAATTTATTTGGAAGCACGTACGTGAGCAAAGGGAATATTGATGCCAGTTGGTAATTCAGATCAAAACAAACGAACCCTCACGAATCGACCAAGGCTCCGATATGCTCCAAGCCCAACGGGAGATCCACACGTAGGAAATATCCGTCAAGCTGTTTGGTCGTGGTTACATGCCAAACGATATGGAGGTGACTTCATCGTACGATTGGAAGATACCGACCAAAGTAGAGCCCAAACCGGAGCAGATAAAAGAATCCTTGATTCGCTGCGCTGGCTAGGTGTCGAATGGGATGAGGGCCCAGATATTGGTGGTGAGTATGCTCCGTATATCCAAAGCCACCGATTGGACCTTTATCACGAACACATAAATATACTGTTAAACAACGACTCGGCCCGGCGTTGTTTTTGTAGCCCTGAACGTTTAACTGAAATTCGTGAGGAACAACAAGCGAATAAACTTCCACCCGGTATTCGTGATTGTTGTGACGTTACGCCACAAGATGCGGAAGCACGAGTTGCCGCAGGCGAGCCACATGTAGTTCGATTTAAGACACCGCGAGAGGGTACGACTGTAGCAACCGATCTTTTGCGCGGAGATATATCTTTTGAAAACAGCACTCTCGATGACTTTGTCTTATTAAAATCTGACGGATTCCCCACTTACCACTTGGCGCACGTGGTAGATGATCATGCCATGGACATAACTCTCGTAACGCGCGGTGAAGAGTGGATATCTTCCCTACCCCGACACGCCCTTCTGTTTGATGCGTTTGGATATGATCGCCCAGAATATGCGCATGCGTCTGTTATCAAAGCTCCTGGCGGCGGAAAGTTATCTAAGCGTGATGGTGCGAAGTCAGTGCTGGAATATGCTGAAGATGGCTATCTACCTGAAACTTTATTAAATTTTCTTTGTCTGACTGGTTGGGGTCATGGAGATCAAACACTCTTCAGTCGAAGCGATCTGCTGTCACTCTTTGACATGAGTGATATAACCTTGGCCTCTGCAACCTTCGATCATGAAAAATTGGCATGGTTGAATGGTACATACATCAGAGCGCTCGACGAAAATAGTTTTGCCGTCAATCTCAGGCGACAACTAGAGCTCGATTTGCCGGTCGATGTACCACGTCCATTAGACGAAGCTTTAATAGAGTCGATTGCTCCCTTGATACAGGAGCGCATCACCCTCATGACTGATGCGCTTGCTTTGGTTGATTTCTTCTGGCAAAACGAAATCGATACACCTCCTCCGGAAGATTTCTTAGTAAAAAAATGGAGAGACCGTGGACAAGAGGCATCGGTGACTTTGGAACAAGTAAGTGCCCGGCTCAACGACCTACCCGATGCATCTTGGAATACTGCGGAAATAGAGACATTACTGCGAAATCTTGCCGAAGAATTAAACCTCAAGGCTGGAGAATTACTGTCACTCGTGCGCACTGCTGTCACTGGAAAACGAGTATCCCCTCCTCTTTTTGAATCAATGGAAATTGTCGGTAAGGGCCTCGTAGTAGAGCGAATTAGCGAGGCCGCGTCTAGTCTCGGCTAAATGTGCAACAACTGTCATAGTGAGGTACGCTTTTAGGACGCTCGGGACTCGTATAATGGTAGTACACATGATTCTGGTTCATGGTGTCGGGGTTCGACTCCCTGGTCCCGAGCCAATCACCGCTCACCTAGTCAATTATTGCTGGATAGACTAAAGCCTTCAAATCGGCGACTGTCGGAAGGCCGGCGAGCATTGACTGAGTGAGATACACCACAGCGAGATCCTCTACTGGGTCAACCCAGAAAACTGTGGAGGCAGCCCCTGACCAGTTATAGACACCCTCACTCCCAATGACTCCCGCTGCTGCCGAATCGGTGGTGACGCCGAAACCGAGTCCGAATCCAGCTCCCGGAGGTCGCACTACGTTGTTGTCAAAGGCGTGATCGGCAATATCCGTGTCAGCGGGAAGATGATTTCGAATCATGTACTCAAGCGTACGAGGTCCTACTATTCGCTTCCCGTCTAACTCACCCCAGTTCATCAACATCTTTACAAATTGAATGTAATCTGCGATCGGAGCAGTCAATCCAACTCCACCACCAAAATGTGTTATCGGATCGCTGTATCTGCTACCGTGTGAGTCTTGATATATTTCAAGCTCCTCCCCTGTTGAGGGTTTGTAATTCACCGTAAATCTGGGTAATAATTCTTTCGAAACTTCATAGCTTGTCTCGTGCATTCCAAGCGGCTCAAATATTACCTCCGTAAGAAATTTATCGAAGTCCCGTCCAGAGATTACTTCGACAAGGCGAGCACACACATCAGTGCTTACGGAGTAATTCCAGGCTGTACCTGGGCTGAATTCTAGTGGTAAAGTTGCTAATCCATTAACAAGATCTTCGAGAGTAGGTGGAAACACATCTGTCATACCCAGGTCCAACTCCTTGTAAGCAAGCTGAACCGGAGTAGTGGCACCAGGCATGTCAACAAAAAAACCGTACGTCAAGCCACTTTGATGAGTGAGCAAATCCTGTACGTTCATCTCTCGATCGACTGGCCGTGTCTGGAAATCTGGGTAAGACCCACTCACATACACTTCTAGATTCTTCCAAGCAGGAATGAATTTTGAAACCGGGTCAGTGAGCTGAAATAGTCCGTCTTCATACAGGCTCATCAGTGCTATAGACGTAATAGGTTTGGTCATAGAATACAGGCGAAAAATAGAATCCTCAGTCATATCAACGTCCCGTTGAATATCAGCTTTTCCCATTACTGACAGATGTGCCACTTCTCCGTTTCGAATTACCGCGACTACGCACCCAGCAATCAGGCCTGAATCAACATATTTTTGCTGAAGAAACTTCGGAATTTTTGCGAGCTGCTCTGATCTTAAATTGACTGACTCGGGTATTACCGTATCCATATGCTCGACCTTCCCATTAATGACTGCTATCTCAGATTTCGAAGCCAACTTACTACGTCATTTGCAACTAAGTCACCACAATCTTCCTGTATGAAATGACCCCCAGGTGAATATGTTTTGTGAGGCTGTTCGCTCGCTCCCGGAATTCGCTTAATGAAGACATCATTGTATTCACCAAGTACCTGATCATCAATGTTCCAGGTAGTTAAGACTGGTTTATTCCAATCCTCCAGCACTTTCCACGCTGCGCGATTCGCTGGAATTGCGGGATCACCGTCACGGACCGGAACCATCATTGGAAGTTCCCGAGCACCAGCCATATATGACTCATCCGGAAACGGTGCTCGATAAGCCTCTTTCAGTGTGTCCGATATCTCCACACGTTGACAACTTCCAGCAACAATTCGGGCTGGGTCCATTACGCTCATTGCCTGTGACGCACTCTGCCAGTTCATAAACCCCTCACTTATTGGCACATCACCATCAGGAAGAATCGTATTCGCAAGTATCAACTTATCAAATAAAGCAGGATTTTCTGCAACGACACGAAGCCCTATCAAGCCTCCCCAGTCCTGAAAAAAAGCACAGAAACCGTGATCCGGAGATAGATCTTCCGGGACAGCCAGAACGCCACTCGACTTTAAAAAAGTCGTTACCCAGCGAACATGATTTGCATAGGTGTGATCGCTTCGGTTAACTGGCTTATCAGATCGTCCAAATCCAATCAGATCCGGAATAATTAGTCGCCAGCCAGCGTTCACAAAAATATCAAACATTCTGTGATACAAAATGCCCCAAGTTGGCTCACCATGAAGTAACAACATGGTGCCGGCTTGACCTGAACCTTCATCACTGTAGGCCATCCTCAGTCCCTCAATATCGGTATACTTAACGGGCCAAAGATCCATATCAAGCTCTGTAAATCTATTCTCCGGAGTACGAAGGAATGGAATAGTCATAAAGTACCGGCTCCCTAATTCACACATTAAACTGGTTTAGAACAGAAAGAAAACATGAAGGTATTTTTCTTCCCTCGTATATCCCGCCAGCTAGGCCTCAATACTGTCCTGATTGTACTGCTTGCGTTCTTGATTGGGTGCAGCTCGGCGTCGGCGGCCGGTGTAGCCCGAGTTGAGGATGCAGAACCGGTGCCACCTAAGGTCGCGACCATCCAGCAAGTCTCTCAAGCTCCGATTCAAGCGACGGCCGAAGCAATCGCGTCAGATGTAGCTACGGTCGCACCCACAGAGACACCGATTCCAGAGGCAGTTACCGCCAAAACAGATGAGGATCTGACCTCCGAATTCGCTGCTTGCCTTCGAGACGAAGGCTTTAACGTGCCAGATCCTGAAGTCAATGCGGATGGGTCTGTAGATTTACGGGGTTTCTTCACTAAACTGAGTCAAGATCCGAGCTTCAACTGGCAGGACCCCAAAACCCGAGAAGCTCTCGGTAAATGCCGAGGGCTTCTGGCTGACGCGAGTTTCGCACAACCACGATCAACTGAAGACGAAATCGAGCTGCAAGACCAAGTACTCACGTTTGCCACGTGTCTTAGGGACCAAAATGTACCGGTCGCCGATCCTGATTTCTCAGGAGGCACACGAAGTGGGCTGCGTTCGATGTTTGCCGGTCAGGACATCGACAGAGATGACCCGGAAGTCGCGAAAGCAATCACTGAGTGCCGAGAAAGCAGCTTCACCAACAGCCGTTAATATTCAGTAAACCCGAAGTATGACTTAATTAGTAGCCGAGCAAGTGTTTCTTGGCGATTTTGGCTGCAACTGTATACGCCGGATCAAATACGTTACCAATATCATACTCAAGCGCCTGGCCCAAAAGATGACTCGCACCTCGTGTGTCGTACCCATAATCACTACATAGCCATCGTATCAATTCGGTGGTCGCGTGTTGCAGGGCTTGATCTACTGGTCTGGCATTACCAAGAGCTATTATGTGAGTCTCCGTCTGCATTCGAGGCCAACGCAACTCAACATTTTTGCGAAGCTCAACTCTGAAAGAGACATCCATTGAAATTTCTATCCCTGTGCCCACGATCTCACCATCTCCCTGTGCCGCGTGGCCATCTCCCACAAAGAGCAGAGCGCCTGGCGTGAACACTGGAAACGATATCGACACGCCTGCAGCAACTGCCCTGTAATCCATGTTGCCGCCATAAGGGCCGGATGTTGCGGTCGAGATAGCTTGTCCCCCAGCAGGAGCCACGCCGACACAACCAAGCATCGGAGCAAGTGCTACCGTGAGCGTCGTTGGTTCAGCGAGCTGATCGTCTAGAGTTGCGGTTCCACTCGCCGGATCAACAGCCCAGCGTACTTTTGAGCGCATCGGCAATTCGTTAACAAAATCACCGTCCACTATATGTGGAGCTACGCCGCTCATCGTGTATCCATGATCGCGATTGGGAGTAATCGACTCAATCTGCACCGCAAGCGCATCGCCAGGTTCTGCATCTTGAATGAAAAAAGGGCCAGTGAGAGGATTGCCAGGTTTAGCGACAAGGTCGCCTTCCCTACCATTACCAAAGGCATCAGCAGTCGAAGTGTGTACCAGATCACCCGAAGAAACTCTCAGGATCGGATCGTACGATCCGAAGTTGTTGTGATATGAAGTCGGTTCGAAAGTGTGGTCCATATGCAAATATTCTCTAATAATTTACCACGGAAAGTGGTTATTTCAAGTCTACGAATCTGTCGCAACTCGCATATCTACGAGTGCATAAATAATCAGATTAAGCTATATCGATGGGACTCACATTTCTTCGTACGATCCGACTCCTCAGTGGACTGATCATCTTTGGTATTGGCTTAGCCATGATGCTGGAAAGTCGATTAGGTGTCGGTGCCTGGGAAGTATTTCATGAAGGTCTCGCAAGTCATGTCAATTTAGAGATCTCGCTTCATTCCTACTCAATAAATCTGGGAGGTGTGGGTGTCATAAGTGTACTCAGTGGGGCGATAGTTCTTCTCTTATGGATTCCATTAGGCGAGCGGCCTGGAATCGGAACAATACTAAATATGTCAGTCACTGGTATCGCATTGGATGTAGCGATGGCCTTAATCCCTACTGTTAGCCATTTAGGTGTGCAAATCGTAATGGTTCTGCTCGCACCCAGTGTTGTGGCCGTGGGAACCATACTGTACATAGGAGCCGGACTTGGACCAGGTCCGAGGGATGGTTTGATGACCGGACTTGCAAGAAAAGGCATCCCCATACCCATTGGTCGTACCCTGATCGAATTAAGCGTGTTAGTGGTCGGATATCTACTCGGTGGCACCATTGGACTCGGTACTATATGGTTCGCATTCACCATAGGCCCACTCATCCGGCTATACGCTCGAAACGTAGACCCGAGCCTGGATTCAAGCCTAAGACACAGCCACTACGTCAACAGAAGCTGAGTGCTATCAATCCTTAACCGTTAAGCACCTGCAGCATCAGCTTGCGCGGCTGCACGAGCTTCAGCAGCCTTGGCAGCAGCAACCACCTCCGGTGAATAGCCAGCCGGTATCTCGTCATCCACATCGAACGGCGAATCCAACTCAAGTTCCTTACCCATCTCACGCACCGCAGGGAGCACATCCGATCCAAATAAACGTAATGATCGCATCGCATCATCATGATCCATCGCGCCATCTCCGTCCCAGAAAATAATCGATCCTGGCCGAAGTGTCTCAAGTACATGACGAATCTTAGGAATCACGGTCTTTGGTGTACCGTAGACGATTCCCATCTTGTCGCTCTGTTCCTCAAATGTACCGCGCTGATCGGCCTTCGGTTGGTTTTCCAACTGAGCCGTCTTCCCTCGAGCTCGTGCCGCAGCAGGTACCTGACTAGTTGGGAGTAGGTTTGTGCGTGACGTAAGCCCCGGGAGATTCTGAATGAAACTACGCACGTTACCTTGATTTCCCTCTAGGAAGGGATTGCTCGGTCCCTGTATGTACTTCCGTGCTGTCGCTTCAGCAAGTTCTTCAGTTTCGTCCACATGCACTTTCCATAGGTAGCCTCTATGTTGTGTTCCAGCCTCATATCCTGCTTCGCGTGCACATTCTTCGTAGTATTTAAAACTTTCTACAGTTGGACCAAGTTCGGTTGCCAGCATGACATAGGGGTATCGGTGTTCTGCTGCCCATTTAACCGTGTTTCTCGACATCACACCAGGAATCCAAATTGGTGGATGGGGATTCTGATAGGGACGTGACCAAGGATTCACATAACGGAGTTGATAATGATCCCCTTCCCACCGAAAGGGCCCGGGTTGACTCCATGCCTTCACCACGAGGTCATGTGCTTCCTGAAAACGCTCCCAGTTAAATGGCGGCTGAGCATTATGCGCCACTGACTCACGGCCAGTACCACGTACCCAACCGGTGACGAGGCGTCCTCTGGAGATCATATCGATTTCGGCTAGTTCCTCAGCCAACCACAAGGGATCCTCCCAAATAGGAAGCACGTTACCGAGCAGTACTATTTTTGCTCGCTGTGTAATTCTGGCAAGAATAGATGCTTCGACGTTCATCACACCTCCCATGCAGAAAGGCGTGGAGTGATGCTCGTTAAGCATGAGGCCATCGAATCCCATTTCCTCAGCAAATACCTTCTCATCAAGGTACCTGTTGTACAGTTCTGCACCTAACTTTGGGTCATAGTCACGGTTTGACATCGACAAATCGGTCAAGTCGCGTCCTGTTGCGCCAAAGTAGCCAGACTTCTGGTCTTGATATGGTCTCTCGGTGAAATAACCTACGAACATTCTTATCTTCCTCTCAACTCACTCTTAGTGATTCTCTTAATTCCTGATCATCCGCCAACAAACTCACTGATTAGTTCAGTGAATTTGCTCGTTTGTTCATGTTCAACACAATGCCCCGCATCTTCCAGTACCTGCAAGCTCGAATTAGGCAGAGCATCCCGATACTGTTCGCCGCAAATGATTGGAGTAATCCTNTCCTCAGCNCCCCAAATGATTAAGCTAGGAATATTTACAAGTGCCAACAATGGTTCGAGTGACTTGTTGTACATCCAGGGTTTCCATGTAAGTCGCGCAGTCATCTCCCTGCTGTAGTCCCAAAGTTCCTTATAGACCTCAGCTGCATCTTCNCCGTATGTACTCACATAATTCTCTGCACTTGAGAAACTCAACTGCACATACTCTTCCCAGTCCATCATGATCTGATCTTCAATAAANCCTTCGTTCGGTTTAATCCCGGGCGCACCTGAAAGAATGAGATTCGANAATTTNGCGTCNTACATAGTAGCCAGTTCAGCTGCTACCCAGCCGCCAAGTCCACATCCTATTAACGTCACATCCTCTAGTTTAAGTTCCTCAATGAAGCGTTTCATGAGGATTGAGATATCACGTATTGATCTAGCCCAAACNGGTCGATCCGACTGATTATATCCAGGGAGATCTGGGACGATCAGGTCGAATTTTTCGGCGAGCGCATCATCAGATGCCATCCAGCCTGGATTACCAGTCGAATGATGAAGCTTAATCGCGACGGGGCCAGAACCACCTCTGAAGTATCGGATATTTAGTCCAGCCACCTCTACTTGCGTCTCCGACGGGTCGATTCCCATACATCACCTCCGGTGCTTTAGTACCATTTACGTCTACGCTATGCGGAGAAGATATCAGATCTGAGGAGATTCGGGTGTATGCCACTGGAAGCTGAGTATCACACTGTAGTAGTCGGCGGAGGACCAGCAGGAAGNACAACTGCGGCNTTGCTTGCTATGAAGGGCTTGAANGTTCTACTTTTGGAGCGCGAATTATTTCCCCGAGCACATGTGGGAGAGTCGCTTCTGCCTGCATCGCTTCCAATTTTTGACAGNTTGGGNGTACGTGACTCAATCGACAATGCGGGNTTTGTAAAGAAATACGGCGCCGCGATGGTCTGGGGTAACGANCGTTCTANCTGGTCGTGGTTGTTCGCTGAAACCAAGGGACCCTATTCACATTCATATCAAGTCACGCGACCTGANTTCGATATGATACTCCTGGAAAATGCTCGAGAGAAAGGGGTGCACATCCGACAAAAATGTCAGGTACTTGGTCCTCTGTTTNCAGAGAATGACTCAACAGTTGCNGGCGTTGAGTTTNTAAACCANGACGGGAATCATGAAAAGATCACCGCACAAATAGTAATCGACGCATCTGGACAACAAACGTTGTTCGCAAATCAGTTCGATCTGAAAGACTGGGATACCGCGTTCAAGCATCTTGCAATATACGGATACTATTCAGGTGGTGAACATCTGCCCGCCCCCGATCACGGAAGCATACTAATNGAGTCGTTCGAAAATGGCTGGGTNTGGAAAATCCCTCTTCATGATGGTTCAACGAGCGTGGGTGTAGTTATGGACGCAGCATGGGCTCAACATGAGATTAGAAAGTCCTCTGTAGNTCAGGTNTTTAAAACTCAGGTCGGCCTAACGAATGAAATCTCAAATCTCATCAGCCAAGCCACCTTCAAAGAGGAAACTCATCTCATAAAAGATTGGTCATATGTTACGACGAAGATGACTGGCGACGGTTATGTCCTCGTTGGCGACGCGGCGTGTTTTATAGATCCGCTCTTTTCTTCAGGTGTGCATCTNGCACTGCAGTCAGGAGTGTTGGCCGCGGCTTATGCAGCTACTGCCATTAGCAGCCCCGATCTAGCGAAGAGTGCTGCTCGGCAGTATGAAGCGACCTATCGGCGAAGATATGGTTACTTCCANGAGCTGGCGAGATTNTTCTATGGCAGTAACAAATCTCTTGATAGTCAATTTTGGCAGGATCGCGCGTTANATGAAGAAAATTGGTCAGATACATCCAGAGAAGAATTCATAAATGTCGTCGCGGGGAACGCGCCCGAAGGATACGAACGAGTCGTAATCGATCAAGGACATGCACCTGAAAATTTTATNAGCGCTATCGAAGAAGCTGAGAGCAGTCGTGTTAATCGCGCAACTCGATCGCAGCAATTCGGCAATGACGAATTATTNCNNAGGTCGCCTCGGCTTATCGATCAAGCGCGCCTCGTCAAAGGTGCCACACTTGGAGATGGCATCTACGAGCTCGGTTATTTACTTCAAACCTCCGCCAGACCAGAAGGCTATCCGGTAATTCCACCTATTGCGCTCCTATTAAATCTTATGGACAAAGAAAGAAGTGTTGCCACTCTGGCAAAGGAGGTCGCATCAAACCTCGATCTTGACGACGCAATAACCGAAGAACTCGTGCTTNTAGCCATCCGTAATCTTGNGGCTGACGGTTTGATAGAATTATAACTATTGCCAGCGCTAGTTTTTCACCACTATGGCGCGAGCTACCGTCATNCCATCAGCCGCTGAACCAAGTAACAGCCCTGAACTACGCTGACGNATGTCACCCACGGCATAGAGTCCTGGCGTTTTTGTCGCCATATTTCCATCNACTGCTACGTGGCCCGAGGCATCTAAGTCGCAGAAANTCTTGAGTAGATTAGTCTGAGGATCGCTCCCCACGTANACGAATANTCCCGTGCAGTCGAGCTCNTGAACTGATCCCTGTTCGTCTCGCACCAAANCTCCAGNCAATTCACCATCACCATTNAANTTNACNACCTCGCTATTAGCGCGCATGTGNACATTGGAGAGTGCTCGAACCCGAGCAAGAGTNGCCTTGGACCCCGTCGGAAAATTCCCGTGATGAANTATTGTGACCGACTTTACAATTTCAGNTAAAACNAANGCTTCNTCAAGCGCGGCNTCTCCTCCACCGGCAATCAGGANATCTTCATCACGAAAGAAATCACCATCACATGTAGCGCAGTNCGATATTCCATGACCGTACAACTGCTCTTCACGCGATATCCCNAGTCGNGNTGGTTGAGAGCCAGTAGCNACNACAANATTNGCAGTTNCCANGGNNCCAAAATCACCNGATAGNTCCCACCCATCTTCAAGTTGATTAATGTNCATCACAGATCCGAACATGAATTCTGCNCCAGAAGTCGCAGCTTGAGAAGCGATCATTGGNCCCAGTTCATAGCCACTCACACCATCAGGAAATCCAGGAAAATTCTGAATATCGTCGACATTAATTAATACCCCNCCTGACGCCCCTTGGTTGTCTATCACCGTTGNAACCANATTCTCACGGGCAGCGAAAAACGCAGCTGTTAAACCAGCTATCCCGCCCCCTACAATTGTGACGTCGCGTTTATCCATATTAGTTATCAGTCGTTACTANTTCACTTNACTANTGAGCAAAATTGGGANGCCTTGCTGGTATGCATGCTTGGCNCGTTCANGTAGNTCCGTTTCATTGCGGCTACCGATTGGATGCGCAACNAGTGCAAANTCGAATTCTGGNAGACCCAATGTTCGAGCAGTTGACTCNCTTGTCAGCTTAAACGGATCGGTACAAATAGTAAGCGTAGGAACGTTGANTTTCTCAAAGGTAATGCCATCGTGCACACTGCACGTGCTACACGATCCTCAGTCTCCAACCGCAGTAATCATAAAGTCGACATCAGCTTTNACNACGGTATCAACCAAGTCATCCGGACATGGNCGTGAGGCGTTTCCTTTATTTAATTCCAACACAACTTCACCGCCATGATCTTCAATAAATAAATCAGCCGTCATCTGTATCAANANATCAGCATTGTGTTTGCCNTTGGACAATANCCCNATGCGTGAATTCTTCAACGTAGAAAGACGAGGTGCCATAGATGCAGNCTCTATTCGCTGATCATCAATGACTGGCGTGTACATTTCAATCACCATCGNCTTACCTAACCTTTCTTAATTGNTTTAATTATTTCGCTTTGCATAATTGAATTACGACCACGGCTCCAAGATGGAAGNAATGAGGAATGNGCTCCAGCATCTCCACCACCCACGAATAATAAAATATCGTCTGCACTCAGGCCGCGGTGATATCTCTCCGTCAATCCTTCNTTCAATTCATCNTTACTGAATTGATATTTCGCTCGATCGTCATCTGTATCCGTAGGNCTGCCGATTCGTCGCAATGCTTCGTTCTCGCGANACGCATTCTCAAANAAAAAGTTCNGAACTCGAGACTTNGTCCAAGATGNGTCNGCGGCNACAATTTCAGCAGTTTCTGGAGANAACACCACGACCGATTGACCATGCGTTAGTGAATCGAGGCACGACATTGAATCAGCCATTGTGAGCAGNGCTTGTTCGGGCGTAGCAGCAAAATGATTCTCAACATTGTGNAANCCACCGGCNGCAAATNCGANCACAACTGATTCGTCAGGGTATCCCAANTCTTCGTTCAAAAGAGGCCATGGATTTCTGTCGGANCGTTCAGCCACACAGAGNGAGTACTTGCCAGGATTTCCTTGAGTCGATTTATCCGTGACNTTAGGTTGCATATGAAAAACATTTANATGAATCAAACGAATGGTTCTGCCAATCGCCGCATTCGCTCGGTTACCGGAACCGAATAAATTNCCAGTCGCGTTCATACCGATCTCATCTGTGATTGGGCCGCTTACAACTATCAAATGACTAGAACCACCGGTNCTTGCNGTCGAACCATGATAGTTGAAACCAGTTTTCGACATAGCTTTCATTGCCGCGATAACTATCGGAAAATGAGACGGAAGACATCCAGCCATAACCGCATTCACCGCTGCTGCATGAGCTGTACACGATCTTCTGGTAGTAACGTGCTCGCCTATCACAGTCATTGGGTCTATCTCAACCGCATCAAGCATGGCATCGACGAGCGCCACGGTAGGCGGAACAACTGGCAGCCCATCAGTCCAACCAGCCTCATAACAATATTCTATTGCTGATGACACATCGTCGACTCGGATAGTCGTCTGCCTGGATTCTTTNCTAGTAACCATGANGCAATTTTAGCAGACATCTACTTTTTCTCTAGCCGNCGCAAAGGTCGACNANATGTAGGGCTACACTGATGAGATGAGCTGGTCANAAAATATTATTGCGGCGTTCGATTTAGAGACCACTGGACTAAGTCCATCTGACGATGAAATTGTGCAGATTGCCNTCGTCTACCAGGATGGTGCCGGAGTTATTTTGCCAGAAAGCTGGACTACAATCGTAAATCCAGAGAGGGCTATACCTTCTAATGTAAGTGCTATCCATGGAATTACTACGGAACGAGCCATTAAAGATGGCGTTAATTTAGCAGGGGCAATCGATGAATTGTTCCGACGGTTCNGCGATATTGTTTCGAANGGTATTCCTCTCACAATTTACAATGCACCCTTTGATCTTGGTTTCATGAAAGTTCGGGCTGAAAGACTAAACATAAATCTCCCGCCTTTAAATATCATCGATCCTTTGGTCTGTGATCGGCACCTAGATAAGTATCGCCGAGGTGCTCGTAATCTGGAATCCGTCTCTCAACACTATGGCCTCTCGCCTGAAAATNTACATGACGCTAACGTNGATGCGCAACTCACTGCCNCGCTCGCNCGTGCNATGTCTGAAAAATATCNAGAAATGGGAGATTCATCGTTTGCAGAACTTCACAAAAAGCAAATTNCGTGGCATAAAGAATGGGCAGCGAGTTATACAAAATTCATGCAGAGCAAAGGGCGTAGATCTAATGTTGCTAGGCGGANCTGGCCTNTTTAANGCCNTCGAAGTACNCCAGNGNGTAATCAAGTCAGGNATTCTTAGAGCTCACAAANACATCACAGGCAACCNGCCAATTATAGGATGACNCNCTTGNTNTTNAGCTCTGNNATNNTNTCCCANNTCACACCNAAATCATCCGAAAGAATCANTTCTGTGTGGGCCCCAAGCTGTGGNGCNGGTGCNNCCGGTGCCCAGTTACTGACACTGAAATCTATCGGAGANGCAACCATATCCACAGTCCCCCCTGAGCCATCGGGAACAGCCACTACGCAACCCGCATCAAAGAATGCACTGTCTCTCAACACGTCGTCGACTTCCTGAACCGGCGCCCACCAAATGTCNTTAGCATCAAATACTTCGATCCAATCCGAGAACGACTGCCGNGCCAAAATCTCATCCAATAACGCCGTGAGAGCCGAACAGTTAGCAGCCCTGGTAAGAGACGACTGGAACCGATCATCCTTTGCCAGTTCAGGTGCAGCGATAATATCCACAAATCTATCCCAGAAACGATCACTCTCCAGCATCAAGAGCCATATCCAACGAGCGTCACTAGTNTTATAGGGATTCATCAAAGGNTTTCGTTGGTCCACTCGCGGAACCATTCGAGGCGTCACTCCCGTTCGGATNGCTTGATTCATATCTTGCCCCAATTGATAGGCNGCCGTTCTGGTTAAAGATGTTGAAACAAATTGTCCGCGGGACAGTCCGCGCTCGCGAGCAAAAAGTGCTGCCACAATCCCTCCAGCCATATTTGCTCCAGTCGCATGATCGCCCATAGCACCCCGNGGAGTTGTTGGGCTCCCGTCACCCTGTTTAAGAAGTGCCGCAAAACCTGACCGTGCCCAAAATGCACCCACATCGAAGGTTGGTCTGTCAGAATCAACAGATTCAAGCCCAAAACCGCTTACGTGTCCATAAATGAGATCTTGATTAATACTGCTAAGTGAATTGTAGTCAAACCCTAAACGCTCTAAGCCTGAATATCTAATATTGCTAAAAAANACGTCTGCAGTACTTATCAACTCNTAACCCAGTTCTCTTCCTTCTGGCTTAGACAAATCAATCGCCATGGAGCGTTTGCCACGATTATCTAGTTCAAAACCGGACGAAAGTTCTCTCGTCTCACCTGCGTAGCTGAGCCCACGCAGAGGATCACCTATCAACGGCTCTATTTTCACTACATTGGCNCCCCAATCACTTAGTATCCCGCCAATAGCCGGCCCCGCAAACCACACCGCTAATTCGACNACCTTGATATTGNTTAGTGGTCCAGGCATANTCGATTCCTTCTCTTACGCTAAGCAACCGTGACTATTCTTGAAGTACAGTANCTGACTCGTCCTTTGNAATTTAGTAATTTGNAGATCCTCAGCTCTCNCGGTTCGTTATTAATCCTTCTCGCCGAGATAGTATTGATTCCCCATCAATGCGTCGGGTCTGTTATTTTTGGGTGAATGTTGTCCTTCTCCATCATCANGTGGATTAACATACCCNGATCCATAGCCGAGCTCACGCATNAGGTCAGTTTCTGCGTTACGAAGATGTAACGGAACCTCGGAGTTCGGCGTCGCACGCGCATCTTCAGCCGCGCGGCGATATGCCTGATAAGTACTGTTAGATTTTTTTGCCAGCGACAGNTGCACTGTCGCTTCCGCCAAAGGAAGTCTGGCCTCTGGCATACCAATGAAATGCGTCGCCTGCTGAGTGGCTACCGCCATCGATAGCGCAGTTGGATCACCNAATCCGACATCCTCACTTGCGAATATCACCAAACGCCGTGAAATAAATTGAGGATCTTCACCGGCCTCAAGCATGCGGGCNAGCCAGTACAATGCACTGTCTGGATCTGATGCCCNCATAGACTTAATAAATGCAGAGATCGTGTCGTAATGGTANTCACCTCGCCTGTCGTAGAGCATAGTTGGTGCCTGTATTGCAGCTTGAATATCAGTCATTTCTATCTTACGAATAGAATCATGATCACCACGCTTCATCACAATTCCGTGAACGGCCTCAAGTGTGTTGAGTGCCACTCGGGCATCTCCTGATGCAAAACTGGCAATCACTAGAAGTTCATCATCATCGATCNCAAGCGAGCCTCGTAAACTCGCATCACGTTCTATGGCGTCTCGAAGTATTGAAAGCAGATCTTCCTCTGCAAGGCTTGATAGCTGGAATACCCTACAGCGAGAGAGCAACGGAGCAACCAAGTAAAACGATGGATTCTCTGTCGTAGCACCTAAAAGTGTGATGGTGCCAGCTTCGACGTGTGGCAGTAATCCGTCCTGCTGAGCTCGATTAAAGCGGTGAAGCTCATCAATAAAAAGTATCGTCCGATGTCCTCCCACGGAGATCCTCTTTTCAGCATTTGAAATTTCTTCCCGTAAATCAGCAATATTGTTCGTCACTGCTGACAATGTCACAAAGTGTGCCTCGGTTACAGATGCAACAATCGATGCCAATGTTGTTTTACCCGAGCCGGGTGGACCCCAAAGGATTAGCGACTGAGCTCCCCCCTGCTCGATAAAAAAGGAGAGAGCCCCTCCCTGACCTAAAAGGTCTCTGTGCCCCTGAACATCACTTAGCTGTTCAGGTCTAATACGAGCAGCAAGTGGCACATTTGGATTGCGCCGCACAGCTGATTCTGCATCAAACATGCCTTGTTGCAGGCCTGGTGTCACATCCCGATTTGGATCAGTCATCGGCTAAGAATACGGGGTTACACGACTCGTGTGTGCACGCAACGAGAAAACAGCGATTCGTTTACCATTTATGAATGTTTAGACACTCTGTCAAGAAACGAAAACCTCAAGTTCTAATAGACTGTGACCCTGGTATCGATGATGCAATTGCGCTGGTAACGGCCGCCAAATACACCGAAATACTCGGCATAACGACTGTGGCTGGAAACGTGCCTCTCGAATCAACCACAAGAAATACCTTGGCGCTCTGCGAACTTCTCAAACTAGACGTACCAGTTCATGCAGGTGCGGCTCATCCACTCCGAGGAGAGGTCGTTACAGCAAAACACGTGCATGGTGACGGTGGACTAGGCACCCTGACACTGCCAACACCCACAAAGGACATCTCTTCAGATGACGCTCCTGCTTATATAATTGATTCGCTCAATAGTCATGAAGAATTACATATAGTGGCGTTAGGTCCCCTGACCAACATCGCTCACGCGATTGAGCGTGAGCCGAATATAGTTCATCAGATAGCCGCCCTCACTATTATGGGAGGAAGCGCACGCGGGATCGGAAACGTCACTGCAGCGGCTGAGTTCAATATATTTGCAGATCCAGAAGCCGCTTCGGTCGTGTTTTCATCAGGTATTAAACTCAATATGATTGGACTTAACCTTACCCACCAAGTGCAGATGGGACTCTCCGAGTCAAAGCGTTTAGCCCGTCGAAACACTATTGTCAGTTGCGCAGTTGCTGAACTACTGCTCTCGTATCAAACTCTCATACATTCAGGAAATCTGTCCAAGACCGTTCCGATGCATGACCCGTGCGCGATACTGGCAGTCAGCCATCCTGAATTATTCACGTTGACTGACCGGAATGTGCGTGTGGAAACGGAAGGTATTTACACCCGTGGACTCACGCTGGTAGATGAACGCCGAATATCAGCTGACGCAAACTGCCGAGTCGGATACGAGGCAAAGTCAAAACAACTCATAAAACTAATCTTGAACGCGAGTATGGGGTAACACCGCTACTCCCTTCGAGCAGAGCATCTATGCCTGGGAATCATCAAGAGACATTTACTATTTAAAGTCGATTTCTCCATGTAATCAGCTATGATTGAAAAGGAATGAAAATACGTTATACCGCGTAGCTAGTTAGGTGGACTCAAAAATGCTGATCATTATCGTCGGAGTTGTAGTTGCTCTACTGCTAATCACACTTATCATGTTCGCCATAATTTACAAGCGGTGTCCATCAGACAAAATCCTAGTGGTCTATGGGATGATTGGCGGAGACCAGTCAGCACTCACAATTCATGGTGGTGGAAAGCTTGTATGGCCGATCATCCAAGACTATCAATATCTCGACCTCACACCGCTTCCGATTGAAATTCGGCTCGAAGGAGCTCTTTCGCAGCAAAATATCCGGGTCAATACGCCAGCCACCTTCACCGTCGGTATTTCTACCGAACATGAGGTTATTCAAAACGCGGCGGAGAGATTACTTGCCCTTCGATTGGAAGAAATTGAAGAGCTTGCTCGGGATATCATATTTGGTCAGATGAGGGTCGTGATTGCCACGATGCCCATTGAAGATATCAACACTGACCGTGAAAAACTGGTCGATAACATAACTGAATCTCTAGAAGTCGAACTAAGCAAAGTAGGACTTCGGCTTATCAACGTAAATATTCAAGACGTAACTGATGAATCAGGTTACATCGATGCACTTGGACAACAGGCGGCAGCGCGAGCTATTAACGACGCAAAAGTACAAGTCGCGCAACGTGAGCGAGACGGTGAAATAGGACGAGCCGAAGCTGAACGAGAACAGCGAATTCAGGTCGCCGCAGCAAATGCGACGGCTACCGAAGGTGAGAACTCAGCTGAGGTAACAGTCGCAAACTCAAACTCAAATAGGCGGCAGGCTGAGGCTGAGGCTGAACGAGCTGCGAATGCGGCTGAGCGTGTGACTGTTGCCCGAGCAGAAGAGGAAGCCTATCAAGCGGAAGAGATTGCAGAAAAACAGCGGGCGGAGCG